>DATDMA010000224.1:0-3983 GCA_036519015.1 Pseudolabrys sp. | reverse complement strand
CAAGCAGACCGCGGCGTAGATTTCGCGCACAGCGCCATTCTCACTAGCCTCGGTTGTGCCAGGCCGTCGCATCAGCCGTTTGCGCCAGCGACAAACTATTGTTTGCGCCACCGTGGACGCGCAGTGTGCCCGGTAAGGATTTTGACAGGGTCCGAAAAGAGCGCGGTCATCGCGCCGCGCATTGATGAGCTGGGAGACAATGCCAAAACACAAAATCCTCATCGCCGGCGCGGGATTGGGCGGATTGGCGGCCGCGTCATTCCTGATGAGGGAAGGCCACGATGTTGAAATCTACGAGCAGGCGCCGCAGCTCGACGAAGTCGGCGCCGGCGTCCAGATCAGCGCCAATGCCATGCATGCGCTACGCGCGCTCGGGCTCGAAGCGGCGATCACCAAGGCCGGCGTACGGCCGGCAGCCTACATCTTTCGCCTGTACGACACGGGCGAGGAGATCCAGCGCTTCGCATTGTCCGACGAGCACGAGCGGCTGCACGGCGCGCCCTACACGCAGCTCCACCGCGCCGATTTCCAGGCGATGCTTGCGGCGAAAGCACGCGAATTCAACCCGGACGTGGTGCGGCTCGGCCGCCGCGCTACCGCATTTTCCGAAACCGCCGATGGCGTCACGCTCAACTTTGACGATGGCTCGTCCGCGCGCGGCGACCTGCTGATCGGCGCCGACGGGCTGAAATCCGTCGTACGCCGTCAGATCGTCGGCGAAGTGCCGGCGACCTATACCGGCGACGCCGCCTGGCGCCTCACCATTCCGGTTGAGCGGTTGCCTGCGAATGTCCTCGAGCCGGCGATGACCTTGTTCATCGGCGGCGGCGGTCACGCCGTCTGTTACTACGTGCGCGGCGGCGCGCTGCTGAACTTCGTCGGCATCGTTGAGACCGACGAGGTCTCGGACGAGTCCTGGACCGTGAAGATGCCGTGGGACCAACTCAAGGACGATTATCGCGGCTGGCATCCGATCATCCAGACCGTCATCGATAAGGCCGACCGCGACAAATGCTATCGCTGGTCGCTGCACAATCGGCTGCCGATCAAGAACTGGAGTACGCCGCGCGCCACGCTAATAGGCGACGCCGCGCATGCGACGCTGCCTTATCTCGCGCAGGGCGCGGTGATGGCGATCGAGGATGGCGCGGTGCTCGCGCGCGCGCTGAGCATGGAGAGCGATATCGCCGGCGCGCTCCAGCTTTATCAGCGCAACCGCATCGACCGCACCGCGCGCATCGTCATGCAGTCGAGCGAAAATCGCCGGCTCTTCCACCTGCGCTCGGAAGCCGAGATGCGTGCCGCCTTCGCGAATCGCGACGAAGGCAAAGACCGCAACGCGTGGCTCTATTCGTATAACCCGATGACGGTGGCGTTGAGGTAATTAAACTGCTCGCGCAGCGAGCGAACCCGGAATCCATAATCCTCAACGCTGCGGAGCATGGATTCCGGGCCCGCCGCTTCGCGGCGTCCCGGAATGACAAAAAGCTCACTTCCCCGCCTGCTTCAGCGCGTCGGCATGCACGCTGGCATCGATGAGCGTGTCGACCGGCACAGTCTTCGGGATGACGTTCGCCTTGACGAACAAGTTCTGCATCCAGTCGATGCGATCGGCGGGCACCGCCAGCGTCGGGTCGATCTGCTTGTCGCGCACCGCCTGCTCGGTGATGAATTCCGCGCGCTTGTCGTCGGGCTTGGCGTGGCTCATCTCTTGCGCAAGCTTTACCGTCTCCTCGCGGTGCTCGGCGGCATATTTGTAGGCGTCCATCTCCGCGGCGACGAAGTGCACGAGATCATCGCGCCGGCTGGCGATCACCTTGCTGCTAGTGGCGACGCACAGGCGGACGAAGTTCGGCACCGCTGTTGAGCCCTTCACGAGGACCTTGATGTGCGGCGGCATCACAGCCTCGAACTCGTTCGACACCACGGCGGCATCGGTGATGCCGGCGAGCAGCGACTTGTAGCGATCGAGATCGGCGCCTTGCGTCGCGAACTTGATCTCCGACACGGGGATATGCTCGGCGTCGAGCATGCCCTTGAACAGCAGATCGGGCAGCGAGCCGGGCGAAGAGATGGCGACCGTCTTGCCCTTGAGGTCCGCCAGCGACTTGATGTCATCCTTGGCGAGCACGACCTGCGGCACGCCGGGCCATGTGCAGCCGACGATCTTGACACCGGTGCCGCGCGCGCCGGCGACGATCGATTCCGCCGCGCCCATGTCCACGCTGTCGATGTCGCCCGAGATCAGCGCCTTCATCAGCGTGGCGCCGGCCTTGATCTGCAGCAGCTCGATCTTCAATCCATGCTTTTCCGCGAAGCCGCCTTTGGCGACCATGGCGATGAAGCCGGAATCGCTCTTAGCCTCGAGGATGCCGTGCCGCCACACCTTTTCCTGCGCGCCCGCAGCGGAAAGGCCGCAAGCAAACAGAACGGCGGCAATGAGCGCCAGGGTTTTCGCGCGCGCGGGCATCGATAGTCCTCCTCGAACATGTGCATCGCAGCGCGTTACAGCGCCGGGCCACCTGCGTGGCCAATGGTCGGGCGGGACGTTACGTCCGCGCCACGTTCGCCGCAACACGGATTCGGCGCTGTTCTAAACGCGAAAATCGCCTCGTTTGCGGCCTTGCGAGACGTTAAGGAAAAGGTGCTCGAGCGCCGGCCGCTTCTTGATCAGGCCCTGCTCGTGCGAGTAGCCGACCAGCGTCTCGAGGTTCTTCCGGTTATTCTCGGTCAGCCCATATTCCCACGGATCGGAGCCGAGGATCTGCTCCTGCTCCTCCCAGGCGTCGCGATACCAGGCGAGCGGCACGATGCGCGGGTTCTGCATGCGCTTCATGGCGATGGCTTTGGCTTCATTGAACGCCTTGAAAAGGTTCACCGCGAGCCACGGATGCTGTTCGGCGACCGCCTGGCGGATGCCGAGCACATGCATGATCGGGAAGATGCCGGTCTTCTTGAAATAGGCCATCTCCTCCGCCTTGGGATCGGGGAAGAGGCGGCCGACGCGCGGATCCTTGGCGAGGAACGGCTTGATCAGATCGGAGTGGAACACCGCATCGAGTTCGCCCTCAGCCAGCATGGCCTCGACCGACTGATTGTCCGGCAAGCGCCGGACTTTGATGTCCGGCGGCAATTGCACCTCGACGTCGTCGTCGAGCTCGGCCACCCACTCGATGGAGTTGAGTGGCACGCCATATTCGTTCTGGAGGATGCCGCGCATCCACAGGATGGCGCTGGTCATCAATGTCTTCACGCCGATCTTGCGGCCCTTGAGGTCGCTTGGCTTGCTGATGCCCTTGCCCGTGTTGATGAACATGAAGCCGTGCCGGAAGCGGCGATGCAGGAAGACGGGGATTGCGCGGAACGGCCAGTCATTGTCGCGGGCGGCCAGGTAGGACGAGCTCGACAGCTCGGCCACGTCGAACTCCTGGTTGCGCAGGAAGCGCCAGTGGCGCGTCGCCGAATCCATATCGGTGAGAATGTTGAGATCGACGCCGTCGACCTCGACCGTGCCGTCGATCAGCGGACGCACGATCTCGTAGTTGCCGCAGGCCAGAGTAAGAGCAAGTTTCTTCGGCATGACGCTTTCCCGGATGAAGGCAAGGCGTGCTTATCACCATGCCTCCGGGCACGGAAGCCAAGGGGCGGATTTGGGACGAATTTGCGTTTATAAGATTCGGGCTAGAGACGGATGATTCGATGTTCCCCAGCAGTTCCGGCGGATACAGCTTCACAGTGGCGCTGGCCGACGAGCAGGCCACCCGCCGGCTGATGGTGGACATTGCCTGCGCCATCGAGCCGGGCGACCTGATCACGCTCTCCGGCGACCTGGGCGCCGGCAAGACCACTTTCGCGCGCGCCCTTATCCGCTATCTCGCGGGCGACGAGACGGTCGAGGTGCCGAGCCCGACTTTCACGCTGATGCAGAGCTACGACCTGCCGCGTTTCTCGCTGATCCACGCCGACTTGTACCGGCTGTCGGG
>DATDMA010000223.1:0-2536 GCA_036519015.1 Pseudolabrys sp. | reverse complement strand
ACGCATCTCGACCTGCCGGTGTTCGACACGGTCGCTGAAGCCAAGGACAAGACCGGCTGCAACGCCAGCGTGATCTATGTCCCGCCGCCGGGCGCCGGCGACGCCATCTGCGAGGCCATCCAGGCCGAGATCCCGCTCATCGTCTGCATCACCGAGGGCATCCCGGTGATGGACATGGTCAAGGTCAAGCGCTCGCTGTCCGGCTCCAAGTCGCGTCTCATCGGGCCGAACTGCCCGGGCGTGATGACGGCCGGCGAGTGCAAGATCGGCATCATGCCGGGCAATATCTTCAAGGCCGGCTCGGTCGGCATCGTGTCGCGCTCCGGCACGCTGACTTACGAGGCGGTGTTTCAGACCAGCCGCGAGGGCCTCGGCCAGACAACCGCGGTCGGCATTGGCGGCGACCCGGTGAAGGGCACCGAGTTCATCGCGGTGCTGGAGATGTTCCTGGCCGACCCGAAGACCACCTCCATCGTCATGATCGGCGAGATCGGCGGCTCGGCTGAAGAAGACGCGGCGCAATTTCTGAAAGACGAAGCCAAGCGCGGCCGCAAGAAGCCGATGGTCGGCTTCATCGCCGGGCGCACCGCCCCTCCGGGTCGCCGCATGGGTCATGCCGGCGCGATCATCTCCGGCGGCAAAGGCGACGCCGAGTCCAAGATCGCGGCCATGGAATCGGCCGGCATCAAGGTGTCGCCGTCGCCAGCGCGCATCGGCAAGACGCTGGTAGAAGTGTTGAAGGGCTAAGGACCCCTCCGACCGAAACCAGCTGACGATTTCTGTGGCGTCCACTCACCCGAGTGGGCGCCACAAATCGTTTGGGCCGTCCCCGCTTCAACTTTCGCTGAAGTTCAAAATTGCCGCAGTGCATTTCCTCGAAATTGGAGTATCAAGCCGCGTCTGAATCCCGGTCAAAGAGTTGACATCCAGATTCAGTCTTAAGCCTTTTGTAGACTTACGATCGTCATAAATAGGGTAAAGAACACGCCTCGCCGGTTACCTGGCCCCTCCCGACCAAGCCGGCGCCGAATTGCGGGTATTCCCACCGCGCCAAGGATCAGGTCGCCATGTCCCGTCAGGACGCCAACTCCGCCTTCGCCCACACATCCTTCCTCTACGGCGGCAACGCCGCCTACATCGAAGACCTCTACGCCAAGTACCAAGCCGACCCCGCCACGGTCGACGCCGAGTGGCGCGAGTTCTTCCAGAGCCTGAAAGACGACTCCGCTGACGTCGTCAAAAGCGCCGAGGGCGCCTCCTGGAAAAAGCCGAACTGGCCCGTCCGCCCCGATGGCGATCTGGTCGCCGCGCTCGATGGGCAGTGGGCTGAGACCGAAAAGCGCCTCGGCGACAAGATTTCTGCGACTGCGAAGACCAAGGGCGTGGAGCTCGCCTCCGCCGACGTGATGCAGGCGACGCGCGATTCGCTGCACGCGCTGATGCTGATCCGCGCCTACCGCATCCGCGGTCACTACTACGCAAAGCTCGATCCGCTCGGCCTCGAGCCGACGAAGGACGAGTCGGAGCTCGATCCGGCCAGCTACGGCTTCAAGGAAGCCGATCTCGACCGCAAGATTTTCCTCGATAACGTGCTCGGCCTCGAATTCTCGACCATGCGCGAGATCGTCACGATTCTGCGTCGCACCTACTGCCAGACGCTCGGCGTCGAGTTCATGCACATCTCCGATCCGGTGCGGAAGGCCTGGATCCAGGAGCGCATCGAGGGCCGCGACAAGGAGATCACCTTCACCCGCGAGGGTAAGCGCGCGATCCTCAACAAGCTGGTCGAAGCCGAAGGCTTCGAGAAATTCCTCGACGTCAAATACACCGGGACCAAGCGCTTCGGCCTGGACGGCGGCGAGTCGCTGATCCCGGCGCTCGAGCAGATCATCAAGCGCGGCGGCAATCTCGGCGTGCGCGAGATCTGCATCGGCATGCCGCACCGTGGCCGCCTCAGCGTGCTCACCCAGGTGATGGGCAAGCCGCACCGCGCGCTGTTCCATGAGTTCAAGGGCGGCTCGGCGACGCCGGACGAGATCGAAGGCTCCGGCGACGTGAAGTATCACCTCGGCGCCTCGTCGGACCGCGAGTTCGACAATAACAAGGTCCACCTGTCGCTCACCGCCAATCCGTCGCATCTGGAGATCGTCGATCCGGTCACGCTCGGCAAAGTGCGCGCCAAGCAGGATCAGCACGGCGCCACGCCGGACGAGCGCACGATGGTCATGCCGCTGCTGATGCACGGCGACGCGGCCTTTGCCGGCCAGGGCGTCGTGGCGGAATGCTTCGGCCTGTCCGACCTGAAGGGCTACCGCACCGGCGGCAGCATCCACTTCATCGTCAATAACCAGATCGGCTTCACGACCTATCCGCGCTACTCGCGCTCTTCGCCCTATCCGTCCGACGTCGCCAAGATGATCGAGGCGTTGATCTTCCACGTGAACGGCGACGATCCGGAAGCGGTGGTGTTCGCGGCCAAGGTCGCGACCGAGTACCGGCAGAAATTCCAGCGGCCGGTCGTCATCGACATGTTCTG
>DATDMA010000222.1:0-8928 GCA_036519015.1 Pseudolabrys sp. | reverse complement strand
GGCGGCACCAGCGATTTCTTGGCGGTCTCGAGCATATCGAGGGCCTCGATCGCCTGCTTGCCGCCGATGAACACGCCGGTCTTCACGCCAATCTTCGGCGGCCGCGAGAACATTGCGTCCTGCACCAGCCCTTGCACCTCGCTCAGCGTAACTTGCGTATAGGGAACCACCGCGTCATAGCCCGCATCGAGCGCCATGTTCGCATCGAACGGGCTCATGTGCTTGAGCGGGCTCAGCATGTGCAGGATATGCTTGTCGGTCATGACGGTCTCCGCGTGTGATCACGGTTCCGGCAGTGCGGTCGCGTCGAGTGCGATGTCGGCGCCGCGATTGAGCCCTTTGCAAGCGCGGATGTCCAGACCCCGGCAACGCGCATCTTTGCGCGCGATGCCGACGAGTCGTTCCGCCTCCTCCTGCGAATGCACAAAAGCGAATCCGGTCGGCCCCCATGAACTCTGCCCAATGCCGTGCGCGCCCTCGCCTTCGAGCAGGTCGAGCGCGGTGGCGACATCGGGACTGCTGAACGGTTCGCCGCCTTGCAGCGGCGCGAAATGCGTGCCGAGCAATTGCTGCATCTCCTTGATCGCATGGCCAAAGGCCGCAAGATCGGCCTCCGCGAGCGCGGGCAGCGCCTGCATTAGCACGAGGCGGCAGATGTGCGCCGCCTCCGCACCGCGAAAGGGCGGCAGACGCGCGAATGCCGCGGCCTCGTCGTCGCCATGCACGCCGGTGCGGCCGGGATCGAGGACAAGCACGATCCGCCACGCATCGGGAAACGGTATTCGGCTGACGATCGGCGCCGGTGCCATGACCTCACCGCGGCCGCCATCAACGACGACACCGCCGGTGTCGAACAGACCGATGCCGACGCCGGACCGCCGGCCGCGTCCGAGCCGGAACGCATCGCCACGACTATCGAGCGGCATGTTGTGCAAGCGCCGGACACTGGCCGCCAACGCAAGCGCGAGCTGCGTGCCGGAGCCGAGCCCGGCGTGACCTGGAATAGCCTCGTCGATGTGGATACGATGCCCCGCGTCGAGACCCAGATGCTCTTGCAAACGCTCGACATACCGGCGAACGCGCTCGGCTTCGGGACCGCTCACGTCCGTCCGCGCTGCCTTTGAGACGGTGACGCGCGTGCGCAGGCCACTGATCGCGACGCCGATGCTGCCGAACCTGCGTCCGAGTTCGCCATTGAGGTCCAGGAACCCGAGATGCAATCGGGCCGGAACCGTGGTGGTGACGCTGGCCGGCCCTCTGCTCAACCGCTCACTCCCGAAGCTCGATGACGGACGGGACTTACAATTGCGAAATCGAGGGCTAGACTGCGGCACCTGGACTGGCTTGGCAATCGGGCAGAGATTGCGTCGCGCGAGAAGGGATTTCGCATCATGACCGCCGAAGCAGTCAAAGAACGTACGTACACCGAGGACGAGATCAAAGCGCAGCTCGCGCGCGACCTTCCGCACTGGTGGTTCGAAGGCGGCTGGATCCGCCGCAAATACCGCACCAACAGCTGGAAAGGCACGCTGATGGTGATCAACACCGTCGGCCATCTTGCCGAGGCGGCGTGGCACCATCCGGACATCACCGCATCCTACGCGTGGGTCGAGGTGCGCCTACAAAATCACGCGGCCAAGGGCATCACCGACAAGGACTTCGAACTCGCCAAGAAAATCGAGGACGTGGTCCACTGGCAGCCCGCCACGGCCGGCGGCGCGCTCGAAGGCACGCCGCATCAGGATGCGCGCTTCGCCTATATCAAATACGACAAGTAGGTTCGTAAGAAAACAAGTTAGCTGGAATGCCGGACATGGCGAGGGCCGCGACCAAACCGCGCCGGGCGAGAGAGAACCGCCATGGTTAAAGCTTGGATTCGCGGCAGTGCAACAGAGCTTGATACCGCCATCGCGGAAGCCGCGAAGCTGTTGGCCGCCAGCCGGATGCCGGTGATCGCAGGCCTCGGCACCGATGTCGCCGGCATACGCGCCGCCATTGCACTCGCGCAACGCATCGGCGGGATCATCGATCACATGCATTCGGCGGCGTTGCTGCGCGATCTCGACGTCATGCGCGAGTCCGGCATGATGGTGACGACGCCGAACGAGACGCGCCTGCGCGCCGATCTCCTGTTGCTCGTCGGATCCGGACTGACGGAGGCATGGCCGGAGTTGCCGGCCCGGCTGTTCGGCGATGCAAACCGGCGGATCGTTTGGCTCTGTCCGGGCGGCGCGGCGGCGCAAGCTCGTGCTCTGCAAAACGTGTCCATCATCGGCGACGATACCGCCGATCTGCCGATCCTGCTCGCGGCGCTGCGTGCCCGTTGCGCCGGACGGCCAGTTGCAAAGACACCGCTTGCCGCGAAAGAGCTTGATGCGCTCGCGGGCGATCTGGCGAAAGCGCGCTTCGGCGTCGCGGTCTGGTCGGCTGCTGAGCACGACGAACTGACAATCGAGATGCTCTGCGGACTGGTGAAGGACTTGAACGACAACACGCGCTTTTCCGGGCTGCCGCTCGCACCGCCCGATAACGCCGGAGGCGCACAGCAGGTGAGCGGCTGGATGACCGGCTTCCCCATGCGCACCGGCTTCGCGCGCGGCTATTGGGAGCACGACCCCTGGCGCTTCGATGCGACGCGTCTCGTCGAGAGCGGCGAAGCCGATTGCGCCCTATGGATTTCCGCTTACGGCGCACACTCGCCCGACTGGAAACGCAAGCTGCCGCTGATCGCGCTGGGCGCCGACCCCGACCGCAAGCGCAGCGAGGTCGCCATCGCGGTCGGTCTGCCCCGCATCGATCATCCCGCGGTCGAATATCTCACCGCAACGGGAACCCTCGGAGCGGTCGAAGCGCGCCAGCCCACGAACCGCATTTCGGTGGCCGACGCCGTCACCATGATCAGCGCAGCATTGCCGGAAGCGCCGCCATGCTGACCCGGCTCGCAGGCGGACGCGTGATCGATCCGGCCAATAACCGCGACGCGGTCGGCGATATCTTTATCCGCGATGGCCGCATCGTCGAGGCACCGCCCGGCGACCAGGCCGACGAGACGCACGACGTCGCGGGCAAGATCGTGATGGCCGGCGCAATCGACATCCACTCGCACATCGCCGGCGGCAACGAGACCTTGGGGCGCCTGCTGATGCCGGAATTGCGCAACGCCTTGGATGTCGTGCATCCAGGACACGTGCCGCAGCCGGCCGGCGCATGGAACACGTTCGAGACCGGCCATCTGTATGCCGCCATGGGTTTCACCACCGTGGTCGAGCCGGCGGTGCTGCCGCACAACGCGCTGCAATCGCATCTTGAGCTTGCCGACATCCCGATCATCGACAAGGCGGCGTTGACGGTGCTCGGCAACGACGATTTCCTGCTCAATCTGCTGCGTGGAAAGGAAAGCGCCGACGCCGTGCGCGACTACGTCGCCTGGACACTCGCCACCTCGCGCGGGCTCGGCATCAAGGTGATCAATGCCGGCGGCGCAGCGGCCTTCAAGGACAATGTGCGCTCGTTCTCGCTCGACGACGAGGTGCCCGGCTATGGTGTCCCGTCACGCGCCATCGTCAAGGCGTTGCAGCGCGCCGTGCACGAACTCGGCCTGCCGCATCCGCTGCATGTCCACTGCAACAATCTCGGCCTCGCTGGCAATGTGGAGACGGCGCTCGCCACCATCGCCGCGGCCGAAGGCTTGCCGCTGCATCTCGCGCATCTGCAGTTCTACGCTTACGGAAAAGAAGGCCCGCGCGGCTTCTCCTCCGCCGCCGCGCGCCTCGCCGAGGCGGTCAATGCGGCCAAGAGCGTGACCGTCGATGTCGGCCAGGTGATGTTCGGGCAGACCGTCACGATTTCCAGCGATGTGCTGCGCCAGTTCAATGCGCGCAAGCAGGCGCGGCCGAAGAAATACGTGATCTTCGACGGCGATTCGAACGGCGGCGGCATCGTGCCCTACGAGTATCGCGCGAACGACTTCTACAACGCGGTGCAATGGGCGGCCGGGCTCGAGCTATTCTTGCTGACCAACGACCCGTGGCGCGTGTTCTTTACAACCGACCATCCCAACGGCGCGCCGTTCACCGCCTATCCCGACATTTTCGCGCTGCTGATGGACCGCGAGCTGCGAACGCAATGGATGACGACGATGCCGAAGGAGGCGATGGAGGTGACCACGCTTGCCTCCATCACGCGCGAATACACGTGGCCTGAGATCGCGACCATGACCCGCGCGGCGCCGGCGAAGCTCTTGGGGCTCAAGGACCGCGGCCATCTGGGACCGGGCGGCGTCGCCGACATCGCCGTCTATGCACTTGATCGCGACAAGGCCAAGATGTTCCGCGAAGCGGCGCTGGTGTTCAAGAACGGCGAACTGGTCGTGCGGGACGGCAAGGTGGTACGGCAGTCTTTTGGCCGTGCATTCGACGTGCGCCCGCAAGCCGAGCGCGCGATCGAGCGCCGCATGCGCGACTACTACGATCAACGCTACGGGCTGCCGCTGGATTTCATGAGCGTGCCGGAGGCGGCAATCGGCCGCCCCGATCCATTCGAACGCGTGCCATGCAACACGTAACCGTCAACGGCATCCGTGTGGACGACACTTTCGCCGAAGCCTTCGGCATGCGGGCGACGGCGCTGATTATCACCGCGCATAGCGAGCGCTGGGCGCGCCAGGCAGCCGTGACGATGACCGGCTTCGGCACGTCGGTGATCGGCGCGGGTGCCGAGACCAGCATCGACCGTGAACTATCCCCCGACGAGACGCCCGACGGGCGGCCGGGCGTACGCGTGCTGCTGTTCTCGGTCTCCACCGCAGAGTTGCAGAAGCAGCTTAAGTTGCGCGTCGGCCAGTGCGTGCTCACCAGCCCCGGGTCGGCCTGCTTCGCCGGGCTCGAAGGCGAGGAGACGCTCAAGCTCGGCAATGCGCTGCGCTTCTTCGGCGACGGCTGGCAGATCTCGAAACGCTTCGGCGACAAGCGCTATTGGCGCGTGCCGGTGATGGACGGCGAATTCGTCTGCGAGGCGACCACCGGCCTGACCAAGAAAGCCGTCGGCGGCGGCAATCTCATCCTCATGGGCGCTAGCACGCTGACAACTTTGGCTGCCGCGGAAACCGCGGTCGCAGCAATCAACGCAGTGCCGGACGCGATCATGCCGTTCCCCGGCGGGATCGCGCGCTCGGGCTCCAAAGTCGGATCGAAATACAAGGGCGCCAGCGCCTCGACCAACGATGCCTATTGCCCGACCTTGAAAGGCATAGGCAACACCGCGCTCGATGCCGATATCGGCTCGGTGCTGGAGATCGTCATCGACGGGCTGACCTCCGAGGCCGTAGCGAACGCAATGCGCGCCGGCTTGGCGGCGGTGCTCGCGCTCGGGCCGGAGCGCGGCGCCTTGCGCGTCGGCGCCGGCAATTACGGCGGCAAGCTGGGGCCGCATCACTATCATCTGAAGGACCTGCTGCCGTGAGCGCGCTCGTGTTCACATTGCGCGACGCGCCGGCGCAGCGGCTCGATCTGGCGCCCTTGGTGCCGCAGCGGCTCGCGGGGAAGAGCGAGGGTGAGATCGCGAAGATTGAACTACAGACCACGCGCGAACGTGTCTGTGCCGGTGACGTGTTCAAGATCGCGGCCGGCGATGCCGAGAGCATCTGCTTCGACGGCGGCAGCGGACGCTTCGACCGCATCGGCTGCGGAATGAGTGGCGGCGCAGTCCACGTCGACGGCGACGTCGGCATCCAGGCCGGGCGCCTGATGCGCGGCGGTCGCCTCACGATCAACGGCAATGCCGGGCCCTGGGCCGCCTCCGGCATGAAGGGGGGCGTGCTCAAGATCACCGGCAATGCCGGCGACCGGCTCGGCGGACCGCTCGCCGGCGAGACGGCCGGCATGCGCGGCGGCATCGTCGTCGTCGTCGGCAATGCCGGCGCGCGCGCCGCCGACAAGCTGCGGCGCGGCATAATCATCGTTGAAGGCGACGCCGGCGCGCAGGCCGCCAGCCGCATGATTGCCGGAACGCTCATCGTCGGCGGCCAGGCCGGGCCCCTGCCCGGCTATCTGATGGCACGTGGTACTCTGGTATTAGCCGGCAGTAGCGAGTCCCTGTCGCCGACGTTCGCCGATTGCGGCGTGCATGAATTTGAAACCAACGCGCTGATGGCTGCGTATATCAAGCCGTACAGTCCCGCTCTCGCCGATATCCTGCGCCGCCCCTGGCGGCGGCTGGCCGGTGACATGGCGGTGACCGGAAAGGGAGAAATATTCTATCCTCCGGCTTGAACGGCGGTCGCCGGGTCGGGGTTAGAGGTAAATTGGAGCGATTCGCGCGGAGCATATCGCCATGGGCTTCATCGAACTGGTGATCACCGTCTGTGCTGTTGCGTCCCCGATGCAATGCGAAGACCAGCATCTCCAATACGCATCCGCCGGATCGCTCTCCCAATGCGCGATGGCGGCCCCGCCATACATCGCGCAGTGGATCGGCGATCACCCGAAATGGACATGCGTGCGCTGGCATTGTGAATATCCGGGCGCACGAAAAGCGGCGTGATGCGGCCGGAGCTGCGCGCCAGGCGCGACGCTTTTCTGAAGCTGATCGGGACGCGCCCGCTCATCATGGGCATCCTCAACGTCACGCCGGATTCGTTCTCCGATGGCGGACGATTCCTGGGGAACGAGGCGGCGCTCGCGCACGCGCGCGAAATGGTCGCAGTGGGCTGCGATATCGTCGATGTCGGCGCCGAGTCGACGCGGCCCGGCGCTACGCCCGTCACGGAAGCCGAAGAACTCCATCGCATCGAGCCGATCCTGACAGCACTGGCGACCGTCGAGGCGCCGCTGTCGATCGATACCAGCAAGGCCGCCGTAGCAACACGGGCGGCCGCGCTCGGTGCCGTGGTCATCAACGATGTGTGGGGCCTTCAGTACGACGAACGCATGGCCGACACGGTGGCCCAAACAGAGACCGCCGTGGTCGTCACGCACAATCGGGCGGAGAAAGACGAACGCATCGACATCATCGCCGATATCCGCCGCTTCTTCGACCGCTCGCTCGCGATCGCCGCGCGCGCCGGCCTCACGCCTGGCCGCATCATCCTCGATCCCGGCATCGGCTTCGGCAAGAGCAGCCGGCAGAACCGCGATTGCATCGCGCGGCTGGAAGAACTGAAAGATTATCACCTGCCGATCCTCATCGGCGCGTCGCGCAAGCGGTTTCTCGGTTCGCTCACCGGCGACGGCAGCGAAGGGACGCTCGTCGGCACGGTGACGGTGAGCCTTGTGGCGATCGACGCCGGTGCCTCGATCATCCGCGTGCACGATGTTGCCGAACACGTGGCGGCATTGAAGGTGTTTTGGGCGCTCACTTCTTCTCGCAATCCGTGAGCTGCTTCTCTTCTATGGTGAAGACGCCGCCGTCCTTCACCTCTATATTGCGCACGATGCAGAGGCGCCCCGTCTTGTCGGCGAGCTTCGCATCATAGCGGCCCGCAGCCACGCCGGTGATGCGCAGGCGCTCGTCGTGATCGACCGTGCCGTCACGATCGTTCTTGCATTGGTCGGGACCCCACGCGTCCTGACCCGCCGGTGCCATCTGAAAACTGGTGACGGTGTAGAGCGTCAGGTTCCAGAAGCGCGTGCCTTTGCTCTGCGCGCTTGCGCCCGAACACATCAGCGGCACTAACGCTACGGCAACCAAGAACGTCCGCATAACATGCCTCCCTGCTGGCCGGCTCTCTTACGCGTCATTCGCGCCGGAGCCGGTCCCGGTTCACAGCCTTGTCGAGATTAAGGGCCGTATCAAGCCCGACCGGAGCGCTCAGCCGCGCCGAAGCGACATCGGCTTCCGCGAAATCCGCGCCGGAAATCGTCGCGCCGGAAAGGTCAGCGCCGCTGAGATCCGCGCCGCGCAGCGAAGCGCCGGAGAGATCGGACTTCGCAAGCGAGGCGAATTGCAGATCGGCGCGCGACAGATCGGCATTGCTCATGTCGGCGCCATCGAGCCGCGCGGACCGGAGCACGGCGCGGATAAGCCCCATCGATTGGTTCTTCATGTCGGCAGCGAGATTGGCGCCCACAAGCTTCGCGCCGATGAGGCTCGCACCGGTAAGGTCAGCGGCGATACGCGCGCCCGAAAGGTCGGCGCCGTCGAGCCTCGCACGCTGCATCTGCGCCGCAAAGAGGCTGGCGTCCTTGAGGCTCGCACCTTTCAAATCCGCATCCAGCAGCCAGGCCTGGTCGAGCACGGCGCCATCGAGGTTGGCGTTGGAGAGATTGGTTTTGTTCAGCCGCGCCGCGCGAAATACCGCGCGCGACAGGTCGAGCCCGGACAGATCCAGGCCGGACAATCTTTTGCCGGTGAAGTCGGCCGGCTGAGCGCGTGTCGCCGCTACGGCGAGCCGCGCGACCTCCTCGCGCGTCATCTCGGCTGTCGTCATCTCGGGCGACGACAGGTCGAGATGGCGCATCATGTCCTGTGCCGTGGCGGGCAACGCGGCCGCGAACCCGCACAGCGCCAGCGCAGCAAACGAGAGCGACCGGCCCGGCATGGTTCGTCTCCGCGTCTTCGTGACGCAAGGACCGTAGCACAGGCCCGTTCAGCCGTGGCCGGACATCCGGCCGCGGAGGCTTTGCACGGCCGCGGGCAGATCGGCCATCGCGCGGATCACGATATCGGCGCCCGACGCGGCGAGTTTATCCCCGAGTTGGATATCGGCATGACCTCCTCCGGCGAAACCGATCGCGCCCATGCCGGCCGCGCGCGCGGCCGCGATGCCCAGCACCGAATCCTCGATCACGATGCAATCCGCCGGCGACGCGCCGAGCGAACGCGCCGCGAACAGGAACAGATCGGGCGCCGGCTTGCCGTGTTCGACTTGATCGGCGCTGAACACCTTGTCGCCGAACAGCGGCGCCAGGGCGGTCACCTCCAGCGACAGCT
>DATDMA010000221.1:0-2306 GCA_036519015.1 Pseudolabrys sp. | reverse complement strand
CCTTCGGCGGCCACCTCAGGGTGACGAAGAAAGAGTGTTCGGCGCCAAATGCATATTGCGCCAGTACCAGTCGACCGTAGGCCTTAGCCCATCGTCGAGCGGCACGCGCGGCTTATAGCCCAATCCGCTCAATTTCGAAATATCCGGGCAGCGGCGCGGCGTGCCGCCGGCGGCGAGCCGGCCGGGCACGATCTCGATCTCGCGGCCGGCCTCGCGCGCGATGCGCCGCGCCATGTCGGCGATGGCGACCTCTTCCGTTGTGCCGACATGATAGATCCCGAGGTGCTCGCCCTTCTCGCGCATGACCATGACGCCAGCGACGAGGTCGTCGACGAAGCAGAAGCTGCGCGTCTCTTCGCCGGTGCCCTGGATGTCGAAGCGCAGCCGGCCCTGCGGCTGCTTGTCGGCGAGAGCCTTCAGCCGAAGCGCGAATTGCGGCACCACGTGCTCCCAGCCCATGTCGGGCCCGTAGACATTGTGCGGGCGGAAGATGAGCACGCGCTCGAAATACTTGCGGCCGAAATTGATCGCCATCAGCTCGCTGATGAGCTTGCCGCCGCCGTAGGAATAGCGCGGATTGAGCACGTCGGGCACCGACAGCGGCGCGCTCTCGTCGGTCGGGATCTGCGGCGGCGTCTGATAGACCTCGGACGACGACGCGAGAATGAGCTTTCCCACGCCCTGCGAGCGGCAGGCGTCGATTACGTTGATCATGCCGCGCACGCCGACATCGAGCACCAGGTCCGGCTGGCTGTAGAAGAACTCCGTGCCGTTGACGAAGGCCAGATGATGCACCTCGTCCATGCTTTTGGTCGCGCGCGCCACGGCTTCCGCATCGCGGATGTCGCCGCCGATAAATTCGATGTCGTTCTCGACGTCGGCCAGCCGGCGCGGCGCCCCGCGCGAATTGTCATCGAGGACGCGCACCTGCGCGCCGGCTTTCACCAGCGCCTTGACAAGGCCGGAGCCGATGAACCCGCTGCCGCCGGTGACGAGGATTTTTGGAGTGCTCACGCAGACAACTCCTCAGTGACGATTGGTGCGCTTACGTCGATCCACGCACCCTCACGGTGCGACCGCCGCGCGGCGTCGATCAGTTGCTGCACGCGATAGCCTTCGGCGAAGCCGGGCGTCGCGGTGCCGCCGGTTTCGATAGCATCCAAGAATATTTTGGCAAGCCGCGCGACCGGCGCCGCGCGTCCATCGGCAAATTTCGCATCGAGCGGATCGTCGACAGGGATGCGCGCAAACGCCGTAGCCGGCCGCTTTGCATAAAGGAGTTCGAAGCCGCGCATGTAGTCGGCGGTTCTGTTGTCCAGCACCAGCGAGCCGTCCTCGCCGAAGAATTCGATGCGATGACCGGCACCGAGATAAGAGGCGCAGCTCATCGAGAGGCTCGCCATCGGTCCGGCCTTGAAATTCATCGCCATCGCCACCGTGGTCTCGAGGTTGCGATCGTCCGGCAGGCCGCCGACGCGCGCCATCAATCCGGTAATCGGGCCGCAGAACCATTCGAGATAGTGGAAGCAATGCGAGATGAAGTTGCCGAGCACGCCGCCGCCGTCGTCGCTCACGGTCTTCCAGTTGCGCATGCGCATCTGGATCGCGCGGTTCTCCACGTGCCAATGCACGGCGATATGGCGCAGCCGGCCGATGGCGCCATCGTCGAGCATGGCCTTGGCGCGCTGCCAGCTCATGATCTGGTGGAAATTGAAATCGATCATCGTCGGCAGGCCGCTCGCCGTCGCCTGCTTTAGCATGGTGCGTGCGCCCGCAAGATCGCTCGCCATCGGCTTCTCGGCGAACACAGGTTTGCCCAATTCCAGCGCGCGCAGCGCGATCTGCGCCTGCAGGCTCGGCAATGTAGCAATGGCGACCGCGTGCACGTCTTTGTCCTCGACCAGCGCGCGCCAGTCGCCATAGCCCTTGGGAACTCCGGCGGCGCGCGCGCGCTCGGCCGTGCGCGCGGGATCCGTGCCGGCGAGTGCGACCACCGTGCAGCGCGGATCGGCGCGGAACGCCGGCAATTGCACCGTGCGGCCGTAATTGCTGCCGACAATCCCCAGGCGGATCACGCTGTCGAGCCCCCAAACATTAACTGCCGCGCGCGGCATGGATTTGGGCCAAATCGGCATGCTAGGCAAGGGCGATCTGGCTCAATGGCTCCGGGACATTTCATTGATGACGGCACTGCGCGAAGACAAGTCGGGCTGGCGCAAGCTGGCCGTGCTGATCTTGGCCGTCGCCGTGATCGGCCTGCCGGTCAACAATATTACCGACTACGCGCTGCTGGTGATCCTGGCGGT
>DATDMA010000220.1:0-2865 GCA_036519015.1 Pseudolabrys sp. | reverse complement strand
CGGCATGGCGGTGTCGATGCTCAAGGAGGGGCTGCTGCCGCTATCGCAGCACGCGCAGTTCTTTTATGGGCGTCTCGGCTATCATGACTATGAGGGGCTTGCCCTCGAGCTCGACGAGCGGCAGCGGCTGGTGCGCGATCTCGGGCCGCATCCGGCGATGATCCTGCGCAACCACGGCCTGCTGGTGGTCGGCCACGATGTGCCGGAGGCCTTCAGTATCCTGCATCATCTCGAGAAGGCGTGTCAGGCGCAGCTCGCGGCGCAGGCGACCGGCGCCGCGATCAACTTTCCGGACGAAGCGGTGAGCCGCAAGACCGCGGCGCAGGGTTTCGGCAGCGACGGCGCTCCGTTCGGCGAAGTCGAATGGCCGGCGATGCTGCGCCGGCTCGATCGCATCGATCCGAGCTACAAGACTTGAATCTCAGTCGCGCGGTGGACTGATAAGCCGCACGCCGCCGAGGATGCCGAGTGCGGCCAGCGCCGGCAGCAGCGCAAACCAGGTCCCGTTCGCGGTCATGGCCGCGGTCGCGGCCCAGCTGATCGATGAGAACGCCTCCGCGAAGGTCGCGATGCGCGACGAGGTCTGCCGGCGGCGGAATTGGCTTCGCTTGGCCTGCACGCGGAATGACAGCTGGATGAGCGTCGCGGCGGCTGCCGCCGTCAGGATGCCGAGCGTCAGGACGATACTGGCGCGTACGGAGTCGAAGGCCAGCACGACCACCATCGGCGCAAAGACGAGCGCGACCATTCCGATCACCGCCTCGACCTTGGCCAACAGAATGCTCGACGGCGCGATCGGCGCCGATGCCACGAAATCGGGCGCGTCCTCGGCCGAGATCGTCAGCCAGGCGAGCCCGCCGGCAAGCTGGCCCGCCGCCATCACGATGACGGGGATCAACACCACATAGGCGTCATTGCCGTCGCGGAAGGTGATCCACAGCAACAGCGCCGGCGGCAGCAGATAGAGGATCTGCATCAGCGTCTGCGAGATCAGCCAGGGATCGCGGCGCAGCAGCATCCATTCCTTGGCGCGCAACACATGCCGCTGCGATGCCGCCCGGAAACGCTTCGACCGGCGCCGTTGGCGCACCGTCCCGTTCGAGACGCCGGCCGCAGCCAACGCGTGGTCGCCAAAGCGGCGCGAGAACAGAGCGATCGCGCCGGCGAGCAGAGCGGCGCTTAGGCCCATCACGACCGCAAGGGCTACCGGGTCACCAAGCACGGCCCGCGCCGGCCACCAGAAGGGCGCGCCGAGCGCGGGGGCATGGGTCAGCACCCAATGCGACTGCAAGGCGGAAAAGCGCGACAGGCTTCCGGACGAGACGATCGCGACGACCTGCAGCGAGATCACGAATGCGGCGCCGATCACCGCCGCCACGATCTGCGCGATGAGCCGCGTGCGCTTGGCGCCGAACAGACGAAACAGCGCGATGGTCAGCGCCAGCGAGATCGCCGTCGCCAGCGCGCCGATGCTGGCGACCACGCCGTAGGCCGAAAGCCAGCGCGCGCCGCCGCGCAGCGCCAGCACGTCGATGAAGGGCGCTGCCAAAAGCATCGCGAGCAGCACGGTCGAGGCGGCGATGCGGATCATGCGCACCGCGAAGACCTTACGCGTCGAGACCGGCGAGGTGAGAATCAACTCGAGATCGGAGCGCGTATAAAAGGCGCGCGTGACCGATTCCATCGCCTGCGAGAGCAAGAGCGACATCGACACGACGAGCGTCCCCGTGAGGCCGACCATCGTCGGCACATCGGCGGTGAGCCCGATGTCGGCATAGCGGACCACCAGCCAATTGGCGAAAACGTGCATGACCACCGCGAAGACGGCGAGCACGATGGCGACCCGATGCACACGCCGACGCCGACCCGCCGTCATCAGCGCGATCCAATCGCGCCAGGACAGGCGAAGCTCGTGCTGCGCCAGCCAACTCAGCGTGCCGGCCTCGCTCATGCCGCTTCTGCCTGACCGGCGACAAGTTTGAGGAAGGTGTCCTCCAGCGTGCCGGACTGTCCGGTCTGCCGGTGCAGTTCTTCCAGCGTGCCTTCGGCGATCAGGCGGCCGCCGACGATGATGCCGATGCGGTCGGCCATGCGCTCGGCGACGTCGAGGATATGGGTCGTCATGATCACCGTGCCGCCGGCGCGCACGCGCTCGTGCAGCACGGTCTTCACCTGCCGCGCCGAAGCGGCATCGAGCCCGGTCAGCGGCTCGTCGAGAATGATGAGCTTGGGATCGTGCACAAGCGCGCCGGCAAGCGCCACCTTCTGCCGCATCCCCTTGGAAAAGCTTTCGCAGCGCTCATGCGCATGCGGCGCAAGCCCGAGCCAGTCGAGCAGATCGCGCGCCCGCAGTTCGGCGTTGGCCGGCTCCATCCGCCACAGGCCGGAGACGAATTCCAGGTATTCGAGCGGCGTAAGCTTGTCGTAGATCATCGCCTCGTCCGCGACCCAGGCCGTCACCTGTTTGGCGGCGATCGGATCGGCGAGTGCGTCAATGCCCTCGATGGCGATGGTTCCGGCATCCGGCCGCAGAAGGCCGGTCACCATGCGCAATGTCGTCGTCTTGCCGGCGCCGTTCGGGCCGACCAGCGCGTAGAACTCGCCGCCATAGACCGTGAGGTCGAGGCCGTCGACCGCGGGCCGATCGAAGGCTTTTCTCAGGCCGCGAAGCGCGAGGGCGACGGGACGCGTGGATGACTGCATGGCTGACTGCCTCAAGGGGCTGATCCACGCTCTCTAGATGAGAGTGGTTGCGGGCGCGTAAATCAGGCAGTTGCAGGCAAGCCGGTAAGCTTGCCGATGCGTTAACCGCTTGCGAGCGCCCGGCCCCGAGGACCGTTATGCCTTCGGCAGCAGCTTGACCAT
>DATDMA010000219.1:0-36151 GCA_036519015.1 Pseudolabrys sp. | reverse complement strand
CGCTACTCGATCATCGGCCTCGATCCCGACGTCATCTGGCGCGCGCGCGGGACGCGCGCCGAGATCAACCGCGCCGCGCGCAGCGAGCCTGACGCGTTCGCGCCCTGCCCCGAGCCGCCGCTCGCGGCGCTGCGCGCCTTCGTCAACGAAAGCCGCATCAACCTGCCGGCCGGCCTGCCGCCGATGGCGGCCGGCGTGTTCGGCTATCTCGGCTACGACACTGTGCGCCTGATGGAGGAGTTGGCGCCCGCCAAGCCCGATCCGATCGGCGTGCCCGATGCCATCATGGTGCGGCCGACGCTCATCGTCGTGTTCGATGCGGTGAAGGATTCGATCACGGTGGTAACACCGGTGCGGCCCGAAGCTGGCACCGACGCTAAGACGGCGCTCGCACGCGCCCTCGAGCGGCTTTCGGGGGTCGTGGACAGCCTCGACCGCCCGCTCGACAAGTCACTGTCGGAACATGACGAAGGCCCGCTCGACGTGCCGCCGAAGTCGAACACGACGCCGGCCGAATACAAGACCATGGTCGCCAAGGCGAAAGAATACATCGCTGCCGGCGACGCCTTCCAGATTGTGCTGGCGCAGCGATTCGAGGCGCCGTTCACGCTGCCGCCCTTCTCGCTCTATCGCGCGCTGCGTCGCATCAATCCGGCGCCGTTCTTGTTCTTCCTCGACTACGGCGATTTCGCCGTTGCCGGATCGAGCCCGGAGATCCTGGTGCGCGTACGCGAGGACGTCGTCACCATCCGCCCGATCGCCGGCACGCGTCCGCGCGGCCCGACGCCGCACGAGGACAAGGCGCTGGAAGAAGAACTGCTCGCCGATCCGAAGGAGCGCGCCGAGCATCTGATGCTGCTTGATCTCGGCCGCAACGATGTCGGCCGCGTCGCCAAGATCGGTAGCGTGACCGTCACCGACCAATTCTTCATCGAGCGCTACAGCCAGGTGATGCACATCGTCTCCAACGTCGAAGGCACGCTGGATGAGAAATACGATGCACTCGATGCGCTCGCCGCCGGCTTTCCCGCCGGCACCGTCTCGGGCGCGCCGAAGGTGCGCGCGATGCAGATCATCGACGAGCTCGAGAAAGAGAAGCGCGGGCTCTATGCCGGCTGCGTCGGCTATTTCTCCGCCGCCGGCGAAATGGACACCTGCATCGTGCTGCGCACCGCGCTGGTGAAGGACGGCAAGATGTATGTGCAGGCCGGCGCCGGCCTTGTCGCCGACAGCAATCCCGACTCAGAACAGCAGGAATGCATCAACAAGGCGAAAGCCTTGTTCCGCGCTGCCGAGGAGGCCCGCCGCTTCGCCAGCGCCGCCAAGCGTGGACAGTAGCTGCGTGCGATAGCCGTTCTATGTGATATCGTGCCTCGCGGACCGAATGGAGCGACGGGCATGGGCGCAGAGCACGAGCACGATCACCACAGCCACGATCACGAGACGAAGTGGAAGCACGACGGCGTGCGGGTGATCCCCGGCAATTCGCTCGACCCCAATACCGCCCAGACCCCCGGCATGCATCGCGAAGCCGCGATAAATGCGGCGCGTGTCGGCGCGCAGAAGATCTGGGCCGGAACGGTCAAGATCAAGCCCAACGCCAAGACCGGCGCGCATCATCACGGCGCTCTCGAAAGCGTGATCTATGTCGTGCGCGGCAAGGCGCGCATGCGCTGGGGTGAGCATCTGGAATTCACCGCCGAGGCCGGTCCCGGTGATTTCATCTACATCCCGCCTTATGTGCCGCACCAGGAGATCAATGCGGCCCAGGACGAGCCCCTCGAGTGCGTGCTGGTGCGCAGCGATAACGAAGCCGTGGTGGTCAATCTCGACATTGAGCCGGTGGAGAAGCCGGAGAATATCCCCTGGATCGACCCGATCCATAAGGGATGAGCAGCACAACCAGGGCTTGTTAGCGCGCTTTATTCCGGCGATACTAGACGGTCTCCGGGAGACTGCAGCCATGACAGCCCTGGAAATCTACCTGGTGATTGCGCCGATTGTCCTCTTGCTCGTCGGGACAGTAGGGGCGTGGCTCGGTCCTAAATGGATTGAGCACGCTGCCAAGAAGGCAGAGCGCCGAGCACGCTGACCCGGCCCACGCTTGACCCCTTCCGGGCCCCCCACTAAGACGCGTCAGCCGGGCCCCGAACCATGATCGTCCTGATCGACAATTACGACAGCTTCACCTTCAACCTGTTCCACTATCTGGGCGGGCTGGGGGCGGATGTCGCCGTGCACCGCAACGACAAGATTTCGGTCGACGAGGTGATCACTGCCGAGCCGGAAGCGATCGTGCTCTCGCCCGGCCCCTGCACGCCGAACGAGGCCGGCATCTGCCTCGATCTCATCGACAAGGCGGCTGACAAGATCCCGCTGTTCGGCGTCTGCCTCGGCCATCAGGCAATCGGCCAGGTCTTCGGCGGCAAGGTGGTGCGTGCGCCCGTGCCGGTTCACGGCAAGCTGTCCGAGATCAAACACAACGGCTCAGGCGTCTTTCGCGGCATCAACGGGCCCTTCCAGGCGACGCGCTATCATTCGCTGGTGGTCGAGCGCGCGAGCCTTCCGGGCAAGCTCATCCCGAATGCCGAGACCGGCGACGGCCTCATCATGGGCATGATGCATGAAAGCCTGCCCGTGCATGGCGTGCAGTTTCATCCCGAGAGCATCGCCTCCGAGCATGGTCATTTGATGCTGAAGAATTTTCTCGATCTCGCCGCCGCCTGGAACGCGCAGCGCGGACGCGTCTCCGCGCGCAAAGCGGCACCATTGCACGCGACGGGCTGAAGGGGCGCATTTCCAATGGCTGACGAATTCAAGGCGCTCATCGCCAAGGTCGCGACCGGCGCGAGCCTCACGCGTGAGGAATCCGCCAGCGCCTTCGACCGCATGATGTCGGGCGAAGCAACGCCCTCACAGATGGGCGGCCTGCTGATGGGCCTGCGCGTGCGCGGCGAAACGGTGGATGAGATCACCGGCGCGGTGACCACCATGCGCGCCAAGATGCTGGGCGTGAAGGCTCCGGCCGATGCGGTTGACGTGGTCGGCACCGGCGGCGATGCCTCGGGCTCCTACAACATCTCGACCTGCGCGGCCTTCATCGTCGCGGGCAGCGGCGTGCCGGTCGCCAAGCACGGCAACCGCGCGCTGTCGTCGAAGTCCGGCGCGGCCGATGTCTTGCAGGCGCTCGGCGTGAAGATCGACCTGAATGCCGAACAGGTAGGCCGCTGCATCCGCGATGCCGGCATTGGCTTCATGTTCGCCCCGGCGCATCATCCGGCGATGAAGAACGTGGGCCCGACGCGCGTCGAGCTTGGTACCCGGACGATCTTCAATCTGCTCGGGCCGCTGTCGAACCCGGCGAATGTGAAGCGGCAGATGATCGGCACCTTCTCGCGCCATTGGATCGAGCCGATGGCGCAGGTCCTGCACAATCTCGGCTCGGAGAGCATCTGGGTCGTGCACGGCTCCGACGGACTCGACGAGATTACCACCTCGGGCGCGACCAGCGTCGCCGAACTCAAGGACGGCAAGATCCGCACCTTCGAGATCACGCCGGAGGACGCTGGCCTGCCGCGCGCCAAGCCGGAAGCGCTGCGCGGGGGCGACGCCGACCAAAACGCCAGGGCCCTGCTCGACGTGCTCAAGGGCAAGCCGAGCGCGTTCCGCGACGTGGCGGTGCTCAATGCCGCCGCGACGCTCATCGTGGCCGGCAAGGCCAAGGACTTGAAGGATGGCGCCGCGATAGCCACTAAGTCGATCGACAGCGGCGAAGCCGAAGGCCGGCTCGACCGGCTGATCGCGGTGTCTTGCGCGTGTGTCGAGGGCTGAGATGTCCGATATCCTGACCAAGATCGAAGCCTACAAGCGCGAGGAGATCGCGGCCGCCAAGCGCGCGCGCCCGCTGGCAGCGCTCGAGCAGGAGGCAAAGGCGGCACCGCCGCCGCGCGGGTTCCTCAGGGCCATAGAGCGGTGCGTTGCCGCCCGCGATTATGCGCTGATCGCCGAGATCAAGAAGGCGAGCCCCTCGAAGGGGTTGATCCGCGCCGATTTCGACCCGCCGTCGCTGGCGAAGGCCTACGAGACCGGCGGCGCGACCTGCCTGTCGGTGCTCACCGACGCGCCTTCGTTCCAGGGCCGCCCTGAGTTCCTCGCCCAGGCTCGCGGTGCGACGAAATTACCGGCCCTGCGCAAGGACTTCATCTACGAACCTTATCAGGTGGTTGAATCGCGGGCGCTGGGGGCCGACTGCATCCTGATTATCATGGCCGGCGTCAGCGATGCCGCAGCAGACGAAATCGAAAATGCAGCGATTGACAATGGGATGGATGTTCTCATTGAAGTTCATCAGGAAGATGAACTCGAGCGTGCGCTCAATCTTAAGTCGCGACTGATCGGCATCAACAACCGTGACCTGCGCACCTTCAAGACATCACTCGACGTGAGCGAGCGGCTGGCACCCTTGGTGCCGCGCGACCGCATCGTCGTCGGCGAGAGCGGGATCAACACGCCGGCCGACCTCGCCCGCCTCTCCCGCATCGGCATCTCGACGTTCCTCATCGGCGAAAGCCTGATGCGGCAGGCCGACGTGACAGCCGCGACGCGGACCCTGCTCGCGCGCGATGCGCGCTCAACGGCGGCGGAGTAACGCCATGGCGACCCGCACGAAATCCGCCTCGCGGGGCGCCGGGACGAAAAAGGCGAAGCCGTCGACCGACGCGCCCAAACTCAGCCATATCGACCAGCGTGGCGAAGCGCGCATGGTGGACGTCTCGGCCAAGCCGCAGACCGAGCGCATCGCGGTCGCCGAAGGCAAGGTCATCATGCGCAAGGAGACCCTCGATCTCGTCATCGAGGGCAACGCCATGAAGGGCGATGTGCTCGGCGCCGCGCGGCTTGCCGGCATCATGGCGGCCAAGCGCACGCACGGGTTGATCCCGCTGTGCCATCCGCTGCCGATCACCAAGATCGAGGTCGAGATCAATCCGGAGCATTCGCTGCCCGGCTTCCTGGTGCAGGCGACCGTGAAGGTGACCGGCCAGACCGGCGTCGAGATGGAGGCGCTCACCGCCGTGTCGATCGCCTGCCTGACCATCTACGACATGGTCAAGGCGGTGGAGCGCGGCATGCGCATCGAGGGCATCCGCCTCCTGGAAAAGAGCGGCGGCAAATCCGGGACCTGGAGAGCGGAGTCCTAGTTTTGCCATCACTCATGTCAGTCGCAGAGGCCCTGAGGCGCGTCTTGGCAGATGCCACCGCCCTGCCCGCGGAAACTGTGCCGCTCACCGACGCCTGTGGCCGCACGCTCGCGGACGATCTCACCGCGCTGCGCACGCAGCCGCCGGCGGCAGTCTCCGCCATGGACGGCTATGCCGTGCGCGCCGACGACGTGGCCCAGGCGCCGGTGACGCTCACGCTGATCGGCGAAGTCGCCGCCGGGCATCCTTTCGACGGCGAGGTCAAGTCGGGGCAAGCTGCGCGCATCTTCACCGGCGGCGTGATGCCCGCCGGCGCCGACACGGTCGTGATCCAGGAACAGACCAGCCGCGACGGCAACCGCGTGACGATTCAGAAGCCGTCCGCTAAAGGCCGCAACGTGCGCGGACAGGGAATCGACTTCAGCGAGGGCGAGAGGCTCCTGCCGAGGGGGCGCAGGCTCAGCGACCGCGACGTCATGCTCGCGGCCGCGATGAACCATCCAAGCCTCGGCGTGCATCGGCGGCCCAAGGTCGCGGTGATCGGCACCGGCGACGAGCTCGTCATGCCCGGCGCTACGCCCGGCCCCGGCGAGATCGTCTATTCCAACGGCTTCGCCATCACCGCGCTGGCCCGCAGCGAAGGCGCCGAGGCGCGCGACTTCGGCATCGCCCGCGACCGCCTGGAGGACATCGGCGCGGCGATCCGGCGCGCGGGCGAGTGGGGTGCCGACATCCTGGTCACGACCGGTGGGGCTTCCGTCGGCGAACACGACCTGGTGCAGCGGGCACTGTCCACCGAGGGGCTCGACCTGTCGTTCTGGCGCGTGGCGCTGCGTCCCGGCCGGCCGATGATGCACGGCAAGCTTGGCCCGCTGCAGGTGCTGGGCGTCCCGGGCAACCCGGTCTCGTCCTATGTCTGCGCCGTCCTATTCCTGGTGCCGCTGATCCGGCGACTCTCGGGTCGCAGCGATATCGAACACGTTCTCGAGTCGGCGCGGCTCGGCCGCGATCTGCCGGTCAACGACGAGCGGGCCGACTATCTGCGCGCGACGCTCGACCTTGGTCCGGACGGCCCCGTGGCCACGCCGGTGCCCGTCCAGGACAGTTCCCTGATGTCGCCCTTGGCCAAGGCTGGCTGCCTCGTGATTCGGGAACCGCACGCGCCCGCGGCGGCCGTCGGATCAACTTGTGTCATCCTTAAGTTCGCCCTGTAGCGGCCTTTCGACTTTTTCACTCCAAATTAAATAGTTGCGGAACACATATCGAACAGATAGTGTCCGTTCATGATTTGTTTCTAGCCGGCCGCCCGTGGGGCACCGGCCGGCGACGGGAGAAACAGATGCTGACCCGCAAGCAATTCGAGCTTCTGCGCTTTATTCACGAGCGCCTGACTGAGGCCGGCGTGCCGCCCTCCTTCGACGAAATGAAGGACGCACTCGATCTGCGCTCCAAATCGGGCATCCACCGCCTGATCACCGCTTTGGAAGAGCGCGGGTTCATTCGCCGCCTGCCTAATCGGGCGCGGGCCATCGAGGTGATCAAGCTGCCGGATTCGGTCGCCCACGGCTTCAATAACGGACGGTCGCGCGGATTTACCCCCAGTGTCATCGAAGGCGATCTGGGCCGCGTGCGCGCTGCGGCGGCCACCGTATCTACCGCCCCGGCGGACGATGAAGACGGGCGGCGCCCGATCGCGGTGCCGGTCATGGGCCGCATCGCCGCCGGTACGCCGATCGAGGCGATCCAGACGCGCAGCCATGTCATCAACATGCCGCCCGACCTGCTGTCGGCCGGCGAGCATTTCGCACTGGAAGTGCGCGGCGATTCGATGATCGACGCCGGCATCCTTGACGGCGACATCGCCCTGATCCGCCGCACCGAGGCTGCCGAGACGGGCGACATCGTGGTGGCGCTGATCGACGATGAGGAAGCGACCCTCAAGCGTTTCCGCCGCCGCGGCGCGTCCATTGCGCTCGAGCCGGCCAATACGTCGTATGAGGTGCGCATCCTGCCGCCCAACCGCGTGCGCATCCAGGGCAAGCTCGCGGGGCTATTCCGGCGCTACTGATCCCCCGCCTCCAAGTCATTCGTGCTCGGCGTGGCGTCGGGCGACGCCGGCCGCGCCGGTGACGTGGTGCTCCCAGTCACCGCCGGTGCGCGCGCCCAGGGGCGATCGATGCCCGGCGGGCGCGCGACGGTCTGCTCGAAACGGTCGCCGACCCAGCGCAGGGCGACGGCACCTTGGCTGCGCCAGACATTGCGGTCGATCAACAACGCCGAGCAGTCGCCCGGCGCTTCACGTGCGCTGACGACCACCGCCGCGCGGGCACAGTCTTCCAGGAAAGCTTCCGGGGCCAAAGCCATCGAGACCAGCCGGCCGTCCTTGAGGCGGCCGATGCAGCCCACGTCGTCGCAGCGCACGCCCGCATTCAGGCTCGCGTCCTTCACCGTGCGATCGTCGCCATCGGCGGCGAGCCATTCCCGCGTCGCGAAGGTGTCGCGGCCGCTGTGCAGCAGCGCGAGCCGCCCGTCGGCGCCGCGGATGGCGGCCGCCTGCCCCTCGCCCGAGATCAGCACATCGGGCCGTGGCGTGAGTACGGCCCACAAGCTCGCCGCGACCGCGAGCACCACCCCGCTCCAGCGCAACGGCGAGCGCAGCAGGCATAGCAGCAGCAATCCGGCCGTTCCCAATAACAGCGGTCCCGTGCCGAAGGCCTGGATATGGCCGACGGCGCCCGGCAGGCTCGTCACCCACAGGACGACGGTGATCATCCAGTCGATCCCCAAGCCCATCATCCGCCAGCACACCGCATCGAATCCGAAAGGCATGGCCAGCACGCCGAGGATGCCCATCGGCATGACCTCGACCGACACGACCGGCATCGCGAGCAGATTGGCGACCACCCCATACGGCGCGACGCGGTGGAAGTGGTAGGCGGCATAGGGCGTGGTCGCGAGCCCGGCGACGAAGGACGCCAGCAGGAGCCCGGCGATCTCGCGCGCGCCCCACAGAGCCGCGCGCGCGCCAAGCGAAGAGTCGGCATCGGCGCGCCACGGTAGCCCGTGCTGGTAGCCCGCGATCAGCGCCAGCGTTGCAGCGAAGGACATCTGGAAGCTCGGATGCACGACGGCCTCCGGCGCGAGCAGCAGGACACACAAGGCCGCCGCCGTCAGCGTACGGAAGGTGATGGCTGGACGGTCGACCATGACGCCGACAAGCACGATCGCGATCATGATGAACGAGCGCTGCGTCGCGACCTCCGCGCCAGACAGCAACAGGTAGAAGGCGGCGGCCAGGAGCGCGCCGGCGGCCGCCCATTTCTTGATCGGCCGGCGGATCGCGAGCGACGGCACCAGCGCCAGCCCTGCACGAACGAAGAAGAAGACGACGCCCGCCACCACCGCCATGTGATAGCCGGAAATCGACAGCACATGCGCGAGGCTCGAGACGTACATCGCGTCGTTGACCGGCGCCGAGATTGCGTCGCGTTTCCCCGTAATCAGCGCCGAGGCGATCGCGCCGCGGTCGCCCGGCAACTGCGCGCGGATGCGGTCGTCGATCGCCTCACGTAGGCCGTCGATGAAGGACGCATAGCGCAGCCAGAGGCTGGGCGCGACCGGCGCCGGTGTGGTCGCGATCTTGCCGAGGATGTAGCCGGAAGCGCCGATGCGCTGAAAATACATGTCGCGCGCGAAGTCGTAGCCGCCCGGCCGCAAAGGCGAGAGCGGCGGCGACAGATGCGCCTTGAACGAGGTGAAGGCGCCGACGGCGGGCGCCGTGCCCCTGCGCACGGCGACGCGCACGCGGTCGGGGATTTCCTTCAGACGGCCGCCTTCGAGATGCTGCACACGCACGACAATGCGGTCGCTGCGCTCGCGCTCCTCGCGGATTTCAACAAAGCCGGAGATCGCGACGCTCGCCACCGGCATCTGCAGCACCGGATGAGCGATGCGCGCGGTCTGCAGGGTCGCGACGGCAAAGCCGGCACCGATCGCGGCAAATCCGAGCGCGAGCGGAAAGCCGACAGCGCTTCGCCGCGCCAGGAAGGCAACCGCGATGCCGGCAAGCGCCAACGGCACCGCCGCCCACAAGGCGGGTTCTCGATCGGCGGTGAAGTACAGCACGATGCCGAAGCCGAATGCGACCGGCAGCCAGGGCAATAGCCGGCCGGGCGCAACTTCCGCCACGACCCATTGCGAGACCAGCCGGCCAACTTGGCCGGCGCGTTGGGCGAGCCCGTCCGGCAGGGCAACGCCTGCGCGGCGGCGCGCTTCCCCGACCGCCGCCGCCCAGGCTCTCGCCCGTGGTCGGCCCTCGTCCCCCAACGCCATGACCGCCCCGCCCGCGCTGACGAGCCATGCTAGAGCAAGCGTAGGTTGTGACTAGGAGAACGGTTGTGAACGCCCGCTCGTCGCGTCAGCGAGCAAGGCAAGCGGGCTGCCGACTTGATTTCTGGATCGACCGCTCCATATCTCGGGTGTAGCGGAACGGTCGCTCCATAATTGGATGCGTTCCGCAGCATTTTCGCTCGATGACGGAACGGAGGAACAGCATGGGACGACCGCGTGAATTTGACGAGCGAGCGGTTCTCGCGGCCGCGGGCGAGACATTCTGGTCCAAGGGCTACGAGGCCACGTCGACGCGCGACCTGGCAGCGTCAACAGGTTTAACCGCTTCCAGCATATATGCCGCGTTTGGTGACAAGCGCGGCCTCTATCTGCGGGCGCTCGATCAATACTTGAACGACGTTCTGCGCGAGCGCATCAGCCGTCTTGAGGCATCGCTGTCGCCCGGCCAAGCGGTCGCAGGCTACTTTGCCGGCGTCATCGACCGTTCGCTAGCGGACCCCCATCACCGGGGCTGCATGCTGGTGAACACGGCGCTCGAAGCGACAGAGAACAACCCTGACATCCAGCGGATCGTGGCGGACGAGACCATCACGCTCGAGAGCTTTTTTGAGCGCTGCATTGTCGATGGACGACAGACCGGGGAAATCGCGACGGATCAAGACGCCGGCGAACTTGCGCGGCATCTGCTGTCAGTCGCGCTGGGTCTTCGCGTGTTGGCGCGGGTTCGTCCGGACCGCGAATTGTTCGAAGGCCTCGTGCGCCCTGCGCTCGCCATGCTCGGCCTGCCGCCGCTACCGGCACGAGCCGATACCGTCAACAGCAAAGCCAGCAACAAGCGTAATCCCACCCGAAAAAAGAAAGAGACACCATGAGTCAACGTACGTTTCTTGTCACCGGCGCCAGCAAAGGCATCGGGCGCGCGCTCTCGACACGCCTCGTCGAGGCAGGACACAACGTGGTCGGCGTGGCGCGCAGCCCGGATCCAGGCTTTCCCGGTACGCTCGTCCCAATTGACCTCAACGACAGCAAAGCCTCCGGCACGGCATTCGCCGAACTAGCCCAGCGCTATTCGTTCGACGGGGTCGTCAATAATGTCGGCTTGGCCCGGATGCATGCGCTCGGCGAAATCGACCTCCAGGATGTCGACGACATCCTGCGCGTCAATCTGCACCCGGCGATCCAGACGGTGCAGGCGATACTGCCCGCGTTGCAGGCGAAAAGGTGGGGCCGCATTGTCAACGTGTCCAGCCTGACGGTCATTGGCATCCCAAACCGCTCGGCCTATGCCGCCTCCAAAGCAGCCCTCAACAGCTTCACGCGCACCTGGGCGATGGAGTTGGCCGAGACCGGGATCACGGTGAACGCCGTGGCGCCCGGTCCCGTCGAGACCGGGATGTTCCGTCAGTACACACCCGCTGGCAGCGAGGCAGAACGCCGTCTCCTGTCTCTGATCCCAATGCGCCGGCTGGGAAAACCCGACGAGATCGCCGCCACGATTGCCTTTCTCCTCTCGGAGGAGGCGAGTTGGATGACGGGACAAACGCTGTTCGTTGACGGCGGCGGCTCGATCGGAAAGGCGTTGAATTAGCTGCCCTACCCGCCCGCCTTCTCCTTCGCCACGTCCTTGGCGAAGGTGTCGCGCAAGCCGATGGTGCGGTTGAACACCGGCTTTCCGGGCTTGGAATCCGCGTCGCGGGTGAAATAACCCTGGCGCTCGAACTGCACCGCATCCTCCGTATTGCCGGCGGCAAGCGCCGGCTCGATGCGGGCGTCGCTCACAACCTCGAGCGAGTTCGGATTGAGATCGTCAGTGAAGCCCTCGCTGCCGGTCGGATCGGGCTTACTGAACAGCGGATTGTAGACGCGCACTTCGGCCGGAACGGAGTCGGCCGCCGACACCCAGTGAATGGTCGCCTTCACCTTGCGACCGTCCGGCGCATTCCCGCCGCGCGTGGCCGGGTCATACGTACAGCGCAGTTCGGTCACCTCGCCGGCATCGTTCTTCACCACCTCGCGGCAGGTGACGAAGTAGGCGTAACGCAGGCGCACTTCCATGCCGGGAGAAAGCCGGAAAAACTTCTTCGGCGGGTTCTCCATGAAGTCTTCCTGCTCGATATAAAGCTCGCGTGAGAAGGTGATCTTGCGTGTGCCCGCCGCCGGATCGTCGGGATGATTGACGGCCTCGAGCTGCTCCGTCTGCCCTTCGGGGTAATTCTCGATCACGATCTTGAGCGGCCGCAACACCGCCATGCGCCGCTGCGCGCTTTTGTTGAGCGCCTCGCGCACCGAGAATTCGAACATGCCGACGTCCACCAGGCTGTTGGCCTTGGCGACGCCGATGCGCTTGATGAAATCGCGGATCGCCACCGCCGGCACGCCGCGCCGGCGCAGGCCGGCAAGCGTCGGCATGCGCGGATCGTCCCAGCCCGAGACGTGACCGTCGCGCACCAGCGTCGTCAGAACGCGCTTGGACAGCACCGTATAAGTGAGATTTAGCCGCGCGAATTCGTACTGATGCGGCCTCGAGGGAACCTTCAGATTGGCGATGAACCAATCATAGAGAGGCCGATGGTCCTCGAACTCCAGCGTGCAGACCGAGTGCGTGATGTGCTCGATCGCATCCGACTGGCCATGCGCGAAGTCGTAGCTCGGATAGATCTTCCACTCCGTGCCGGTGCGCGGATGATGCGCGTGCAGGATGCGGTACATCACCGGGTCGCGCAGGTTGATGTTGCCTGACACCATGTCGATCTTGGCGCGGAGCACGCGCGCACCGTTGGGGAATTCGCCGGCGCGCATGCGGCGGAAGAGGTCGAGGTTCTCCTCGACTGAACGGTCGCGGAAGGGACTGTTCTTGCCCGGCTCGGTCAGCGTGCCGCGGTTCGCCCGCATGTCGGCCGGGCTCTGGTCGTCGACATAAGCCTTGCCGGCCTGGATCAGGTCTTCGGCCCAGGTATAGAGCTGCTCGAAATAATCCGACGCGTGATAGAGGTTGTCGCCCCAGTCGAAACCGAGCCAGCGCACGTCGCTCTTGATCGCGTCGATATATTCCTGCTCTTCCTTCGTGGGATTGGTGTCGTCGAATCGCAGATTGCACTGGCCGCCGAACTCTCCGGCGATGCCGAAGTTGAGACAGATGGATTTGGCGTGACCGATATGCAGGTAGCCGTTCGGCTCGGGCGGGAAACGGGTGATGACTTTGTCGATGCGCTTGGCGTCGAGATCGGCTTTAACGATGTCGCGAATGAAATCGCGGCCGGCCTCCGCCGCGCCCACATTGCCGCTTGCCTTGTCGTCCGTCGCCATGCTTCCTCGAATCTCAGGATCAACCCTATGATGCGGACCGGCCGCGACCGGCGCCTATGCCATGACGGGACGCCCGGCTCAATGTCAACCGCGCTGACTCCCTCGCCCGCAACTGTGTTAGACGCCCGCCGATGAGCGAGCCCGTCGTCACCCGTTTCGCGCCCTCCCCCACCGGCTTCCTCCATATCGGCGGAGGCCGCACGGCGCTGTTCAACTGGCTGTTCGCGCGCAGCCGCGGCGGCAAGATGCTACTGCGAATCGAGGACACCGACCGGGAGCGCTCGACCAAGGCCGCCATCGACGCCATCATCGACGGCCTCTCCTGGCTGGGCCTCACCTGGGACGGCGACATCATCTACCAGTTCGCGCGCGCCGCGCGCCACCGCGAGATCGCCGAGCAACTCCTCGCCGAAGGCAAAGCCTACTACTGCTATGCCTCGCCCGAGGAGCTCACCCAGATGCGCGAGGCCGCCCGGCGTGAGGGCCGCTCCAAGCTCTATGACGGGCGCTGGCGCGACCGCGACCCCTCCGAGGCCCCCCCGGGCGTCAAGCCGGTGATCCGGCTCAAGGCGCCGCAGACCGGCGAGACCCTCATCGAGGATCAGGTTCAGGGCCGCGTGGTCTGGCAGAACTCCGACCTCGACGACCTAGTGCTGCTGCGCTCGGACGGCACGCCCACGTATATGTTGGCCGTCGTGGTGGACGACCATGACATGTCGGTCACGCACATCATCCGCGGCGACGACCACCTGACCAACGGCGCCCGGCAGAAGCACATCTATGAGGCGCTCGGCTGGAAGGTGCCCATCATGGCCCACATTCCACTGATCCACGGCCCGGACGGCTCCAAGTTGTCGAAGCGCCACGGTGCGTTGGGCGTGGACGCCTACCGGGGCATGGGCTACCTGCCCGCGGCTGTACGGAACTATCTGGTCCGGCTCGGCTGGAGCCATGGCGACCAGGAGGTCTTCTCGACCGAGGAGATGGTGCAGGCCTTCGACCTCGCCCATATCGGCCGCTCGCCGGCGCGCTTCGACTTCGCCAAACTGGAAAGCCTCAACGGCCATTACATCCGCGCGAGCGACGACGCCGCTCTGATCGAGGCCCTTGAACACCTCTTGCCGCACATCGCGGGCGGCCAGGAACTCGCCGCCAAGATGACGCCCGAACTGCGGGAGAAGCTCCGCCTCGCCATGCCCGGGCTCAAGGAGCGCGCTAAGACTTTGGTTGAGTTGTTCGAGGCCTCCCGCTTCCTCTGGGCGAGCCGGCCGCTCGACATCGCGGGCCCGGCCAAGGTGCTGCTCACCGCCGAAGCGAAATCCACGGTTGCAGCCCTGCTGCCGGAACTCGAGGCCGTCGGCGAGTGGAATGCGGCCGGGGTGGAAGCGGTCGTGCGCAGCTTCGCCGAGCGCATGGGCCTCAAACTCGGCGCGGTAGCGCAGCCTTTGCGTGCAGCGCTCACCGGCAAGACCACCTCGCCGCCGATCTTCGACGTGCTCGCGGTTCTCGGCCGCGAGGAGAGCCTCGGCCGCCTGCGCGACCAGGCCGCGCCGGCATCGTAAATTTTTTATGCGGCGATAATTTTCATCGCAGGCAAAGCTGCGAGCCATGCCTATATGGCGGGCAGATGCGCAGCTTGCGCGATCTTGCAGCGCATAGTTGGATGGGTTAGGCACACAAGGCCGGAGCCAGCGCAAGCCTGATGCGGCGCCACACCTGCCGGCCGAACGCTTTTATAGCGCACCCGCTCGCTGCCAATTCGAGGGCCCGACCATGGACGCCAAGACGGATTCCAAGACTAAAACCGGCTCGCTATCAGTCGGTAACAATAACTGGGACTTCCCCATTTATAGCGGCACCGTCGGCCCCGACGTGGTCGACATCTCAAAGCTGTACGGCGAAAGCGGGCTGTTCACTTACGACCCCGGCTTCACGTCGACGGCAAGCTGCGAGTCCAAGATCACCTACATCGACGGCGATGAAGGGATCTTGATGTATCGCGGCTATCCGATCGAGCAACTCGCCGAACACGGCGACTTCCTCGAGACCTGCTATCTCCTGCTCTACGGCGAACTGCCGACCCCCTCCCAGAAATCCGACTTCGACTACCGCGTCACGCGCCACACGATGGTGCATGAGCAGATGAGCCGGTTCTTCCAAGGCTTCCGTCGCGACGCGCATCCGATGGCGGTCATGACCGGCTCGATCGGCGCGCTGTCGGCCTTCTACCACGACTCCACCGACATCTCCGATCCGCACCAGCGCATGATCGCCTCGATCCGCATGATCGCGAAGGTGCCGACGCTTGCCGCTATGGCCTACAAATATTCGATCGGCCAGCCCTTCGTGTATCCGAAGAATGAGCTCGACTATTCCACCAACTTCCTGCGCATGTGCTACGCGGTGCCGACCGAGGAGTACAAGCCGAACCCGGTGCTCGCGCGGGCGATGGATCGCATCTTCATCCTGCACGCCGACCACGAGCAGAACGCCTCGACTTCGACGGTGCGACTCGCCGGCTCGTCCGGCGCCAACCCGTTCGCCTGCATCGCCGCCGGCTGCGCCTGCCTCTGGGGGCCTGCGCATGGCGGCGCCAACGAGGCCGCGCTCAACATGCTGCGCGAGATCGGCACCGTCGATCGCATCCCCGAATACGTCAAGCGCGCTAAGGACAAGAACGACAGCTTCCGCCTGATGGGTTTCGGCCATCGCGTCTACAAGAACTACGATCCGCGCGCCAAGATCATGCAGAAGACCTGCCACGAGGTCTTAGCCGAGCTCGGCATCAAGGACGATCCGCTGCTCGACGTCGCCCTGGAGCTCGAGAAGATCGCGCTGCACGACGAGTACTTCATCGAGAAGAAGCTCTATCCGAACATCGACTTTTATTCGGGCATCACGCTCAAGGCGATGGGCTTCCCCACCACGATGTTCACCGTGCTGTTCGCGGTCGCACGCACCGTCGGGTGGATCGCGCAGTGGAAGGAAATGATCGAGGACCCGAAGCAGAAGATCGGCCGTCCGCGCCAGCTCTACACCGGCGAGACGCGGCGCGATTACATCCCGATCTCGCGGCGGAAATAGTCTCTTCGAAAATCAGAAATGGTTGGGGCGCCGGTCAGGCGCCCTTTCCATTTGTGGCGCCACGCCGAGCACCAGGGCCGGCGCACAGAAGGCCGCATAGCGGTGAGGCGTCACATTCAACAGACGCCAAAGTCCTTGGAGCAGATTTTCGCGATGCCTGCGGTGATCGCGTGCGTAAGCGTAATCGGCCTGGTCACCGCCCTGCTTGCGGACGGATTATGGGACGCGATCGGCTGGTTCGGGCTCGGTGTGCCGATAGCAGTGGCGGGCTGGTGCGTGCTGCGGCAATCGACACCCCGTTGATCGACGACGAGAACCGTATCCGTCTCGGTAGCCCGAGGTCAGATGCCCTTGCCGTTCGTACCGCCGTGGCCGTTGGCGCCGTGACCATTGAGCTTCGGCGCCGTGGCGCCGTCATAGCCCCAGGTGACGTAGACGCCGGCCCAGGTGAAGCCGCCGCCGAAGGCTGCGAGCACCAAGCGGTTGCCCGCCTTGAGCTTCGCCTCGTAATCCCACAGGCAGAGCGGGATCGTCGCGTTGGTGGTGTTGCCGTATTTGTCGATCGTCACCATCACGCGATCCATCGGCATCCCCATGCGCTCGGCGGTGGATTCGATGATGCGCTTGTTGGCCTGGTGCGGCACCAGCCAGTCGATCATCTCGCCGCGCAGATTGTTGCGCGACATGATCTCGCCGGCGACCTCCGCCATCTTGGCGATGGCGAACTTGTAAACCGCAGCGCCCTCCTGGTGCACATAGTGCTGGCGCTTGGTGACTGTATCGGCGCTCGCCGGCATGCGGCTGCCGCCTGCCTTCTGGTGCAGATGGATCATGCCGGACCCATCGGAGCGGATCAGCGCATCCATGATGCCGTAGCCGCTATCGTTCGGCTCGAGCAGCACAGCGCCGGCGCCGTCGCCGAACAGCACGCAGGTGGCGCGGTCGGTGTAGTCGATGATCGACGACATCTTGTCGGCGCCGACTACAATCACCTTGCGCGCCGTGCCGGCGGCGATGAATTGCGTCGCGACCGTCAGTGAATAGAGGAAGCCCGAGCAGGCCGCCTGCACGTCGAACGAGCCGATATTGCGGATGCCGACCATGTCGCAGATGAGATTGGCGGTCGACGGAAACTGCATGTCCGGCGTCGTCGTAGCGCAGATCAGGAGGTCGACATCCTCGGGCTTGGTGCCGGTCTTTTGCAGCAGGCCGCGCACGGCTTCGGCGCCCATGTGCGAGGTGCCCAACCCCTCGCCCTTGAGGATGTGCCGCTCTTTGATGCCGGTGCGCTCAGTGATCCAGGTATCGCTGGTATCCACCATGCGCGCCAATTCGGCATTGGTAAGCACGTCCGGCGGCAAGTAGCCGTGGACGGCAGTAATGGTGGCACGCTGTGAAGGGGTCAAAGTTGCAGGTCCCAGCTCGGTCCCATGCCATACGCCCATTTTACGGGACACGGCAAGTTAAGCTCTTGAGGCGGGCGAAGCCATCGCCGGCCTTCCGGCTTGGTTAAAAGCGCCGCCAGAGCCCAGGACCGCGGCCGCCGCGCGTTCGCTCGGCACAGCCCGGCCGATGTCCATGATCGCATCCAGGCGGGCGAAGGCGTTCGTCTGGCGGCGCCGCTCCGGCGTATCTGCCATGAGCGGAATGAGGGCTTCGGCAAGGCGTTCGGCGGTGCAATCTTGCTGCAAAAATTCGGGCACGACATTTTCGCCCAGGATCAAGTTGGTCAGGATGGCGCTGGGAGCGGTGATCAGGATGCGTGCGACCACTGCCTCCACCGGGGGAACTTTATAGGCGGCGACCATAGGCACGCCAGCGAGCGCGAGCTCCAGCGTAGACGTGCCCGATTTGGTCAGCGCCGCCCTCGCCGTGCGGAAGTCGGCGTCCTTCTCGGCAGGGTCCGTCACAATGCGGCCGGGCACGGGCCAGGACGCGACGGTGGCGCGCATGATTTCGACCAGGCGCGGCACGGCCGGCACCACCACCTCCAGCGCGCCCACACGCCGTTTGATCAGCGCCAGGGCTTCGCCGAACACGCCGCCCATGCGACTGACTTCGCCTGAGCGGCTTCCGGGCATCACCAGCAGGATGGGCGGATCCGTGAGGCGGCGTTGGGCTTCATCCGCATTGGGGCGCAGGCGGGCAACCTGCTCGCCGAGCGGATGGCCGACGAAAGTGGTCGGCGGGCCCCCGAGGCGCTGCATCACCGCCGGCTCGAATGGCAAAAGCCCCAGCACGTGATCCACATAGGCACGCATGGCGCGCGCGCGGCCCGGCCGCCAGGCCCAGACCGAGGGGCAGACATAGTCGATGATCGGAATGGCGGGCGCACGGGCCCGCACGCGCTTGGCCACGCGATGGGTGAATTCCGGACTGTCGATGATGACGACGACGTCCGGTCTCGCTGCGATCACTGCATCCGCCGCTTCGCGGATGCGCCGCAGGATCTTCGGCAGGCTCGCAGGGATCGCGGCAAAGCCCATGATCGCCAGGTCGCCAAGCGGAAATGGGCTCTGCACGCCCTCGCCCGCCATATGGGCACCACCGATGCCGGAGACGCGCACCTGGCCTTGCGTCTGCCGCCGGAGCGCGGCGATGAGCGCGGCACCGAGGCGGTCGCCGGATTCCTCGCCCGCGATCATGAACACGTGCGGGCCGGTTGCGGCGCTCATTGCGCGCGGCCGATGACGAAGATGTTGGCGCGGTCGGCGGCGGCGATGAGGTCCTCGGCATCCGCGATGATGGTTTCACCGGCGACCACGGCAATGCCGGCAAGGCCTGCGTGCGCGGCGCCCTCGACCGTTCGTGGCCCGATCGAGGGTAGGTCGAAACGGCGATCCTGATTCGGCTTCGGCGCCTTCACCAGGACGCCGACGCCGTGGGCACCGCGCACGCGGCCGTTGGTGCGCATCTCTGCGACACGCGCGAGCATGTGGTCGGTGCCCTCAGCCGCCTCCACCGCCAATATATGGCGTCCCGCCACCACCACGGCCTGGCCAATATCGAAGGGACCGGCGGTGCGCAGATAGTCGAGGCCGAGGGCAATGTCGGCCCAGTCGCGCTCGGAAGGCTCGATGCGGCCGAGCGCGCCTTGCGGCACCAGGATTTCCGGCGCCACCTCGTGCGCGCCCAACAGGCGAAAGCCTTCCTGCTCAAGCAGCTTGCCCATGCCGGAGAGGAGATGGTTGTCGCCGCCGCGAAACGCCCGAAGAATTCGCGGCATCATCACAAGCGCCTTGAGATCGAGCCTGGTCCGCCACGGCGACGGCCGTATCAACGAGCCCAGGAAGACCAGATCGCGGCAGCCTTCGGCGCGGGCGAGCCGTATGAACTTGCCCATTTGGCCGATGTACAGCCAATGATGCGGATGGCGCTCGACGGCGGTCCCCTCGGCGCTGCCGCGCAGCGGAAACAGGACGACCTTGCGCCCGTGCGACGCGACGAAATCGGCTACCGCCAGAGGCAGGCTGCCGCCGCCGCAGATCATGGCGAGCGGGCCTTCGTGCCCGGCAGCGGCCGCGGCGCTCATGCGCCTTCGTCCGTCTCGCCGCGCTTGATCGCCATGGTGATCGGGCGCTTGCCCGCGCGGATGAAGGCGATGACTTTGGTTATGAGTATATCGTCCGCATACTCGGCTTCGACGCGATTGAGCCGCGCGCGGAATTCACCGTCGCCGAAGAACAGCGCCTGATAGGCCGCGCGGACGCGGTGAACCTCGCTCTTGCCCATGCCGCGCCGGCGCATGCCGACCACATTGAGCCCGACCAGATGCGCGAGCGGCCCCTGCGCCATGCCGTAGGGAATGATGTCGGCGCGGATGCCGCTCAAGCCGACCAGCATGGCGCCGTCGCCGATGCGGACGAACTGGCGCACCGCCACGCCGCCGCCGAACACGACATTGTCGCCGACGGTAACGTGGCCGCCGAGCACGGTGTTGTTGGCCATCACGACCTTGGTGCCGACCTTGCAGTCGTGGCCGACATGCGAGCCGACCATAAGGAAGCAGCCGTCGCCGACCTCGGTGACGCCGCGGTCATCCTCGGTGCCGGTGTTCATGGTGACGTTTTCGCGGATGTCGCAATCGGCGCCCACCACCAGCCTGGTCGGGCCGCCGCGGTAGCTGAACGACTGCGGCGGCGAGCCGAGCGAGGCAAAGGGATGGATAACGGTGCGCGGCCCGATGGTCGTGTGGCCGGTGACGTTCACATGCGCGACGAGGCGGCAGCCGTCGCCGATCGTGACATGCGGACCGATGGTGCAGAAGGGGCCGATGGAGACGTCGTTGCCGATCTTCGCCCCGGCCTCGACCCGTGTCGAGGAATCGATCATGGCCGCGCTCATGCGTCGGAGATCATGGCGCCGACGTCCGCCTCGGCGACGACCTGGCCGCCCACCTTGGCTTCGCCGTGATACCACCACATGTTCTTGCGCCGCGCGGTGCGCGTCATGTGATACTCGATGGTGTCGCCTGGGAGCACAATCTTACGAAACTTGGCCTTGTCGATGGTCATGAAGAACACGTTCTTGGGCTTGAGCGATGATGTCGCCAGGATGCAGAGCACGCCCGCCGTTTGCGCCATGCCTTCGATCATCAGCACGCCGGGAAACACGGGATTTTCCGGGAAGTGGCCCTGGAAATGCGGCTCGTTGATGGTGACATTCTTGATGCCGATGCCATGCTCGTCCGCGCGGATATCGATCACACGGTCGACCATCAGGAACGGATAGCGGTGCGGCAACATCTTCAGCACGACGGCGATGTCGGCCGCTTCAAGCTTGGTGACGACGTCATCCATCGGCATTCGTCTCGCCTACTCGTCCGCTGCCGTGTCGCCACCGTCTTTGCGGCGCGAATGCATTTCGCGGCGGGCGAGTTGCTCGAGGATCATCATCTCGCGGAACCACTGCTTCAACGGCTTCGCAGGCGTGCCGCCCCAGCGGGCGCCGGGTGGCACGTCGCCGTGGACAATACTGGTCGCAGCGATTTGCGCCCCTTCACCGATCCTAACATTGTTGTCGAGGCCGACACGCGCCCCGAGCACGACAAAGTCTTCTAGGGTCGAACTGCCCGCGAGGCCTGTCTGCGCGACCAGGATGCAATGCCGGCCTATCATGACATTGTGGCCCACCTGGACAAGGTTGTCGATCTTGGTGCCTTCGCCGATGACGGTATCGCGGACGGCGCCGCGGTCGATGGTTGTACCGGCGCCGATCTCCACGTCGTCCTGGATGATGACGCGGCCGATCTGCGGGACCTTGAGATGGCCCTTGCCGCCCATCACGAAACCGAATCCGTCCTGGCCGATCTTGCAGCCCGGATGCACGAGCACGCGGTCGCCGATCAGAGCATTGCTGAGCGTGGTGCCGGCGCCGATCGCGCAGTCGCGGCCGACGCGCACCTCCGCGCCAATCACGGCATTGGCGCCGATCAGCGTGCCGCTGCCGATCTCGGCATGCGGCCCGATCACAGCGCCGGGATCGATGGTGACGCCGTCCTCGAGCCGCGCCGTCGGATCGACATGAGCCCCGGCAAACTCGCCCGGCTCACGCAGCGATGACGGCTGCAGCGCCTGCGGGAACATCGCGCGCGCCACGGTGACGAAGGCCCGATAGGGCTCGCGCACCACGAAAGCCGCTACATGCGGCGGCAGCTCCTTGGCGAGCTCCGCCGTCGTCATGCATGCACCGGCGAGTGTGAGCCGCGCGGCCGGCGCGTAGTTCTTGTTGTCGAGGAAGCTCAGGTCGGAGGGCGAGGCGCGATCAAGCGGCGCGATGCCGCCGATGCGCCGCGCATGCGGCGCCGTGGCCGGAGCCACGGCACCGGCCACGCTGGCGATCTCATCGAGGGTAAGGCCCTCTGACCGACGGAGGAAAACCGGCTCGCTCATGCTGCCCGAGTCTGACCCGTTGAGGCTAAACCAATGCAGCAGCCGCGGCCGGACCTCGTGCGTCCGCCCGCGGCGCGGCGCTAGAACTTCGTACCACCGCTGAAGCGGAAGATCTGGGTGCGATCGCACACTTCCGGCCCGCCGGTGCTCGGCGTGGCGCAGTATTTGGTGATCGGATAAGCCAGATCGAAGCGGAGCGGCCCGAGCGGCGAATCCCACAGGAAGCCGACACCGACGGAGGACCGGATCATTGAGGGACTGTTGAGACCGACCTGCACGCTCTCATTGGTCACGCTCCAATAAGTCGGCCCCTGATAATCCCACAGCGAACCGGCGTCGGCGAAGACCGCGAGCTTGATGCCAATTTCCTTCGGCAGGAAGTAGAGCGGGGTCTGCGCTTCCACGCTGGCGCCCCAGTACATGCTGCCGCCGAGCGCGTCGTTCGTCGTTCCGTTGGTCAGATCGCGCGGCCCGATACCGGACGGCTCAAAGCCGCGTACGAGGTTCGGGCCCATCTGGAATTCATCCAGCATGCGCAGATCTTTGCCGCCCCAGGCCGAGATATTGCCGGCCTGCAATTTCACGACGCCGACCACGTCGGGAATCACCTCGTAGTAGCTGCGGGCTTCGGCCTGCGAACGGATAAAGTTCACGTCGCCGCCGACGCCGGCCAAGTCCTGCTTCAACTCGGCATAGAGGCCGCTGGTGGGCGCGCGCACATTGTCGAGGGTGTTGTAGGCCAGCGTGTAGCCGACCAACGACACAGTCACAGGCCCCTGCGACAGCTCTATACGCACGGGAAGCGAAGCTTCGCCGTCAGAGAAGCAGTTAAAGCCTGCCGGATTGAAGTTGGGACTGGCCGGGCTCGTCGTCGACGTACAGTTATCGTACTGAGCCGGCAGCGTGATCTCCTGCCGGTAGATCGAATACCGCGGCTGGAAAGAGATTTCCTCGGTCAGCGCGAAGCCGAGCCGCAGATTGGTGCCGTAGGACTTGGTGTCATACGACACGTAATTGTTGGCCTCATTCTCCTTGTAGAAGAGGTCGACACCACCGGACATGCGATAGCCGAGCAAATAGGGCTCGACGAGAGACAGGTCGGCGCCGCGCGTGTACTGACCGAACGTGACCGAGGCCTTGGCGTACTGGCCGCGGCCCATCAGGTTGCGGTCGGCGACGCTGACTTCGCCGATAAAGCCGTCGGCGGTCGAATAGCCGCCCGACACCGAGAACTCTCCGGTGGGCTGTTCCTCTACGTCTACGTTGATGACCACGCGATCAGGCGCTGAGCCCGGCTCGTTGGTGATCTTGACGGTCTTAAAGAAGTTCAGGTTCTTCAGGCGGCGTTCGGCGCGGTCGATGAGCGCGCGGTTATAGGCGTCGCCCTCGCCGATATCGAACTCGCGGCGAATGACGTAGTCGCGCGTACGCGTATTGCCGCGGATGTTAATGCGTTCGATGTAGGCGCGCGCGCCCTCCTCGACCACGAAGACGAGATTGATGGTCTTCTTCTCGAAGTTGCGGTCGCCGCGCGGACGCACATTGGCGAAGGCATAGCCGCTCTTGGCCGCCTCGATGGTCATCGACTCGACGCTCTTCTCCACCAGGTCGGCGTTGTAGACGCTGCCCGGGTTGAGCTTCAGGCGGCTGCGCAGGATGCTCGGATCGAGTGCGCGGACGTTGGATACGACGTCGACAGTACCGATGTAATACTTGGCGCCCTCATCGATGGTGAAGGTGACGATGAAACCCTTCTTGGCAGGATCGTACTCGCCCACCGCCGACACGATTCGCACGTCGGCGTAGCCGTTTTTGAGATAGAATCGGCGCAGCAGGTCGCGATCAGCTTCCACGCGATCCGGATCATAGATGTCGGTCGTCTGCAGGAAGCTGAACCAGCCGCTTTCCGTGGTCTTGATCACATCCTTCAGGCGGCCGGACGTGAAGGCGTGCGAGCCGACAAAGTTGATCTGCTTGACGCCGGTCTTCTCGCCTTCCTTGATCTCGAAGACGAGGTCGACGCGATTGTTCGGCAGCTCGATGATCTTCGGATCGACCGATATATCGAAGCGGCCGCTGCGGTGATAGATCTCGATGATGCGCTGCACGTCGGCCTGCACGGTCGGCCTCGACAGCGTGCCGCGCGGCTTCGACTGCACTTCCGCGGTGAGTTGATCGTCCTTGGCCTTCTTGTTGCCCTCGAAGGCGACCCGGTTGATCACAGGGCTCTCGACGACACTGACGATGATGCGGCCACCCGAGCGATTGATATGCACGTCGGAGAACAGCCCGGTCGCATAGAGCGCCTTCAGGCCATCGTCGATGTCGGCTGGGCTCAGCTGGCCGTTGGGGCCGGCATGGAAATAGGAGCGGATGGTGTCGGCTTCGACGCGCCGGCTCCCCTCCACCGCAATGGAACTAACAGATTGCGCGAGGGCAACGCCCGGCGACGCAACCGTCAAGAACGCGGCACCCACAAGGATACCACTGAGGATAACACCGCTAAGGGTCAGTCCCCGCACCAACCGCACAACAAGTCCCATGCGCAACGCGCCCTCTTGAAGCCTTGCGGCCGTCCCCCACTGCGGATTCGGCAGATTCCCAGGCCGGCTTTCGGTTGCTTTGTACAGCGTTTTGCAAGCGCTGCAAATGAAAGCGCCAACCCAAGTTCCCCTTTCCCCTCAAAAAGTTGCTTAGAGGCAACGGTTACGAGGTGGCCAGGTGGATAATGTCATTAAAGGTTGCGAAAATCATCAACATGACGACGATCGCCAGGCCGATGCGGAAGCCGACTTCCTGTGCGCGCTCGGATAACGGCCGCCCGCGCGCCGCCTCGATTCCATAGAACAAAAGGTGACCCCCATCGAGAAGGGGGATCGGGAAGAGGTTCAAGAGCCCGATCGACACCGAAAGCACCGCCGTCAGGTGCATGAGCGCGACGAATCCGGCGGTCGCCACCTGCCCCGACACCTGCGCGATCCGAATTGGGCCGCCAAGCTGATCGGCCGATTCCCGCCCGGCGAACACGCCGCCGATGTAGGAGAGCGTGCGGTCGACGACGAACCAAGTCTCCTTGGCGCCTTCGGCGACGGCCGCGACCGGTCCGTATTTCTGCGTCTTGATGTCGCCCGGCGCCATCGAGCGGCTGATGCCGAGCACGCCGAGTCGGTGCACGTTGCCGAAATTGTCCTTGAGCTCCTTGAGCTGCGGCGTCGCCTTGAGGGTGACGGGCACGCCGCCGCGCTCGACCTCGACATTCAGTGTTTCGCCGGCGCTGATGCTGACGATGCGCTGCATGTCGGAGAAGTTGTCGATCTTCTCGCCGTTGATGCCGATGACGAGATCGCCGGGCTGGAAGCCGGCGGCCTGGGCGGCGCTGTTCGGCTGGATCGTATCGACGCGGGCGCTCGTGGTTTGCTTGCCGGCCGTCATGAAGATGACGGCGAAGATGGCGATGGCGAGGATGAAATTGGCGATCGGCCCGGCGGCCACCACGGCGGCGCGGGAGCCCACCGGCTTGTGAATGAAGCTGACTTTCTTCTCTTCCTCGGACATTCCGGCGGCCGCCTCGGTGTCGGGAACGCTGGCCGCGTTCTCGTCGCCGAAAAATTTCACGTAACCGCCCAGGGGAATGGCGGCGAGCTTCCAGCGGGTGCCGTAGCGGTCGTTGAAGCCGACGATCTCGGGGCCGAAGCCGATCGAAAAGGCGACGATTTTCACGCCGCGCCAGCGCGCCACCAGGAAGTGGCCAAGTTCATGAAAGAAAACAACAATCGTGAGCACAAACAGGAACGGGACCACATAGCCGACGACACCGCCACCGAATGCGCTCAGGCTTCCCATGATATCCGCAGTCATCTTAAGCCCTCGTCCCCGGCCCGGTTGCGCCCGCCACAGTTACTCAACGTTTACTAGGATGCCTTTACGGCAATTTCGGGCAAGAGGGCCCGGGCCAGTGATCTGGCATCATGGTCAACGGCCAAGGCATCCTCGACCCGGCCGGGTTCCACCAGCAGCCCCCGCCCCGCGGCGGCGTCCAGTGTCGCCTCGACCAAAGCCGGAATCGCCAGGAACGGGATACGGCCGGCGATGAATTCGGCCACCGCCACCTCGTCCGCGGCATTGAGCACGGTCGTCGCCGCCCCGCCCGCCTCCATGGCGCGCCGCGCCAGACCGAGCGCCGGAAAGCGGACAAGATCGGCCTCTTCGAAGGTCAATTCGCGCACCCGCGCCAGATCGAGGCGCGGGGCCGGCCCGTCGATGCGACGCGGCCAGGCTAGGCAATGCGCGATTGGAATGCGCATGTCGGGCGCGCCGAGCTGCGCGACCACCGAGCCGTCGCGGAATTCGACCATGCCGTGGATGACCGACTGCGGATGCACCAGTACGTCGATCTGATTTGAGGGCAGCGCAAACAGGTGGTGCGCCTCGATCAGCTCGAGGCCTTTGTTCATCAGGCTGGCGGAATCGATGGTGACCTTGGGGCCCATCGACCAGTTCGGATGACGCAGCGCCTGCTCTGGCGTCGCGGCGCGGATCTGTTCGAGCGACCAGGTGCGGAACGGACCGCCCGTGGCCGTCAGGATGAGGCGCTTGATGCCGTCGCGCGGACCGGCGCCCATCGCCTGGAAGATGGCGTTGTGCTCGGAATCCACAGGCAAGACGGTCGCGCCGGTGGCCGCCGCGCGGCGCATGAACAGGCCGCCGGCGCAGACGAGGCATTCTTTGTTGGCGAGCGCGACGGTCGCGCCACGCTCGATCGCCGCCATTGTCGGCTTGAGGCCGATCGCACCGGCGATCGCGGCCATCACCCAGTCGGCCGGATGCTCGGCCGCTTCGACCAGCGCCTCGGCGCCGGCCGCGGCGGCGATCTTGGTGCCAAAGAGCGCGTCCTTGAGTTCGCCATAGGCGGCTTCGTCAGCTACGACGGCCGTGCGCGCGCCGACATCGCGTGCGATCTTGGCCAGCGCTGTCGCATTGCCTCGCGCCGTGACGGCCTCGACGCGATAGCGGCCGGGCTCGCGCTTGATCAGGTCGACGGTGCTGGCGCCGATCGATCCGGTCGCACCGAGGATCGTGATGCTGTGCGTGGCGCCGGACGGAAGCGGCGTGACGTTGACGAGATTGGGGACAGTCATGCACTCACCATACCAGCAGACCGCGCGCGGCGCCGTCGAAACCGCCGCGCAACAGACCAATCAGGCAGCCGGCCAGCGCCGCCGCCCAGAAACCGTCGAGCCGGTCCATCACCCCGCCGTGGCCGGGGATCAGGTGGCTCGCATCCTTGGCGCCATGCTTCCGTTTGACCCAGGATTCGAAGAGATCGCCGAGCTGCGACACGGCCGACAGCAAAAGCGACACGAAGGCGAGCGCCAGGGCATTCGCGGCGACGGCAAATTGCGCCAGCACGGCGCCGACGATCATGGCGCCGAGCGCGCCGGCAATACCGCCCGACCAGGTTTTCTTCGGGCTGATGGCGGGCCACAGTTTGGGGCCGCCGAAGGCACGCCCGGCAAAGTAGCCGAGCACGTCGGTCGTCCACACGATCGCAAACAACAGCACCATCGCCAGGAATCCGTAGTCTTGGTCGGCACGCAAAATCATGGGTGAAAGCACCAAGGCACCGGCGTAGACAACGCCGCCGGTAACCCAGGCCCTCCGCCCGCGCGCCGCGAAGATCGCTGCGGAGAGCGCCCCGAGGCCCACCAGGAACACCGCGACAACGGGGCGGTTCCGCCAGGCAACCGTAGTTGCGATCGCGAGTGCCGCGGCGCAGGAGGAGAACATCACTTTGTGACCGGGCCCTTCGACCAGAGTGATCCACTCCCACAGCACGGCAATCGCGGCCAAGCCCCAGAACAGCGCGAAAGGCCAGCCGCCGATATAGGCGGCAAGCACGGCTATCGGCGCCAATACCGCCGCCGAAGCCACGCGCAAGGCCAAGTTGCTCCAGCCCAGCGGCGCACGTGCGCCGGGGTCATCCGGGCCGGAGACGGGATTGCTCACGGGATCAGGATCCGGTCTTCGCGACGAGACCGCCGAAGCGCCGCTCGCGCTGCTGATACTCGCGGATCGCGGCTTCGAGCGTGGCGCGGTCGAAGTCGGGCCAGTAGGTCGGCACGAAGACGAGTTCGCTATAGGCCGACTGCCAGAGCAGGAAGTTCGACAGCCGCTGCTCGCCGCTGGTCCGGATGAGCAGATCGGGATCGGGCAGATCGGGCGCGTCGAGGAAGCCGCCGAGCCGCTCCATGCTGGCGTCCTCAGGCTTCGACCGGCCCGCCGCCACGTCCTCGGCGAAGCGGCGCATCGCGCGCACGATCTCCTGGCGGGCACCGTAATTGAAGGCGACGACCAGCGTGAGGCCGTCATTGTCCTTCGTGAGCTCTTCGGCCTCGGTCAGCAGGCGGCCGATGTCGGGATCGAGCCCCACGCGCTCGCCGATGATGCGCACACGCACGTTGCTGCGATGCAGCTCGGCGAGGTCGTTGCGGATGAAACGGCGCAACAGGCCCATCAGCTCGCCGACCTCGGTGGCGGGGCGCGACCAGTTTTCCGTGCTGAACGAATAGATGGTGATGATCTTGATGCCGATTTCGCCGGCCGCGCGGATCGTGCGGCGCAGCGCCTCGACCCCGCGCCGGTGCCCCTCCACGCGCGGCAGACCGCGCGCGGCGGCCCAACGCCCATTACCGTCCATGATGATGGCGACGTGGCGCGGCACGACGAAGGGTGACGTGACGCTCTGCTGAAGTTCGGCCTCGGACATGGGATCAGACCTCAGACCGTGAGGATCTCCTTTTCCTTGGTCGACAGCATGTGGTCGACCTCGGCGATGCCCGCATCTGTCGCTTTTTGGACTTCGGCGGAGAAGCGGTCGTGATCATCCTTGCTGATCGCGTGATCCTTCTCCAGCTTCTTGATCAAGTCCATGGCGTCGCGCCGCACATGGCGCACGGAAACGCGCGCGTTTTCGGCATATTTATGCGCGACTTTCACCAGTTCCTTGCGCCGGTCCTCGTTCAGCTCCGGGATGCGCAGGCGGATCACCTGGCCCTCGGTCGCCGGCGACAGGCCGAGATTGGAATTCACGATGGCCTTCTCGACCGCGTGCACCAGCGAGCGGTCCCACACGTTGACCGAGATCAAGCGCGGCTCGGGCACGCTGACGCTGGCGCATTGTTGAAGCGGCATCTGCGCGCCGTAGGCATCGACCATGATCGGATCGAGCAGATGCGCGGAGGCGCGGCCGGTGCGCAGGCCGGCGAGCTCGTTCTTGAGCGCGGCGCTGGCGCCCTGCATGCGGCGCTTGATGTCGTTGAGATCGTAAGTCGCGTTTGCCATTGCTTGCCCCGAATTGCGCGGCTTTCACTGTTGAGTGGACCGGCCCCCTCTTACGTCAGTTCTTGTGCCGGCCGTTGGTCGTTTTTGAGGCTTGCGCGATTCCGCGCGCCCGCGCTAGCCGACCAGGGTCGCGTGTCCTTTCCCACGCAGCACCGCCTCGACCGCGCCCTGTCCGGCGATCGAAAAGACGATGATAGGCATACGGTTCTCCCGGGCAAGCGCGAAGGCGGCGCCGTCCATCACCCGCAAATCCTTTTCGATCGCTTCTTGATGGCTCAGCCTTTCGTAGCGGGTGGCCTTGGGATCCTTCTTCGGATCGGCGGTATAGACGCCGTCGACATTGGTGGCCTTGAGCACCGCCTGGGCCTCGAGCTCGGCCGCGCGCAACACCGCGGTGGTGTCGGTCGTGAAGTAAGGGTTTCCGGTTCCGGCGGCCAAAAGGACCACGCGGCCTTTGCCGAGGTTCTTGAGCGCGCGTTTGCGGTTGTAGGTTTCGCAGACCGAGGTCATGGACAAAGCCGACAGCGTGCGGGCTTCGTGGCCGGCGCGCTCGATGGCCGCCTCGAGCACGAGACAGTTCATCACCGTCGCCAGCATCCCCATGGTGTCGCCGACCGGACGCGGCACGCCACGCTCGGAGACTTCGACGCCCCGGAAGATGTTACCTCCGCCGACCACGACGCCCAGCTCGACGCCGAGCTTGGCGGTCGCCACCAGGTCGGCGGCGAGCCGCTCGACGGTCGACTGATCGATGCCGAAATCGTGCCGGCCGGTGAGCGCCTCGCCCGAGAGCTTGACGATGACGCGTCGGTAAACCGGATCACTCATGCGATACGATCCCCGTTGAGAGCGCGCCCCGTCTGATCAAGCCCCCGGAGCCGAGGCACGCACGCATCGTCTAACGCGTTCAGGCTTGGCCGGCCGCCGCCGCGACTTCCGCGGCGAAGTCGGTTTCCTGCTTCTCGATCCCCTCGCCGAGCGCGAAGCGCACGAAGCCGGTGACCTTGATCGGACCGCCGACCGTGGCTTCGGCTTCCTTGAGAGCCTGAGCGACGGTCTTCGCCGTATCGTGCACGTACACCTGCTCGAGCAGGCAGACTTCCTTGTAGTAGGTCTTGAGGCCCGACTCGACGATCTTGTCGATCACGTTGGCGGGCTTGCCCTGCTGCTTGAACTTGTCGGCGAGCACGTCCTTCTCGCGCGCGACCACGGCCGGATCGAGCCCCGAAGCGTCGACCGCCTGCGGATTGGTGGCCGCAACATGCATCGCGACCATGCGTCCGAGCGCCACGAGCTCGTCGGCCTTGCCGGTCGACTCGAGCGCGACCAGCACGCCGATCTTGCCAAGGCCGTCGACCACCGAATTGTGCACGTACATGCCGATGGCGCCCTGGCTCACCGAGAGCGAAGCGGCGCGACGCAGCGACATGTTCTCGCCGATCTTGGCGATCGTGTCGGAGATCGATTCAGCAACGGTGATGCTGCCGGCCTTGGCGGCTTTAATCGTCTCGACGTCGGTACCGACGCTGAGCGCGACGTCAGCGATCATCTTGACGAGGCCCTGGAACAGGTCGTTGCGCGCGACGAAGTCGGTCTCCGAGTTGACCTCGACGACGACGCCCTTGGTGCCCTGCACCTGCACGCCGATCAGGCCTTCGGCCGCGACGCGGCCGGACTTCTTGGCGGCCTTGGACAAGCCTTTCTTGCGCAGCCAGTCCTGTGCGGCGGTGATGTCGCCGGCGGTCTCAGTGAGCGCGGCCTTGCAATCCATCATGCCGGCGCCGGTCGACTCGCGCAGTTCCTTGACCATCTGGGCTGAGATATTTGCCATCGCAGTGTTCCTCCATCCGTGCCGGCCGCACCCTTGCGGCCGGCGCCGTCTTCAATGCTTAGGTATGCTCTGAATGCCCGGAGGGAATGACCCGGGCATGACCTTGCTATTCAGCCGTGAGCTGCTTGGCCTTGGCGATCCAACCATCGACGCGGCCGGGCAGACCGACCTCTTCGCCGACATTGTGCGCGGCCTTCGCGTTGAGCTCGGCGATCTGCTGATAGTGGAAGATGCCGAGATCGTTGAGCTGCTTCTCGATCGCGCCCGACACGCCGGGCAGCTTCTTAAGGTCGTCGGCGACCCCGCGCGGACCGGGCAACTGCTCGAAGCCGAGATCGGAGGGCGCGGGCGCGGCCGGGATCGGCTCGGCGATGACCGGCTTCTCCTGCGCACCGATATCGACGCCGAGATCGCCCTGCGCGCGCGAAATGCCATCGATGGCGGCTTTCGCGATCAGCTCGCAGTAAAGCGACACGGCGCGGCTGGCGTCGTCATTGCCAGGCACGGCGAACGTGATGCCGTTCGGATCGCAGTTGGTGTCGACGATGGCCGCGACCGGAATGCCGAGGCGCTGGGCCTCCTTGATCGCGATGTCTTCCTTGTTGGTGTCGATCACGAACAGGAGGTCGGGCACGCCGCCCATGTCGCGGATGCCGCCGAGGGAGCGGTCGAGCTTGTCGCGCTCGCGCTGCATCGTGAGGCGCTCCTTCTTGGTGTAGCTGGCGGCTTCACCTGAATTGAGCATCTCGTCGAGCTTGCGCAGGCGCGAGATCGAGCCCGAGATCGTCTTCCAATTGGTCAGCGTGCCGCCGAGCCAACGCGAATTGACGTAATACTGCGCCGACCGCTTCGCGGCGTCGGCAATCGCGTCCTGCGCCTGGCGCTTGGTGCCGACGAACAGGATGCGGCCGCCCTTGGCGACGGTGTCGCTCACGGCCTGCAGCGCGCGATGCAGCATCGGCACGGTCTGGGCGAGGTCGACAATGTGGATGTTGTTGCGGGTGCCGAAGATGTATTGACCCATCTTCGGGTTCCAGCGGTGGGCCTGATGGCCGAAGTGCACGCCAGCTTCCAGCAACTGACGCATAGAAAAGTCAGGAATCGCCATAAGTCTTCTCCGGTTGATCCGCCGCGGACGATTGTGAGCCCCGGGTGGGGCCACCGGACGGCCTTTGTGACCCATTGTCGGGGCCTAAAGCCATGCGTCCGCGTGAGAGATGTCGGGGCTTATATAGGTGCGATCCGGAGGAAGCAAGGGCAGTAAGGCAGCTAAGCCAATGCTCCGCCGCCCGTATTCTTTGCGGCGCCGGGTACGCCGTCGTCCCATTTCGTCCCTCGTAAAATACGAGGGGATGGCGCGCCGGGAAGGCGCGTCATGGGGTAGTAGCGCGTGTTGTTGCCAACACGCGGCGCCTTTCGGCGCGCCATCGCGGCGTTTTGCCGGCGACGGGCCGCGCTTCTGGCAACCGCCTGCGGGGCGTCCGACCACTCTCAGAACACAGCTCCTTTTGGGCAGCCGTGCCTTTGAGCCTCGAACGCGCCGTGCGGCCCGCCATCAGCCAGCTCCTGGCGGGAGGTCATAGCGCCTCCGAGCGGAGCCCCGTCGCCGCCCGGGGGTTGGGGGTGCGTTCATCCCCCTCCCGCAGGCGCCGCGCCCTGCTCCACCATCAAGACGCCTCATGACAGCGCCCTCGTCGAGCAGGACGGGAAGGATTATAGTCACGAAAGCGGACAGGTCAATAGTCCTATAGGAATATTTTTTTACTCTCCGCCCTCATGCTGAGGAGGCAGCCCAGCGCCCGGCCGGCCCGTCAGACATGAAAGAGCTGGGTGTAACGCCGCTTGATCTCCTCGCTCTGCTTTTCCACGGCCGCCGGGTCGTCCGACCAGACCTTAATCTCGGACAACGGGATGCGGCCCGGCTTGTCCTTGACCAGCGCATGCAGCGACCGCAAGCCGCCGGTATCGACGAAAAGCTGCTGCGCCTCGGGCGTGAACAGATAGCTCTGGAACAGCCGCGCGGCGTTGGGATGGGGAGCTGCCTTCAGGATCGCCGACGGCTGCGCGATGAAGGGCGAGCCTTCAACGGCGTAGACCGGCTCGACCGGCTTGCCCGCGTCCTGCAACATGAACACGTTGTATTCGTTGCCGTCGGCCATGACGGGACGTTCGCCGAGCACCAGCTTGTTCGGCGTGTCGGTCGCCGATTGCACCTGCAACACGTGTTGCTGCGCGAGCTTTTCGAGGTATGGCCAGCCGAGCGCGCGCACGGTCTGATAGGTCGAGGTCATGACGGTGCCGCTATAGGCGGGATGGGCCTTGACGATCTTGCCCTTCCATTTCGGATCGAGCAGATCGGCGAAGCTTTTTGGCGCCTCGTCGCGCTTCACCAGTTCGGTGTTGTAGCCGATCACGCACAGCGAGCAGCGCACCGTCGCGTAGCAGCCGTCTGCGTCGCGTTGCGCGGCGGGAATATGTTGCGCGGCATCGTCCGGCACATAAGGCGCGAGCATGCCTTGCGCCTTCCACGTCAGGAATTGCGCGCCGTCGCCGGTGTTGACCGCATCGACCGCGTGGATGCCGGCGGAATATTCCTGTCCGATGCGGGTGAAAATGCGCTCGGCGCCAAGACGCTCGACGCGGACCGACACGCCGGGAAATTTCTGCTCGAAGGCTTTGCCGACGACGCCCGAGAGACGCAGGTCGGTCGAGGTGTACCAGACGACCTGGCCCTCCTTCTTGGCTTCGGCGATGAGCGAGGGCGTTATCGGTTCCGGTGGCGGCGCCGCTGCGCGCGCCGGCGCGGCGAACGCACTCAAGGACAGCGCAGCGGACGCTTTAAGAATATCGCGGCGTGACAGCCCAACATCACTCATCGTCAACGTCTCCCGGACGACGCCCCGGGAGAGCCTAGCACGGGTTGTGGAGCAGGAAATCTATCGTTGGACGGTTACAGCGCCTCGACCTGGATCACCCCGGGCACCGCCTTGATGGCGCCGGCGATCTGCGGCGAGACCCTGAAGCGGCCGGGCAGCTTCACCTCGACCTCGGTGCCTTCTTTGAGCATCAGCACCATGCTCACCTCTCCGTCCCCGTTCGCCCGTTGAGGTAGCGGCTCGAGCCGCTTCGCCACCGCCTCGAGCGGGGCATGGTCGCGCAGGAACACGCGCAGGCCCTTCTGCAGATTGGCGGCCGCGGCATCGAGCGGCTCGGCCGACTGGATGCGGCAGCGCACCTCGTCGCCCTGCACTTCCGCCGCCAGGAACATCAGCACCGCGGCGCCGGGCTCCAGCAGGTCACGATATTCGGCGAGCCCCTCCGAGAAGATGATCGCCTCGTAGTGGCCGGTCGGGTCGGACAGCCCGAAGATGCCCATCTTGTTGCCGGTCTTGGTGCGCCGCTCCTGCCGCGAGACGACGGTGCCCGCCACCCTGCCCGCGGTCGCGCCGTTCTTCACCGCGCGCGCGAACTCGGCCCAAGGCTGCACGCGCAGCTTCTTGAGCACCGCCGCGTAGTCGTCGAGCGGATGGCCGGAGAGGAAGAAGCCGACAGCTTCGTATTCGCGGCGCAGGCGCTCGGCGGGCAGCCAGGGCTCGACATTCGGCAGCGCGATCGGCTCGCGCTGGCCGCCGCCGCCGAACAGTTCGCTCTGCCCGATCGAGGCGCCCTCGTGCGCTCGCTGGGCGCGGCCGAGCACGACGTCCATGCCGGCGAAGACCCGCGCACGATGACGTTCGAATTCGTCGAAGGCGCCGGCGGCGGCGAGGCTTTCAAGCACGCGCTTGTTGACCGCACGCGGATTGATGCGGTCCGCGAAGTCGGCCAGGTCGGCAAACTTGCGGCTCTCGCGCGCGCTGATAATCGTCTCGACGGCTTGCTTGCCGACGCCTTTGAGCGCGGCGAGCGCGTAGATGATGGTGTTGCCCTCGACCTCGAAGGCCACGTGCGAGCGGTTGATCGAGGGCGGATCGACCTTGAGCCCCAGGCGCTCGGCTTCGGCGCGGAATTCCGACAGCTTGTCGGTATTGCCCATGTCGAGCGTCATGGTGGCGGCGAGGAACTCGACCGGGAAATTCGCCTTCATATAGGCGGTCTGGTAGGCGACCAGCGCGTAGGCCGCGGCGTGGCTCTTGTTGAAGCCGTATTCGGCGAAGCGCTCGAGCAGGTCGAAGATCGCGTCGGCTTGTGCCTTCTCGATGCCGCGCTCGACGCAGCCGGATACGAAGCGCTCGCGCTGCGCCTGCATCTCGCTGCGGATCTTCTTGCCCATGGCGCGGCGCAGCAGGTCGGCTTCGCCGAGCGAGTAGCCGGCGAGGATCTGCGCGGCCTGCATCACCTGTTCCTGGTAGACGATGACGCCGAAGGTCTCCTTCAGCACCTCTTCCAGCTTGGGATGGATGTAGTCCGGCACTTCCAGGCCGTGCTTGCGCGCGCAGTAGGTCGGAATGTTCGCCATCGGGCCCGGACGATAGAGCGCAACCAGCGCGATGATGTCGGTGAACTGGTCGGGCCGCATATCGAGCAGCGCGCGGCGCATGCCCGCGCTTTCCAGTTGGAACACGCCGACCGCTTCGGCGCGGGCCAGGAGCTCGTAGGTCTTTGTGTCGTCGAGCGGGATATTGGTGAGATCGATGTCGATGCCGCGCCGCTTCACCAACGCGACGGCGGTCTGAAGCACCGTAAGCGTCTTGAGGCCGAGGAAGTCGAACTTTACCAGGCCCGCCTGCTCCACCCATTTCATGTTGAACTGGGTAACCGGCATGTCCGACTTCGGATCGCGGTAGAGCGGGACGAGCTGCGACAGCGGCCGGTCGCCGATGACGATGCCGGCGGCGTGCGTCGAGGCGTGGCGGTTCAGGCCCTCGAGCTTCTTGGCGATAGCGAACGCGCGCTTGACCGTCGGGTCAGTCTCGGCCTCGGCCTGCAATTTCGGCTCGTCTTCAATCGCCTTGGCGAGGCTGATCGGATTGGCCGGGTTCTGCGGCACCAGCTTGCAGAGCTTGTCGACCTGGCCATAGGGCATCTGCAACACGCGGCCGACGTCGCGCAGCACGCCGCGCGCCTGCAAGGTGCCGAAGGTGATGATCTGCGCGACCTGGTCGCGGCCGTAGCGCTCCTGCACGTAGCGGATCACCTCGTCGCGGCGGTCC
>DATDMA010000218.1:0-3460 GCA_036519015.1 Pseudolabrys sp. | reverse complement strand
GGTTTGGCTGCTCTGCGTCCGGGACCAGGAGATCAAGTCGATAGCGCCGGGGGATAAGTCCGTTGATGGCACTTTTCGGACATGCCCCAGCGGTCTGACGATGTCCGTTCATAGGGACAGACCGCAAGTGGCCGAACCACGGTTGAAGCGACGCGATTGACCCGGAACGGAAGTGGAGCTGCCGTTGAGCCGTCGCGATGCCAGCATCAGAAAGATCGTCTGAAGCCAACCGGCCTCAAGTCCTGCGCCAGCCGGTGATGCCGGTCGTGCGGCTTCGGCCATGTGAGAGCCTAAACCCGGACACGCCTGGCGACGAGCGCCGCCAGCCGGGCGGCCGCCGGCACGATCGCCTGCCGAGGAAATCCGCTAAACCCCAGCATGAGACCTGCGCGGGGCTGCGCCTTGCGATAGAAGCGGCTGATCGCGCGCACGACGATACCGGCGCGTCGGGCACTGGCTTCGACGGCGGTGTCGGATGATCCGTCGCGCAGATAGGCGATGAGGTGCATGCCCTGATCGGGCACCGCAACGTCGAGCCGATCCGCGGCGCGACGCATCAGTGTCTCCGCCAGGGCGTCGCGCTGTTCGCGATATTGCTGGCGCATGCGGCGAATGTGCGCAGCGAAATGGCCTTGTTGCATGAACTCGGAAACGACCGCCTGCTGCAGCGTCGCAGGTTGGCGATCGATGAGATAGCGCGCGCCGACAAAAGCCTGGAGCAAGGCGTGCGGCACCACGGCGTAACCGATACGCAGACCCGGAAACAGAGCCTTGTTGAGCGTGCCGACGTAAATCACCTGCTCGGTGGTATCGAGGCCCTGCAGCGATGCGAGCGGCGGCCCCGAATAGCGGAACTCACTGGTGTAGTCATCCTCGACAATGAACGCGCCGCTCTGCCGCGCCCATGCCAACAGCTCGAGGCGCCGTGCCATGGACAGCGCAACACCGGTCGGAAACTGATGCGAGGGCGTAACGAACGCCGCGCGCGCCCGAGGTGCCATGCGAATTCCGGCGCCAACGACCAGGCCCTGGGCATCGACGGGAATGGGATGCAGCCGCGCCTTGGCAAGCAGCAACTGTGCGTGGGTCAGCGGATAACCGGGATCCTCGACCCACACCTCGTCGCCGGGCGCGAGCAGCACACGGATTGCAATGTCGATTGCTTGCTGGGTGCCCGCCGTGATGACGATCTGCGCAGGCTCGCAACGCACCGCTCGCGCCGCCCGCAGATAATCACAGATGTTCTCGCGCAGCTCGGCCAGGCCGGCGGGATCGGTGTAGCCGAGATCATTTGCCCCGAGCCGGCGCACGGCGCGGCGGGTCAGGCTGCGCCACGTCTCGACGGAGCGCGCATCGACCAGCGTGCGGCCGGTGTTGAACGGGCGGGCGTCGCTCTGCATTGCCGATCGCTCGAAGTCGGAAAAGGTCTGCGCCGATGTCGGCACGGCGGGCTTTGCCGCGCGCGGAGCGCTGCGCCGTCGCGATGCAAGGCCGGTCAGATCGCCCGCGATGAACGTGCCCGAGCCGTGGCGGCTCTCGACATAGCCTTCGGCGAGCAGGTGCTCATACGCCAGAACCACGGACGCACGCGCCACGCCGAGCTTCGATGCCATTGCCCGGGAGGACGGCATGCGCGTCCCGGGACGGAGCGCGCCGGACAGCACGGCGGCGCGCACCTGCATGTAGATCTGCCGTTTGAGCGGCGTGCGGCTCGCCCGATCGACCCGCCAGGCATAGAGATCGGCCCATCCGCGCAAGGTCATCGGAAAAGTCCATTGTAAGTGGTCTGCTATAATAGGCGAAAGTGGACCATCCTGCCGATCCAGTAAAGAGCTACGCTCTGCGCCTTCCGCGCCGCTCGCGGGCTTTACATGGATCGAGCCGATGACGCCGTCTGAACTGTTGAACCTGGCCTGGAGCTACCCGTTGTTCGAAGCCCTCTATGGCCGGCGCTCGCGGCGGTTCGGCCTCGGCTTCGAGATGCCGGAGGGGCCCTTCCGCTACAAGTCCGCGCACGCACCGGTGCCCCTGAGCGAGTTCGAGGAAGCGCTGCTGGTCGGCGCCGGCGCCGGATTCTCCGGACTGGCGCTCTGGGATCTGCCGACGCCGCCGCCTTACAGTCGCCGCAGCGGCCGCACGTTTCCAACGACGCGGCCCGGCGGCCTCACAACGCTCTTCTTCACCAACGACGACGGGTTCTATGTCCTCGATAGCAACGTCGCCGCGAGCAAGCTGCGCGAGATCGAAACCCCGGACGAGCGCACCAAGCTCCTCGAAGCGTACCGCGCGCAACGTCGGGAGCTCCGCCGTGGCCGGCTCGACATTCCGCGCCGCGTACCGCCGATGAGCGGGCACGACCTTTGGGATTCGAACCGGCCAGGCTCGACGCTGTTTCTGCCGGTATGCGACGTGAGCGCGTCGCTGATCTCGTTGATCGCGCAGTTCGTCGATCCGGCGCTGCGCCGCTACGCGCCCGCGGGCGGCGGCATGAACATTGTCGATGACCGCCACGGTTATCGGCCGGCCGGCACGGAGCGCTGGCTGAAAGACGGCTTCCTTGATGCCGAACGGATGCTGCCGCTATCGATCGTCGAGCGGCAGGCCTGCTACTACGTCTTTAGCGAGCCGGCGGCAATCTGCCAGAACATGTTCCTGGCAACCGAGTCTCTGGGGCTGGGCGGATGGAAGCACTGCGGATTTCTTTCCCTCGAAATCCTTGAGCGCATGGGCTTCCGCATCGTCGCGGCAAACGGCGGAACACCATTCGGAAATCCGGTCGGGCTCGACGGCGTGTTCGAGGCGTGCTGTCCGCCCTATCACCCGACCATGGATGCAGCCGTTGACGCGGTGCTTGCGCCGCCGTCGCCCGGCCGCAAGGAAACCGCACCCGTGCCGCACCGCATGTCGGAGGCGGAGCATCGCGCCGGCGCACTCCGGATCAGCCCGGAGGGGATCGCCTGCACCAAGGCGATCTGCAACTACATATTCGATGCTTACGGCCGCTTTCCCGGTGGCACCGATGCGATGCATCTGATGTGGGTGATGCAGGCTCATCACATCGACACCGACTACTACGACCGTTTCTTTGGTACCGGCGCCTACGGGCCGGCGCACGCGACGCACATGGCGACTTGGCACCCGTGAGGTCACCGCCGCTGGGCGCTTGGTCTCGACATTCCGCCAGAGCTGCTCGCGCTCGCCTCCGAGGCGATCGAGTGAACCGGGCCATTTCCGGTTTTGGCGTTTGAGACATGCCGACGGACGGTAGCGAGGTCTGTTCATAGGGGTTGAGCGGAAGTCGTCGGTACACGGTCAAACCGGCGCGATTGACCCAAACGGACAATCGACTGACTGTCCGCTGTTTCAAGGGGCGCCCCCGTCTCGGTCTGCACCCGAGCTGGGAACATGGTGTTCATGTCCGGCATGCCGCCCTTCGACCCGGACACCGGCGAACTCCTGC
>DATDMA010000217.1:0-5752 GCA_036519015.1 Pseudolabrys sp. | reverse complement strand
CCGGCATCTCCATGGTTGGACGCGCCAGTGTGTTCGTGTTTCATGTCGACATGGTGTCGTTAATCAATCGCTGAAGAGGGACAGGCCATGCGCAGCGAGCGTTTCGAGTTCCCCAACACCAAGGGCGAGAGACTGGCGGCGCTGCTCGACATGCCGATCGGCAAGCCGAATGCCTTCGCGCTGTTCGCGCATTGCTTCACCTGCGGCAAGGACAATCTGGCGGCCAAGCGCATCGCCGAGCGGCTGGCGATGTGCGGTATCGCAGTATTGCGCTTCGATTTCACCGGGATCGGCAACAGCGAAGGCGAATTCGCCAATACGCATTTCTCGTCGAATGTCGACGATCTCGTCGCCGCCGCGGATCACCTGCGCAAGGCGCACGAGGCGCCGGCGATCCTGATCGGCCACAGCCTAGGCGGTGCGGCGGTGATCGCCGCCGCGCACAGGATTCCGGAAGCGCGCGCGGTGGTCACCATCGCAGCTCCCAGCGATCCCGCGCACGTCACCGGCCTATTTAAGGACCAGGTCGCGGCGATCCGCGCGCAGGGTGAGCTCGAGGTGGCGCTGGCCGGGCGGCCGTTCCGCATCAAGCGCGAGTTCCTCGACGATGTTGCTGAAAATAAGTTGAACGAGTGCCTGGCCATGCTGCACAAGCCGCTGCTGATATTTCATTCGCCGACCGACGACACCGTCGGCATCGACAATGCGACCTACATTTTCACGCACGCCAAGCACCCCAAGAGCTTCGTCTCGCTCGCCGGCGCCGACCATCTGCTCAGCAAGAAAAGCGACGCCGTCTATGTGGCCAACATGATCGCCGCCTGGGCCGCGCGCTATCTCGAGGAGGCCGAGTTCATGACCGAGGCCGGTGCGGAGGGCATGCCCTCGGCTGAGGCGGAAATCGAGGCCGGCACCGTGCTGGTGCGCGAAACCGGCCAGGGGCAATACCAGCAGGAGGTCTTGAGCGGGCCGCATCGCTTTTTGGCCGACGAGCCGGTGAAGGTGGGCGGGCTCGACTCCGGGCCGGGGCCTTACGATCTGGTGCTCGCGGGCCTAGGCGCCTGCACGTCGATCACGCTGCGGATTTACGCGGAGCATAAGAAGCTGCCGCTCTCGCGCGTGTCGGTGCGGCTGTCGCACAACAAGATCCATGCGCGCGATTGCGAGAATTGCGAGACCACAGAGGGCATGATCGATCACATCGACCGCGCCATCACGCTGGAAGGCGACCTCACGCCAGAGCAGCGCAAGCGGCTGATGGAGATCGCCGACAAATGCCCGGTGCACCGGACGCTGGAGTCGGAGGTGGAGATCAAGACCGTCGAGCAGACCGGGTGACGAGCCGTCACCCTGTGAGGGCCGGCTTTGCCGGCCACCTCAGGATGACGGAGTGAGGTTTTCGCGCGGCGCACGTAAGCCCGCGTAGGTCACAATCGATTGAGAGAACGGAAAGGCGCGGGCGGGGTTCTGGCACATAAGTTGAATAGTGAGCCCGCATGAACACGCAACGCACCGGTTCCCAAAACACGCGGGCTGATCCCCGACTCGTCTGGCTAGCCACCGTCCTCGCGGCGGCGGTTTTCGTCCTCTACGTGACGCATGTTTAGGGCTGAGCGGATTTAGGGCTGAGCGGGCCCCTCTGGGGCTGGGCTTGCCCGCCCGCTAGGGCTGGGCCCCCTCGCCTGACACGCCCCATTCCCTTGCGGCTTGACGCTCCCTCGGGCGTGGGCCACATTAGAACAAATAGTGAACACGAGAGTAGGCAAGCGGCGGGCGGCTCCTGATAGGATCCGGATAATCCTGCTTCTTCAGAGGCTTATACGATGCTTGAACAACTTCGCCAGCGCTTGCAGGCCCTGCAAAAGCCGCCTGGGATCGAGGACAATCCGGGCGTCCTGCCGCTCGGCGTGGAGGCGATCGACGCGCCGCTCGGCGGCGGGCTCGCGCGGGGCGCGCTGCACGAGATCGCCGCGCCCAGCGAGGCGCACTTGGCCGCCGCAGCGGGGTTTGTGCTGGGGCTGGCGGCGCTTTCTCTTTCTCCCTCTCCCCGCTCAAATACCTCCGTCATTCCGGGGCGCGAGCGAAGCGAGCGAACCCGGAATCCAGAAACCCATTCAGAGATTGCATCTGGATTCCGGGTTCGCGGCCTAACGGCCGCGCCCCGGAATGACGGAGAGGGGGCGGGGAGAGGTGAATTCGTCTGGATCGCCGAGGACATGGCGCTCACCGAGAGCGGCGCGCCTTACGGGCCGGGGCTCGATGCCTTCGGCCTGAAGCCCGAACAACTGGTGACGGTGACCGCCGCGTGCACGCGCGATCTCCTGTGGGCGATGGAGGAGGCGTTGCGTTGCCGCGCCATCGCGGCGGTGATCGGCGAGATGCGCGGAAGCGAGATCGACAGCGTGGCCGTGCGACGGCTGTCGCTCGCCGCCGCCGAGAGCGGCGCACTGGCGCTGCTGCTGCGCGCCACGCCGCCGACGGATGCATCCACCGCCGCCACCCGCTGGATCGTCGGGGCGGCACCATCTTCGCCCTCCTCTGGATGGGAATGCGAAAGAGCGCCGCGCTTTGCCGCCACGCTCGTGCGCAACCGCCGCGGTCCGGTCGGATCATGGATTCTGCAATGGAGTGACATCGATGAGCGCTTCCTCCTCGCAACGCATGCTCAGCCTGTGGCTGCGCCGCCTCTCGACCGACCGCATCGCAAGGTCGCGTAAGCAGACGGCGCCGCTTATCGTCACCGGCAAGCGCGGCAATGCCGAACTGCTGGTGGCGGTCGACGATATCGCCGAGCAGCGCGGCCTCTCGCCCGGCCTGGCGCTGGCGCAGGCGCGCGCGATGCACCCCGTGCTCGACGTCGTGCCGGAGGACGCCGAGGCCGACGCCGCCCTGCTCGAGACGATCGCCGACTGGTGCCTGCGCTACACGCCGCTGGTCGCCTGCGATGCGCCCGACGGCTTGCTGCTCGACATCAGCGGCTGCGCCCATCTCTACGGCGGAGAGGACACGCTGGTCGCCGATCTCAGCGGCCGGCTGGAGGCGGCGGGCTTCGCCTTTTCCATCGCCATCGCCGGCAGCATCGGCGCCGCCTGGGCCGCCGCGCATTTCGGCGCACCGGGAAATTACGCCTGCGGCAACGAACGCAGCCTGCTCGCGCCGCTGCCGCTCGCCGCGCTGCGGCTTGCGCCTGAAACGGTGGCCTCGCTCGCGCGCGTCGGCCTGAAGCGCATCGGCGACATCGTTGACATGCCGCGCGCGCCGCTCACCGCGCGTTTCGGGTCTGGCGTCCTGCGCCAGCTCGACCGCGCGCTTTGCGCCGAGCACGAGCCGCTCACGCCGCGGCTGCCGGTCGCGCCTTACGTCGCCGAGCAGCGTTTCGCCGAGCCGATCGCGCGCGAGGAGGACGTGCTGGCGATCACCGCGCGGCTGGCGGGGCGCTTGAAGGTGGCGCTGGAACGGCGCGGCGACGGCGCGCGCCGCATCGAGCTGACACTGTTCCGCACCGACGGTGCGGTGCGCCGCATCGCCGCCGGCACGTCGCGGCCGTTGCGCGATCCGGAGGATATCCGCGCCCTGTTCGTGGAGCGGCTCGCGGCCCTGGCCGATGCGCTCGATCCCGGCTTCGGCTTCGACATGGCGCGGCTGTCGGTCACGGTGGCCGAACCGTGCCAGGCAGAGCAGATCGGCATCGGCGGACAGGAGGACGCGGCGGCGATCGGCAGGCTGGTGGATCGATTGAGTGCGCGGCTCGGCAGCCAGCGCGTGCGAAGGCTGATCGCGCAGGACAGTCATATCCCGGAGTTCGCCGTGGCGAGCGTGCCGGCGCAGATGACCGGCACCGACGACGGCTGGGCGGCGTTCCGCCGCTATCGCGATGACGTCGCATTGGCGCCGCGGCCGATGCGGCTCTTCACGCGGCCGGAGCCGATCGAGGCGGTGGCGGAAGTGCCGGACGGCCCACCGTTGCGCTTCCGCTGGCGGCGCGCGCTGCACGAGGTGATCGCGGCCGAAGGGCCCGAGCGCATCGAAGGCGCCTGGTGGAGCGAGCACGGCGGACCCGCGCGCGATTACTTCCGGGTCGAGGACAAAACCGGCCTGCGCTTCTGGCTGTTCCGCGCCGGCCTCTATCGCGACTTGCTACGGGGAGATTTGACGCCGGGCACGCCCGCGCCGGCATGGTTTCTGCACGGGACCTTTGCGTGAGTCCTTACCCTCTCCCCCTGTGGGAGAGGGTGGCGAGGCGAGCGAAGCGAAGCCGAGCCGGGTGAGGGGGAAATGCCGAAGTATCGTGTTGGCAAATTAAAACGGAGTCAGGCGCGAGAGCTTCGCCACGCATTGACTGATGCCGAATGTCAACTCTGGCAGTTACTTCGTTCACGACAGCTATCGGACACAAAATTCCGTCGGCAAGTGCCCATCGGGCCTTGGATCGTTGATTTCATATCCTTCGAACAAATGCTCGTCGTTGAAGCAGATGGAAGTCAGCATGCCGAAAGCCAACGAGACCAGCTTCGAGATGCTGACTTGCGAGGACGCGGCTTCTGCATCCTGCGTTTCTGGAACAACGACATCTTCGCCAACTCCAATGGAGTGCTCGAGAAAATTCTAGAGACAATCGAGCAATCCCCCTCACCCCGCGGCCTTCGGCCGCGACCCTCTCCCACAAGGGGAGAGGGTTAGACGGCGCAAGCGGCAAGTAAATGCGTTACCTCGAATTCGCCGTCGCCTCGAACTTCTCCTTCCTGCGCGGGGCTTCGCACCCGGAGGAACTGATGGTGCAGGCGCAGCGCGCCGGGCTGACCGGGCTCGGGCTCTGCGACCGCAACTCGGTGGCCGGCGTGGTGCGCGCGCATCTGGCCAAGCGCGAGCAGAACCTGACGCTGCGCTATCACCCGGGCGCGCGGCTCGTCTTTTCCGACGGCACGCCGGACATTCTCGCCTATCCGCGCGACCGCGCCGCCTGGGGGCGGCTCACGCGCCTGCTCACGATCGGCAACCTGCGCGCCAAGAAGGGCGAATGCATCCTCACGCTCGACGACCTGCTCGCGCATGCTTTTGGGCTCGAGCTTGTGGTGATGGGCGGACCTGCGCATCTGCTGTCGCGTCTGCGCGTCATCGCCCCTCATCGCGTCCGCCTCGCCGCGTCGATGCTCTATCGCGGGCGCGACCGGGCGCGGCTCGCACGTCTCAAGGACACCGCGCGCGAGGCCGGCGTGCCGCTGATCGCGATCAATGACGTGCATTTCCATCATCCCGAGCGGCGCAGGCTCGCCGACGTGCTTACCTGCATCCGCGAGAAGACGACCATCGACCGCGCCGGGCGCAAGCTCGCCGTTAATGCCGAGCGCTTCCTGAAACCGCCGCAGGAAATGCTGCGGCTGTTCCGCGATGCGCCGGAGGCGATCGAGGAAACACTCGCGCTCTCGGATGCGCTGACCTTCTCGCTCGACGAGTTGAAATACGAATATCCCGACGAGGCCATTGCAGGCTTCGGTAACGCGCAAGACGCGCTCACGCACCTCACCTATGAAGGCGCGGCGCGCCGCTATCCCGACGGCATCGACGATAAGGTGCGCGCGAGCATCGAGCACGAGTTGGCGCTGATCGCGCAGCTCCAATACGCACCCTACTTCCTCACCGTGAACCACATCGTGTGTTACGCCCGCAGCCAAGGCATCCTTTGCCAGGGCCGCGGCTCGGCGGCCAATTCCACCGTCTGTTACTGCCTCGGCGTCACCGAGGTCGACCCCGT
>DATDMA010000216.1:0-2694 GCA_036519015.1 Pseudolabrys sp. | reverse complement strand
TCGCCGGAGATGAAGAAGCCGGAGCCCTGGCCGGTGATCATGTTGTGGCTGCCGCCGCGCGGGCTACCACCCTGGTCATCCTGACCGCCCGGCCCATTGGGCATTCCAAAGCGGCGGAAGAATTCGCGCAGGCCCGGAGGAACGTCGTTACCCCCGAGACCCTCGGTCTGCGCGCCGCCGTCGATGCGGACGCGAACCGATATCACCGCCGGTTTCACTTTCTCGACGATGTCGGCGAAGCCGGTCGGCGCCTGGGTCTTGTGCGCCTGTTCGGTGAGGTTCTGCGCATGTGCGCCGGACAGATTCAGGTCGGGCGCAGCCACGAAGGCCGCGGCACCGAGACCCAGAATCGAGCCGGCGAGAAGGATTGCACGGCGGGCAGACAGCCCGCGTCTCTTTTCATTTACGGGATGGACGCTCGTATTCATATCGCAAGCTCCGTCTCGATGGGGTGAAAGCGCCAACGCGCTTCGTTCGAGAGCGAAGATGAGGGGTAGACCCTTACAGCGTCCTGTCGGCGGGATTAAACTTTGGTAAGGTGTGGAAATGCCAATTACTTTGGAGAATCAATAGATTAGTCAACGCTCGGCGGTGGGCGGCCCAACTAAAGTCGAAAGCTTGCGCTGTTCCTCGGGACTGAGCGCGGCCTGTTCCACAGCCACCACTTTTCGCCGCCGCGTCATCACGTAGAGCCCGATCGCACCGGCAATCAGCGCCGCGGGCGTCAGCCCCCACAGCAGCAGCGTATCGGCCTGGAACGGCGGCCTGAGCAGGACGAAATCACCGTAACGCGCCACCAGAAAATCAAGCACCTGCCTGTCGCTGTCGCCGGCCTCGAGCCGCTGGCGCACCAGGATGCGCAGGTCGCGCGCGAGCGGAGCCTCCGAGTCGTCGATCGACTGATTCTGGCAAACCATGCAGCGCAGTTCGCGCGATAGCGTCCGGGCGCGCGCTTCGAGCACGGGGTCTTTGAGGATTTCATCCGGCTGGACGGCGAGAGCAACACTCGGCGCGAGCAACGCGAGGGCAAATGCGATGAGCGCGATGCGCCGCATGCGCCCTACTCCGCCGCCTGCAGGGCCGGCTTGGCGGCGGGCTTGGGCGCGCCAATGCGCAGCCGGCGATCCGACAGCGACAGCGCGCCGCCGAGCATCATTACCACGGCGCCGAGCCAGATCAGCAGCACCAGCGGCTTGAAATAGAGTCGCACCGCGATGCTGCCGTCGGGATTGGCGTCGCCGAGCGAGAGATAGAGCTGGCTCGGCCCGCGCATCATCAGCGCCGCCTCGTTGGTGGTCATCGTCCGCGCGGTAAACGTGCGCTTCGACGGCTCCATCAAGCCGATCACCGCGCCGCCACGCCGTACGGTAAACTTCGCGATCTGCGCGGTGTAGTTCGGGCCCGGCCGCTGCACCAAGCCGTCGAAGCTCAGGTCGTAGCCCGAGAGCGAAACGGTCTGCGACGGCTTCAGCGCGACAATGCGCTCGGTACCCCATGTGTCGGCGCAAACGATGCCAAGCATCGTCAGCGCGATGCCGAAATGCGCCACCGCCGTGCCCCAGGCCGAGCGCGGCATTCCGGCCGCGCGCATGCGCACGGTCGGGAACGGCGCGCGGAACAGGCTGGTGCGCTCGGCGAGATCGACCACCGCGCCGGCCATCACATACAGCGCGAGCCCGACACCGAACGGCGCCAGTACCGAATGGCCGCCTTCCATCACAAACACGCCGGCGACCCCAAGCACGCCGACGCCGAAGGCCACCATCAGCCGTTGCGCCACGCCTAAGAGATCGCCGCGCTTCCACGCAAGCAGCGGTCCGAACGGTATGGCAAACAGTAACGCAACCATCAGCGGACCGAAGGTGAGATTGAAGAACGGCCCGCCGACCGAAATCTTCTGCCCGGTCACCGCTTCGAGCGCCAAAGGATAGAGCGTGCCGACGAACACCGTGAGGCAGGCAGTGGTGAGGAAGAGATTGTTGAACACTAGCGCGCCTTCGCGCGAGATTGGCGCGAAGAGGCCGCCCTGCTTCAGCAGCGGCGCGCGCCAGGCAAACAGCGTGAGCCCGCCGCCGATGAACAGCACCAATATCGCGAGGATAAAGACGCCGCGCATCGGATCAGTGGCAAAGGCATGCACCGAGGTGAGCACGCCGGAGCGCACCAGGAACGTGCCGATCAGCGACAGCGAGAAGGTGAGGATCGCGAGCAGGATGGTCCAGATCTTCAGCGCATTGCGCTTTTCCATCACCACGGCGGAATGCAGGAGCGCGGTGCCGGAGAGCCACGGCCTCAGCGACGCGTTCTCCACCGGATCCCAGCACCAGACGCCGCCCCAGCCGAGCGTGTAATAGGCCCAGGACGAGCCCATCGCGATGCCGAGGGTCAGGCACATCCAGGCGGCGAGCGTCCACGGCCGCACCCAGCGCGCCCAGGCGGCATCGATGCGACCTTCGATCAGCGCTGCAACCGCAAACGAGAACGAGATCGAAAATCCGACGTAGCCGAGATAGAGCAGCGGCGGATGGATCGCGAGGCCTAGGTCCTGAAGGATCGGATTGAGGTCGCGGCCCTCCGCCGGCGCCTGGGCGATGCGCAGGAACGGATTCGAGGTCACGAGGATGAAGAGATAGAACGCCGACGCGATCCAGGCCTGCACGCCGAGCACGTTCGCGCGCAGCGTATCGGGCAGGT
>DATDMA010000215.1:0-3388 GCA_036519015.1 Pseudolabrys sp. | reverse complement strand
CACGGCAAGCGGCTATGACGATGGCCGCGTGCGCATCGATACCTCGGTAGTGCGTGGGCTCGAGTACTACACGGGCCCGGTCTACGAAGTTGAGCTCACCTTCGAGATCGCCGACGAGAAGGGCCGCCCGGTGCGATTCGGCTCGGTCGGCGGCGGCGGGCGTTACGACGGCCTGGTCTCCCGCTTCCGCGGTGAGCCGGTGCCGGCGACCGGCTTCTCCATCGGCGTCTCGCGGCTTCAAGCCGCCCTCACCGCGCTCGGTAAGAATTCGTCCAAGCCGGAGCCCGGCCCCGTGGTCGTCACCGTGTTCGACCGCGACCGCGTCGCGGATTATCAGCGCATGGTGTCGGCGCTGCGCAACGCCGGCATCCGCGCCGAACTTTATCTCGGCAACCCGAAAAACTTCGGCAACCAGCTCAAATACGCCGACAAGCGCGGCTCCCCTTGCGCCGTCATCCAGGGCGGCGACGAGAAGGCTCGCGGCGAGGTGCAGATCAAGGATCTGATCCTCGGCGCCGAGATCGCCGGCCTGTCGAAAGAGCGCGACGACTACTTGAAGAAGCAGGCCGAGGCGCAGTTCGCCGTGCCCGAGGGCCAGCTCGTCGAGGCCGTGCGCGATCTGCTCGTGCGCCGCGGCCTGCGCCCGGCGTAAAATTCAAGATTCAGTCGCGCGACCGTCACAGAACATTAAGCGCGCTGCGCTTTGTTGCGGCGCGTTGCGCAGTGCAGCGCCGCTGTGAAGCCGTCGGGCAAAATGACAATGTACGCGGAACGATCCCGCTCCTCCCGCGTTTGGTGCGCAAACCAAAAATGCGCGGGAGGTTCTTCATGGTAGACCGTTGGTGCTACCCGGTGCCGCAGGCGATGCAGCGCCACACAGGTTCCCACTTGACGCCGCCGGTCGCGGCGCGGGAGCCCTCCCCGCCGACTGTTCCCGCCGCAACGCCCGCTCAGGACACTGCACCGCCGCTCGCCCCGACCGATGCCGAGGCGATGCCGGGCGCCGATGCGCGCTAGCTCATTTGCTGAAATATCGGCGGGCCGCGAGAGGCCCTTCAGACGGCGACCACCAGGTCGCCTTCATCGACGACCTCCATCAGGTCGCCGTCGGCAACGGGCTCCACGCTGTTGACCGCCAGCGGATGGCCGAGCACCTGCTCCACCGCGTCGAAGCTGTCGAGGAGGGAGCGGTTCTCCACCACCTTGCCGTCGCGGAAACGGAAGAAATTTGCGACGCGGTAGCTGATCACCCTGCCATCGTCGCTGCTCCGCGCCGCCAGCCGGCTGAGCATCGACGCGCGGTCGCCGTCGACCAGCGTATGTTCAGGCACGAAGCTGAAGACCCGGAAGACCGCCGGCACCTTGTTGGCAATCAGGTCGAGGACCGCCGCCTTGCCGTGACAGGTGCCGCAGAAGCTGAGCACGCCGACCGGACCGCTGATGGTCCATTCGACATCCTCGGCCAGGAATGGCTCGATCTTCTCGACGTCACGCGTTGCATAGGCCCGGTAGAAGGCCTCGACGAGTGAGCGCGGCACCGGCTGCGTCATGGTCATGTCTCCAACCAGTGCCAGTCAAACCCGGTTGAATTGATATTGTCTTACCTCCACCCCCGCCATTCCGGTCAAAAATGACACTATTTCCGTTATTTATCGCCCTTGCCCGCCTCCCACGGGGGAATTCATTAACGACGCCAGTCGCTTGCCGCGCGGGGCCGTTAAGGCCGGCGGAGAAACGGCGTCGAATGTTTAGACCTGCCGTGCTAAAGCGCCCGCGCAAACGGCCGGGTGGGCCGACGACGACGGGACGAGGCATGGACGCGAGCGTGACAACCCAGGCGAAGGGCGCCGATGCGCGGGCGGAGGCGCTGGTCGCCTCCTATGAGCGTGCCGGCTATGCCAAGGTCGCACCCGCCATCCTCCAGCCGGCGGAGCCGTTCCTCGACCTCTCGGGCGAGGACATCCGCAAGCGCATGTACCTCACCACCGCCCCCGGCGGCGGCGAGTTCTGCCTTCGGCCCGACCTGACGATTCCGGTCTCGCGCGACTACCTGGCCTCGGCCGCCGCTGGACGGCCGGCCGGCTTCTGCTACCTCGGTCCGGTCTTCCGCCATCGGCTCGACCAGCCGGCCGAATTCCTCCAGGCCGGCGTCGAGAGCTTTGGCCGCGCGGACAAGGCGGCCGCGGACGCTGAGGTGCTCGCCCTGGGCCTGGAAGCGACCGCGCATTACGGCCTCGCCGAGCCCGACATCCAGATCGGCGACGTCGCGCTGTTTTGCGACCTCATCGCCGCGCTCGACCTGCCGCCGGCCTGGAAGCGGCGGCTGATCAAGGACTTCAACCGCAAGACCAACCTGGCGCAGGACCTCGACCGCCTGCTGCTCGGGGGCAGCAATGCGCGCCCGGAATATCAGGGCGTGCTGGCGGCGCTCGCCGGCTCCGATCCGAAGGGCGCGCACGCGCTGGTCACCGACCTCCTCTCGATCGCCGGCATCAACGCCGTCGGCGGGCGCTCGGTCGCCGAAATCGCCGACAGGTTCCTCGAGCAGTCGGCGCTGGGCGCCAGCGCCAAGCTGCCCGGCGAGGTGCGCGCGATCATCGAGCGCTTCCTCGCGATCCAGGGCGATCCCGACGAGTGCGCCGCCGAGCTGCGCGCGCTCGCCGCCGACGGCAACATGGCGTCCGCGCTGGCCCCCGCGCTCGACCTGTTCGAGAGCCGCACCGGCTTCCTCGCCGCGCAGGGCATCGACCTCAAGCGCGTGCGCTTCTCGACCGCCTTCGGCCGCGGCTTCGATTACTACACCGGCTTCGTCTTCGAGCTGACCGACTCCGGCCGCACCGGCGATCCGCTGGTCGCGGGCGGCCGTTACGACGGCCTGCTCACGCGACTCGGCAGTCCGGAGCCGATCCCCGCGATCGGCTTCGCGGTGTGGATCGAACGCCTCGCGGTCTATGGAGGCGCGGCATGAGCGGTCCTCTGGTTCTCGCCGTGCCGGCCAAGGGCCGGCTGCAGGAAAACGCCGAAGCCTTCTTTGCGCGCTCCGGGCTTTCGCTGATCAAGCCGCGCGGCGCGCGCGACTATCGCGGCGCCATCGCCGGGCTCGACGGCGTCGAGGTTGCTTACCTTTCGGCGTCTGAGATCACGACGCAGCTTGCACTGGGCGCGGTGCATCTCGGCGTCACCGGCGAAGACCTGGTGCGCGAGCAGATGCCGGACGCCGACAAGCGCGTGGTGCTGATCGAAGGGCTCGGCTTCGGCTTTGCGAACGTGGTCGTCGCAGTGCCGCAGGCCTGGATCGACGTGCGCGGCATGGCCGACCTCGACGACGTCGCGACCGCGTTTCGCCTGCGCCACGACCGCAAGATGCGTGTCGCCACCAAATACGTGA
>DATDMA010000214.1:0-6053 GCA_036519015.1 Pseudolabrys sp. | reverse complement strand
GGTGGAGACGCACAACGCGCGGCTCACGGCGTCCAACGCGCTCGATCTCATCTCGCGCTACGACATCGTCGCCGACGGCTCGGACAACTTCGCCACGCGCTATCTCGTCTCCGATGCGTGCTACTTCGCAAAGAAGCCGCTGATCACCGCCGCCATCGGCGCCTTCGACGGCTCGCTCACCTCAATCCGCGCGCACGAGCAGCGCGCCGACGGCGAGCGCAATCCGACCTATCGTTGTCTGTGTCCCGAGCCGCCGCCGGCGGGCTCGGTGCCGGCCTGCGCCGAAGCCGGCGTGCTCGGCGCCCTTCCGGGCATTCTCGGTTCGCTGATGGCGCTCGAGGTGATCCGCGAGATCGTCGGTTTCGGCGAAGGGCTCGTCGGCCGGCTGTTGATGATCGACGCGCGCGCGATGCGATTCGAGACGCTGAACTATGCATGGGACCCGGACAATCCGCTCACGGGTAAGACGCCGACGATCAAGGATTTGTCGGGAGGCTACTGACGCGTGTCCCGGGCGCAGCGCAGCACGAGCGCAGCGAAGTGATGCGCTGCAGAACCGGGACCTCGATTAGAGAATAAGCAAGTAAGCTGGGTCCCGGATCAGCGGCGCACCGCTACGCTTACGCTCCGCGCTGCACCGCGTCCGGGACACGAGCACATCACAACATACTTGGCAGCACGCGATCCGGCGGCCGGTGCCCGTCCATGAAGGTGCGGATGTTGATGATCACTTTCTCGCCCATGTCGACGCGGCCTTCCAAGGTGGCCGAGCCCATGTGCGGCAGCACCACCACCTTGCCCGCGCGCGCGAGCTTGACCAGCTTCGGATTCACCGCCGGCTCGTGCTCGAACACGTCGAGGCCGGCGCCGCCGATGTCGCCCGTCTCCAGCAGGCGCGCGAGCGCGTTCTCGTCGATCACCTCGCCACGCGACGTGTTGACGATGTAGGTCTCCGGCCGCAGCAGCTTCAGCCGTCGCGCCGAAAGCAAATGATAAGTCGCCGGCGTGTGCGGACAGTTCACCGACACGATGTCCATGCGGGCGAGCATCTGGTCGAGGCTCTCCCAATAGGTCGCGTCGAGTTCTTCCTCGATCTTCGGCGCCACCTTGCGGCGATTGTGATAGTGGATCTGCAGGCCGAAGGCGCGCGCGCGGCGCGCCACCGCCTGACCGATGCGGCCCATGCCGATGATGCCGAGGCGTTTGCCCCAGATGCGGTGGCCGAGCATCCAGGTCGGGCTCCAGCCGGTCCAATCCTTGTCGGCGGTCAGCACTTGCGCGCCTTCGACCAGCCGTCGCGGCACAGCGAGAATAAGCGCCATGGTCATGTCGGCGGTGTCTTCGGTGAGCACGCCGGGCGTGTTGGTCACTGTGATGCCGCGCTGAACCGCGGTCGCGACGTCGATATTGTCGACGCCGTTGCCGAAATTGGCGATGAGCTTGAGTTGCTCCCCCGCCTTGCTGAGCACCGAGGCATCGATGCGGTCCGTGACGGTCGGCACCAGCACGTCGGCGGTCCGTACCGCCTCGGCGAGCTGAGCCGGTGTCATCGGCTTGTCTTCAAGGTTGAGACGCGCGTCGAAAAGTTCCCGCATGCGCAGCTCGACAGTGTCGGGCAGCTTGCGTGTGACGATGACCAGCGGCTTCTTGCCCTTCGGCATGTGCCCTCTTCTGCGGCTCTGTCGGCTGACAATAGTGCCGCCTAACAAACGCCGATTCAGCCCTCTTTAACCGTACTCGCCCACACTGTGTGCACCGCACCCGCAGGCAACGGAAATCTGTACTTTTCCTATCAGATGGCAGTGACAAGACAAAGCTTTCGGGCCGCGGGCCTCGTTTTGATCGTGGCCGCAGTGGCGGCCTCGGTGCATCTGATGCTTGCGACCGCGCCTGTCCGGGCGGCGGGCACCGACGCTGCGCTCTCGACCGGCGCGGTGAGCGGCCTGCCGGTTCCGCGCTTCGTCAGCCTCAAGTCGGACCGGGTGAACGTGCGCGGCGGCCCTAACAAGGACCAGGACGTGCGCTGGGTCTACACCCGTGCCGGCATGCCGGTGGAGGTCACCGCCGAGTTCGAGAACTGGCGCCGCATCCGCGATTGGGAAGGGTCGGAAGGCTGGGTTTATCACTCGCTGCTGTCGGGCAAGCGCACGGCGGTGGTGGTGCCGAAGCTTAATACCGAGCTGGTGCCGCTCTACGTGAGTCGCGACGCCCAATCCGCCGTGGTGGCGCGCCTGCAATCGGGCGTGCAGGCCTCGCTCAAGTCCTGCGACGGCGCATGGTGCGAGATCGCCGGCAAGAACTTCAACGGATGGATTCCCCAGGATCGTTTGTGGGGGGCCTATCCGAACGAGAAGGTGGAGTAGGGCATTCGCCCTGAACGTCTCGGCTTGTCATCGCCGGGCTTGTCCCAGCGATCTCGATAAGGCGGGCAAAGTGCTCCCCCAAGCGAGATGGCCGGGTCAAGCCCGGCTACGACAAACAAAAAAGTTGTGCTTGGAGATCAGCTCTTCCGGCGCAGCCGCACGACCACATCCACCCGCGCGATCTCGTAGCCTTCCGGCGGTGTGGGGGTCTTGCCGACCAGTACCTCGGCGCCCGGAATGTCGAGCAGCTCATCCTCGCCCTCGACGAAAAAGTGGTGATGGGCGGAGGCGTTGGTGTCGAAATAGGCCTTGGAACCGTCCACCGCGACCTGACGCAGCAGGCCGACTTCGGTGAACTGGTGCAGGGTGTTGTAGATGGTGGCCAGCGACACCGGAACTTTGGCGCGGGTCGCTTCCTCGTAGAGCATTTCGGCGGTGAGGTGGCGGTCGCCCTTGCCGAACAGGATCCAGCCGAGCGCCATGCGCTGGCGGGTAGGCCGCAGACCGACCTGGCGCAGCATCGACTTCACATCGTGCCACGGACATCCCGTGAGCGGCGATTTCTCGGCCTCCCCGGCGTCGGCGGTGGACGAAAATGCCACGATACGCGTTTCGGTCATCGGTACGCCCAATCGGCCAGTCCCAACAAAGACCGGCAAAACCGTTTCAAGTGCAACATATACGAAGCGGGCCCCTTCATGCAACTCCCTCGCAATTGCCTGAGGGCCAATTTGTCGCGTCCCGAGGCAGGAAACTTATCCGGGGGGGCGCTTTGGCGCCACCTTTGCCCGCTAGGCTTGGTGTGTTAGGAATTCGCCTTATGGGATTACAGGCAAGCCCCCTCACCGGGGACACGACAAACACAAACACAACAAATATGGACAATCGACGTCATAGCTTCGACTACGAAGATCTGTTGGCCTGTGGCCGCGGCGAGCTCTTCGGACCCGGCAACGCGCAGTTGCCGCTACCGCCGATGCTCATGTTCGACCGCATTTCCGAAATCTCGGAACAGGGCGGGGAACACGGTAAGGGCATGCTCCGGGCCGAGCTCGACGTGAAGCCGGACCTCTGGTTCTTCCTCTGCCACTTCAAGGGGGATCCGGTGATGCCGGGCTGCCTGGGGCTGGATGCGCTGTGGCAGATGGTCGGTTTCTTCCTCGGTTGGCTCGGCGCGCCCGGCAAAGGCCGCGCGCTCGGGCTTGGCGAGGTGAAATTCTCCGGACAGGTGCTGCCGTCAGTGAAAAAGGTCGTCTACGGCGTCGATTTCAAGCGGGTGATGCGGTCCAAGCTCGTGCTCGGTATCGCCGACGGCTGGCTGTCCGCCGATGGCAACGTCATCTACCGGGCGAGCGATCTCAAGGTCGGCCTCTTCAAGCAGGATGAAGCGCTGCAGCCGAGCGGCGCCTGAGAGTGACATGAAGCAATCGCCGGCCGCGAGGCGCGGCACGGGGGCGAGTTGCGGCGAGGGCTTGCGCAATCGGTTCGTCCGGTCAATCTGTGGCCGAAACGGCAGCAATTCCCCGCGGAAATAAGGGACTTTCGACTATGCGGCGCGTCGTCGTCACCGGAATGGGCATCGTCTCGTCCATCGGCAACAATACGCAGGAAGTCCTCGCCAGTCTGCGCGAGGCCAGGTCCGGCATCACGCACGCCGAGGAATTCGCCAAGCACGGGTTCCGCTGCCAGGTGCAAGGCATGCCGACACTCGATCCGACAGGTTCGGTGGACCGGCGCGCGATGCGCTTTCTGAGCCAAGGCTCGGCTTGGAACCACGTCGCCATGGAGCAGGCGATCCGCGATTCCGGCGTCGAGGAGAAGGACATCTCCAACGAGCGCACCGGCATCGTCATGGGCGCCGGCGGCCCTTCGACCGTAACGATCGTCGAAGCGGCTGACATCACCCGCGAGAAGGGCTCACCGAAGCGAATCGGCCCTTTCGCGGTGCCAAAGGCGATGTCGTCGAGCCCGTCGGCGACGCTCGCCACTTGGTTCAAGATCAGGGGCGTGAACTATTCGATCTCGTCGGCCTGCGCGACCTCCAATCACTGCATCGGCAACGGCGCCGAGCTGATCCAGTGGGGCAAGCAGGACATGGTCTTCGCCGGCGGCTCGGAAGAGCTGAGCTGGACGATGTCGAATTTGTTCGACGCCATGGGCGCGATGTCGACGAAATACAACGACAAGCCGCAAACCGCCTCGCGCGCCTATGACAAGGACCGCGACGGCTTCGTCATCGCCGGCGGCGCCGGCGTGCTGGTGCTGGAAGAACTCGAACATGCCAAGGCGCGCGGCGCCAAGATCTATGCAGAGTTGGCCGGCTACGGTGCCACGTCGGATGGCTACGACATGGTCGCGCCATCGGGCGAAGGCGCGGCGCGCTGCATGAGGATCGCGCTCGAGACCGTGAAGGCGCCGATCGACTACATCAATCCGCACGCCACCGCGACGCCGATCGGCGATCTCAAGGAGATCGAGGCGATCCGCGCCGTGTTCGGCGCGGAGTGCCCGCCGATCTCGGCGACCAAGTCGCTCACCGGCCATTCGCTCGGCGCCGCCGGCGTGCAGGAGGCGATCTACTCGCTGCTGATGATGAACAACGGCTTCATCTGTGAGAGCGCCAACATTCAGAACCTCGATCCGGCCTTCGCGGACATGCCGATCGCGCGCGAGCGCAAGGATAACGTTACGCTCGGCGCCGTGCTGTCGAATTCGTTCGGCTTCGGCGGCACCAACGCATCGTTGGTGTTCAAGCGGCTGGATGCGTAACGCCGTCCGTTCGTCCCCGTGAAAGCGGGGACCCAGCTTTTTACTGAATTACCGTGTTGCTCTGGATTCCCGCTTGCGCGGGAATGAGCGGAGCGAGCGGAAACGTCGAGGAAAGACATGCCTGGCTTGATGAACGGAAAACGCGGGCTGGTGATGGGGGTGGCCAACGACCACTCGATCGCCTGGGGCATCGCCAAGACGCTGGCCGCGCACGGCGCCGAACTCGGCTTCACCTATCAGGGCGATGCGCTGGCCAAGCGCGTGAAGCCGCTGGCCGAATCGGTCGGCTCGTCCTTGGTGATGCCGTGCGATGTGGAAGACATCGCCACGGTGGACGCGGTGTTCGACGCTGCGAAGACGAAATGGGGCGGAATCGATTTCCTGGTGCACGCGGTCGCCTTCTCCGACAAGTCGGAGCTGAAAGGCCGCTATGCAGAGTCCACGCGCGAGAACTTCCTCCGCACCATGGTGATCTCCTGCTACGCCTTCACCGAGGCGGCGAAGCGCGCCGCGGCGCTGATGCCGAACGGCGGCGCGATGGTGACGCTGACCTATAACGGCGGCGACCGCGCCATGCCGAACTACAATGTGATGGGCGTGGCCAAGGCGGCGCTGGAAGCCTCGGTGCGCTATCTTGCGGTGGATTTCGGGCAGCAGAAGATCCGCGTCAACGCGATCTCGGCTGGTCCCATCCGCACGCTCGCCGGCGCCGGCATCACCGATGCGCGCTACATGTTCGCGTTTCAGCAGAAGTATTCGCCGCTCGGCCGCGGCGTGACGTTGGAAGAGCTCGGCGGCGCCGGGCTCTATCTGCTTTCGGATTTGTCGACCGGCGTCACCGGCGAAATCCACTTCGTCGATTCCGGCTACAACGTCATCGCCATGCCGCATCCCGAGGCGCTCAAAGTCGCCGGCGGCGTG
>DATDMA010000213.1:0-13635 GCA_036519015.1 Pseudolabrys sp. | reverse complement strand
CGCAGCGGGGCGACGTTGAGCGAGATCTTCGATATGTTCGGCCAGGAGACCTTCCGCCGGGCCGAACGCGAAGCGCTGGACGAGGTGCTGCGCCAGCACCAAAGCTTCGTCATCGCCACCAGCGGCAGCATCGTCACCGAGCCCGGCACCCTCGAACTTTTGCTCGCCTCCTGCTTCACGGTGTGGGTGCGGGCCGAGCCTGAGGAGCACATGCGGCGCGTGATGGCGCAGGGCGACATGCGCCCGATGGCCAAGAGCGCCCGCGCCATGCAAGACTTGCTGTCCATCCTCAGGAGCCGCGAGCCGCTTTACGCCAAAGCGGAGGCCACGCTCTCCACCTCGGGCAAGACGCCGGAGCAGAACGTGGCGGAATTGGTGCACATGATCGCTGTTCCCGATAATCGCATGACCCGCAAATTGGCGTAACCCAGGAGCCGGCCGGGGCCGGGACGACTTATGACCGAGACGATCAAGACAGACGTTCTCATCATCGGCGCGGGGCCCATCGGGCTGTTCGCGGTGTTCGAGCTCGGATTGCTCGACATCAAGGCGCACCTCGTCGACATCCTCGATAAGGTCGGCGGCCAATGCGCCGAGCTCTATCCGGAGAAGCCGATCTACGACATTCCCGGCATCCCGATCATCACCGGCCATGGGCTCACCGAAGCGCTGATGGAGCAGATCAAGCCGTTCCATCCAACCTTCCATCTCGGCGAGATGGTCACGACCGTCGAGAAGCTCGGCGATTCCAATTTCCGCGTCTCGACCGACAACGCCAAAGTGTTCGAGGTGAAAGCCGTGGTAATCGCCGCGGGCGGCGGCTCGTTCCAGCCCAAGCGCCCGCCGATCAACGGCATCGAGCCCTACGAGAACAAGTCGGTACACTATGCCGTGCGCAAGATGGACGCATTCCGCGACAAGCGGCTGGTGATCGTCGGTGGCGGCGACTCTGCGCTCGACTGGACGCTCAACCTCCACCCGCTCGCCAAGCGCCTGACACTCATCCACCGGCGCGACGACTTCCGTGGCGCGCCCGACAGCGTCAACAAGATGCGCGCGCTGGTCGCGTCCGGCGACATGGACTTGAAGATCGGCCAGGTGACCGGACTGGAAGGCGCCGACGGCCAGCTTGCCGCTGCATCGATCAAAGGCAATGACGGCACCATCGCGCGCATCGAATGCGACGCCATGCTGCCCTTCTTCGGCCTGACCATGAAGCTCGGCCCGGTCGCCGATTGGGGCATCGCAATGGAGGACGAACTGATCCCTGTCGATACCGGCACGTTCGAGACCAACGTCCCCGGGATCTTCGCCATCGGCGACATCAACACCTATCCGGGCAAGCTGAAGCTTATCCTCTCAGGCTTCCACGAAGGCGCCCTGATGGCGCAGAAGGCGCACCACTACGTCTATCCGGACAAGCGGCTGGTGTTCCAATACACGACTTCGTCCACCAGCCTGCAGAAGAAGCTCGGCGTCGCTTGAGTATGTCCACCATGCCGAAGATCACCTTCATCGAACATGACGGCACCAAGCACACGGTCGATGCCGAGCTCGGCTCGACCGTGATGGAAACCGCCATGCGCAACGATGTCGGCAGCATCGTCGCCGAATGCGGCGGGTCCTGCACTTGCGCCACATGCCTTGTGCATGTCGACGACACCTGGAGCCCCATCGTCGGCCTGCCCTCGTCCGAGGAGAACGACATGCTCGACTCCGCCTTCGAGGTGAAGCCGACGTCGCGGCTGGCGTGCCAGATCAAGGTGACCGAAGCGCTCGACGGCCTGATCGTGCATACACCGGCGTATCAGGGCCGCTAGCCGTTCATACCTGCGGGGCTGCCTAGAGTGCTGAATTGCGGAGTTCATTACAGCGCTCCACCGGTAAGTTGAAGATGTAACCGACGCCCCGCTCGGTCCGGATGACGTGAGGTGCGCTCGGGTTGATTTGCAGCTTCCGCCGCAGCCGCAGAACTCTCACGTCGATGCTGCGGTCGAAAATGTCTTCATGCACGTCGGTCGCGTGCAACAGGTGCTCGCGCGTGAGCGGCCGTTGTGGCGCATCGAGAAACGCGACCAACACGGCATATTCGCCTTTGGTGAGAGGCACCGGATTCCCATTGGGGTCCGTCAGTTTTCGTGCCCGCCGGCAGAGCTGCCATCCGCCGAACCGATAACCGCTTCGGTCCGGACTTCGCGCAGGCGCAGGGTGCGCGGCATCCCAGCGGCGCAGGATGGCGCGAATTCGAGCCAGGAGTTCCCGCAGGCCGACCGGCCTCGCAAGGCAATCATCGGCGCCCAGCTCCAATGTGACTACGCAATCGATTTCATCGTAGCTATTGGCGACCGTGATGATGATCGGAGCTTCGCAAAACGATCGCAAGCTGCGGAGCAAATCGAGACCGCATTCATTGTCAGGCTCGAGATTAAGTATGACCAGATTCTGCTCTCTTATCGCGAACTCGCGCAACGCTTCTTGCGGGCTTGAGACCGCGGCAACGGACAGGCCGTGGTCCTGAAGATAATTGGCCACCCTGGTCCGTGTTGCGATGTCACGATCGACAAGAAGCACATTGACCGCGGGGCTGGGTCGCAGACCGGGTTCGGTGTGATCCTGCCTCAGAGCCATGTCTGGCTGAGGCTGCTTCGGTTGAGGAGCAATTGTATCCGCGTACAAGTTCGTTTTCCTTCCAAAAGCTCAGAGCAACGACCACGGCCTCGCCGCGGTGGTCCTGAACTTGGCATCGGTGGCTACGCCACACATTCGGACGCAGGTTACCGAGTGGAGCGGCAATCGAATTGCAAGAAACGGACTCGTGCGCAGAACGGGTCATGAAGGCGCGATTTCGCGCAATAATTCTCTTTTGGAAGCAATTCTGCCGATGTCGGACGGCATCCAGATTTGATATTGTGAAAATTGGCCTTGGTCGCCGTTGGCGGCTCGCTTCAGCCATTCCGTGACGACATCAGGAGGCGTGCATGGCTTTACCGACGCGAGAGATAGAAACCATCGGATCGTCGCCGATCGGCTCCCTCGTATACAAAAGCATCAGAGAGCAGTCTTCCGCCCTGTCAAATATTGTCGATGCCGTTGCTGACTGGGACGTTCCGGATGGCGACATCGCACGCGACCTTTGCATCAAGGTGCTGCCGAACATCTATCCTTATGTGATCGTGCAATACCGCATACCGGTCGCGTCAACGTGGGAATTCGGCGGCGTCAGCAATCCCCACGTGCGCTATCGTCATCTTGCGACCAAGGTCCAAACAGGCGTGGTTACGATACGGCCTAGCGATGCCATCGGCATGGTCATCGTGCGGCTTGTGCCCGAATCGGCGGCCTATATTCTAGGCGAGCGCATGCAGTGCTTTGCGAATACGAAGATCAGTCTCAGCGATCTTTTCGGTGCCACGGACGTCTCTTTGCTGGAGGAGAGGGTGCGGGAGGCTCCGAACAGCGCCGAGCGGGTTGCCAGTGTGCTGCGTTTTCTGGGGACAAAGAAAAGCCAGCGCGAGCCGGACCTTCTTGTCTGCCGGGCCGCTGCGCTGCTGCGCCGTTGCCCCGGTTTGCGGGTCCGACAACTTGCGTCGACGCTGGACATCAGCGAACGGCATCTATCCCGAAGATTTCAGACGATGTTCGGGACGAGTCCCAAACAGTTCGCCAGGATGGCCCGCATTGAAAAGGCCCTGATGTCGCGCGGCCGTGGATCGACCTGGGCGGACATCGCCTGCAGCTGCGGCTTCGCCGACCAGGCACATCTCATCAACGATTTCAGCGCCATCGTCGGCGCACCGCCGGAGCACGTCCTTGGTTCGCCGCTGATCGGGCGCGGCGAGCGCAACGCTGTGTCCGCGGACTCCCACAATTTCTTCGCGTGGTAGTACTGCCAGAGGCCAATCGCTTAGGCGCTTAGACTTAGCCGTTCGTCGAGGCGGTTCCACGCGCTGGAACTTGCGCGGCTGCCGGTGGTTATGCGAGAGGGCCGCGCGGGGGCGCTACGCGGCCGCTATGGTCATGTTCATTTCGGATCCATACTGATGATCGGGCGCCTTCTGGCTGCCGTTGTCGCCGTCATTGCCATCGGCTTCGGTGCTTTCTACGCCTGGGCGTGGAACAGTGAAATCCCCCCGGCCAATCCCTCGGCCGCCTCCTTCGATCCCGGGATCGTTGCCAAAGGCGCGCAGCTCGCCGCAATCGGCGACTGTGCCGTCTGCCATACACAAACCGGCGGCAAGCCTTACGCGGGCGGCTTCCCGCTGACGACGCCGTTCGGCACGATCTACGGGCCGAACATCACCCCCGATGCGCAGACCGGCATCGGCGCATGGTCGGAAGCAGCCTTCCGCCGCGCCATGCGCTCCGGGGTCGACCGCGCGGGCAATCATCTCTATCCGGCTTTTCCCTACGATCACTTCACCAAGGCGACCGACAGCGACCTCTCTGCGATTTACGCCTTCCTGATGACGCGTGATCCGGTGCAGCAGGCAAACCGGCCGCTCGCGCTTTCGCCGCCGCTGAATTGGCGGCTGTTCGCGGCCGGGTGGAAGCTGCTCTTCCTCACCCGCGGCGTATTCCAGCCCGATCCGAAGCAGAGTCCGGAATGGAACCGCGGGGCCTATCTGGTGACGGGTCTCGGCCACTGCGGAGCCTGTCACACGCCGCGCAACGCGTTCGGCGCCGAGAACGACGACCACTTTGGCGGCGGCATGGGCGAAGGCTGGCTGGCGCCGGCGCTCAACGCGAACTCCCCCGCGCCGGTCCCGTGGAACGCCGACCAGATCTACGCCTATCTGCGCCACGGCTTCGCCGACCAGCATGGCTTTGCCGCCGGGCCGATGCAGCCCGTCGTGCAAAGCCTGCGTAACGTGCCGGACGGCGCCCTGCGCGCGATTGCCACTTATGTCTCCACGCTGCCTGGGCCGCAGGACCCGGCCGAGGTCGAGCGGCGGACGAAAGCGGCGCTCGACTTCGCCCGCTCGCGCGACATCACCGTCGCAGCGAAACCGTCCGCCGAACCGGCGACCACCGGCTCCGCCGCAACCAGGCAAGCCTCGTCGGGCGCGGCGATTTTCGCGGGCGCCTGCGCGAGTTGCCACCACAGCGGCGGCACCCTGCCCGTGTCCCGGCCGATCTCGCTCGGCCTCAGCACGCCGGTGAACGAGCCGGACCCGACCAATCTCATCCGCATCGTGCTCGGCGGCATCCATCCTCTGCCCGGCGACCGCGGCCCGATCATGCCGGGCTTTGCCGGCGCGCTCACCGATCAACAGATCGCCTCACTTGCGTCCTACGTCCGCAGCCAGTTCAGCGGCCAGTCGGCCTGGCCGGACGTGGCCGCCACCGTTAGTAAGCTGCGGCAGACGCCATCGCCGCCCATGGAGGCACCATGATCGTCCTCAACATCAACGGCAATCCCGAGCAGATCGAGGCGGATCCGCATACGCCGCTGCTCTATGTGCTCCGCGACGACCTCAAGCTCAACGCCGCGAAATTCGGCTGCGGGCTCGGGCAGTGTGGCGCCTGCACCGTGCTGGTCGATCATGAGCCGGTGTTCTCGTGTCTGCTGCCGATCTCGGTGCTCGAGGGCCGCTACATCCGCACCGTCGAAGGGCTCGGCACCGCCGACAAGCCAGGGCCGGTGCAGCGCGCCTTCATCGACGAACAGGCCGCGCAATGCGGCTATTGCATCGCCGGGATGGTGATGCGCGCGCAAGGCCTGCTCGAGCACAACGCCGCGCCGACCGAAGCGCAGATCCGCGACTACATGGCGCCGAACTTGTGCCGCTGCGGCACGCAGATGCGCATCCTGCGCGCGGTGCGGCGCGCGGCCAAGGCGATGACCGCAAGCCTCGACCCCATTCATGAGGCCAGCAAATGAACGCGCCGGCACAAGTTTCCCTCACCCGCCGCCTGTTTCTTGCGACCGGCGGCGCCGTCGTCGTCAGCTTCGCGGTCGCGCCGAGTGGCGCCGTCGCGCAGGAAGGAGCCATGCCGGCGGCGCCGGGCACGCCGCCGCTTCCCGGCAGCCTCAAGACATCGCCGATGCTCGATTCCTGGATCGCGATGGACGGCCAAGGCCGCGTCACCGTCTTCACCGGCAAGGCGGAGCTCGGCCAGGGCATCAGTACGGCGCTTATCCAATGCGCGGCGGAAGAGCTCGACGTCAATGTGGACGCGATCACCCTTGTTACCGCCGACACTGAGCGCACGCCGAACGAAGGCTACACCGCCGGCAGCCACTCCATGCAGGACAGCGGCACGGCGATCCTCAATGCCGCGGCGCAGGTGCGCGGTATCCTGATCGAGCTTGCCGCCACGCGGCTCAATCTCCCCGCCAATCAGCTTCATGCCAAGAGCAGCGCGGTATTGGCCGATGACGGCCGCAGTGTTTCGTACAAAGACCTCGTCACCGGCCAGGACTTCCACCGGCCGGCGGGGCCGACCTCACCGCTGAAAGACCCGCGCACCTTCACAGTGATCGGCAAGTCGATGCCGCGCGTGGACATCCCGGGCAAAGTCACCGGCGCGCCGATGTATGTCCAGGACATGCGCCCCGACGGCATGCTGCACGCACGCGTGGTGCGGCCGCCGAATTACGGCGCCAAGCTCACGCAGCTCGACACCGGCGCGATCGAGAAAATGCCGGGCGTGGTGAAAGTGGTGCGCGACGGAAGCTTCCTCGCGGTTGCGGCGCAAGGCGAATTCCAGGCGATCCAAGCGCTACACGCGCTGTCGGCGGACGCGCAATGGGATCAGACGGGTACCCTGCCCGACCCGGCGACGATCTACGACTATGTCCGCGCGTTGCCGAGCAACGACACGACCATCCTCAATCAAGGCGCGCCCGGCCAGCAGGGCGTGCGTGCGCTGCGCGCGACCTATCACCGCCCGTATCAGTCGCACGGGTCGATCGGCCCGTCCTGCGCCGTGGCGCTCTACGACGGCGGCAAGATGACGGTGTGGACGCATACGCAGGGCGTCTATCCGCTGCGCGATACGCTCGCCGATATGCTGCACGTGCCGAAAGAACAGGTGCATTGCATCCAGGTGGAAGGCTCCGGGTGCTACGGCCACAACGCCGCCGACGACGTGGCCGCCGACGCTGCGCTGATCGCGCGCGCTATACCCGGACGTCCTATCCGCGTGCAATGGATGCGCGAGGACGAGCACGGCTGGGAGCCGTTTGCCCCGCTGATGATCTCACAAGCCGCGGCGTCGCTCGACGATAGCGGCAAGATCGTCTCATGGCAGTACGACGTGTGGAGCAACACGCACAACATGCGGCCGGCCGGCCCGGCCGGTAATCTCCTCGCCGCGCGTTATCTGGCGCAACCGTTTCCCGAGCCGGCGCCGCAGCCGATCCCACAGCCGGAGGGCGGCGGCGATCGCAACGGCATTCCGCTCTACCGCGTGCCGAACGCGCGCGTGGTCAGCCATTTCATTCCGGCAATGCCTCTGCGCGTCTCTGCGATGCGCGGCCTGGGCGCCTATCACAATGTGTTCTCGATCGAGAGCTTCATTGACGAACTGGCGGACGCGGCGAAAGCCGATCCGGTCGAATTCCGGCTGCGTCATCTCGACGATCCGCGCGCACGCGATGTGATCATGAAGGTGCGCGACGAATTCGGTTGGGAGACCAATGCCAAACTTCCGCGCGGGCGCGGCCGCGGCTTTGCCTTCGCGCGCTACAAGAACCTCGCCGCCTATTGCGCGATCGCGCTGGAGCTCGACGTCGAACGCGAGACCGGCAACGTGACACTGGGCCGCGTCGTTACCGCGGTGGATAGCGGGCAGGCCGTCAATCCCGACGGCATCCGCAATCAGATCGAAGGCGCGATTGTGCAGTCGGCGAGTTGGTCGCTGTACGAAGAAGTGACGTTCGATCGCAACGGGATCACCAGCCGTGACTGGTCGAGCTATCCGATCCTGCGCTTCCCGGCGATGCCGGCGAGCGTCGACGTACACATCATCGATCGTCCCGGCGAACGTTTCCTCGGGACCGGCGAAGCCGGCCAGGGCCCGATGGCCGCGGCGATTGCCAATGCTGTTTTCAGCGCCACCGGCGCGCGCATCCGCGACTTACCGCTGAGCGCGCGGCGCATCAAAACGGCCATCGGCGTGTGATAAACTTGTAAGAGTTTGCAATAAATCTTGCGCTTTGCCCAAGTTCCATTGCCGTGAACGCCATTGCAATGCTGCAATGCGGAACGATTGTTCGCGTGAGGTTTTGAGCCTAAACGGCTGTCGGGATACACAACACATTACCGCCCAGTAGCGCTGCAACAGTGGAGTAATGCCATTGTGTGTACCGCCCTAGCACCATGGTCTGACTTTTCCACTGACGCGCATTTGTCTATGCCGCGTGGTGAGGTCATCATTCGCGGAGAGACTCGTATGGAACTCACCTGCCGTGATCCAAGGCCAGAGTCGGCGAGCCTTTAGCTCGTCGGACTGTTACAGCCGAAATGACCGTAATGCCGCAACTCAAACGCAAGCCGTCCGCCCACTCCGATCGCGAGATCGATGAACTGCGGGACGCAATCCGGTTGAAACTCACGTACGACCTGGGAAAGCGTCAAGAGACAGCGACTAACGACGATTGGTATCAGGCGACCGCCCTCGCCGTACGCGATCGCATCGTCGACGTCTGGATGCCGGCGTTTGCTGAGACGCGACGGCTGAAGAAGAAGCGCGTCTATTATCTTTCGATCGAATTTCTGATCGGCCGCCTGCTGTTCGACACGCTGACAAACTTGCGCCTCGTCGAGCCGGTGAAAGCCGCGCTGGCGAGCCTCGGGGTTGATTTCGACGAGGTGCGCCATGTCGAGCCCGATGCCGCGCTCGGCAATGGCGGCCTGGGCCGGCTGGCCGCGTGCTTCATGGACAGCATGTCGGCGCTCGGCATTCCGGCCTACGGCTACGGCATCCGCTACGAGAAAGGCCTGTTCGAGCAGCGCTTCCAGGATGGCTGGCAACGCGAGCTGCCGGACGACTGGCTGGCGCGCGGCAACCCGTGGGAATTCGCACGGTCCGAACCGCACTATACGATCGGCTTCGGCGGCTCGGTTGAATATCTCGGCGGTGACGACGCAACCGCACGCGCGATCTGGTATCCGGCCGAGCAAGTATTGGCCATGGCCTACGACACGCCGATCGCCGGCTGGCGCGGCCGTCACGTCAACGCATTGCGCCTGTGGTCCGCTCGGGCGGTCGATCCGATCCAACTCGCGGCCTACCATCGCGACGATTACGCCGGCGCGACCGCCGCGCGTGCGCGCGCCGAAGAGATATCGAGCGTGCTCTATCCCAGCGACGCCACGCCTGAGGGCCAGGAGCTGCGCCTGCGGCAGGAGTATTTCTTCACCTCGGCGTCGTTGCAGGATCTGGTCCGCCGCCACATCGACGAATTCGACAGCCTCGAAAGCCTCGGCGAGCATGCGGCGGTGCAGCTCAACGACACGCACCCGGCGATCGCCGTCGCCGAGCTGATGCGCATCCTGGTGGACGACCATGACTATTCCTGGTCGCACGCCTGGACGATCACCAAGGCGACTCTGAACTACACCAATCACACGCTGCTGCCGGAAGCGCTGGAAAGCTGGCCGGTAGAGCTGCTCGGGCGCCTGCTCCCACGCCATTTGCAGATCATCTATCTGATCAACTGGTTCCATCTTCAGGAAACGAGCAAGCGCGGCTTTACCGATCCGGAGTTTCTGGCCAACGTCTCGCTGATCCACGAGAACGGCGAGAAGAGCGTGCGCATGGCGCATCTCGCCTTCCTCGGCTCAAGCTGTGTCAACGGCGTCTCCGACTTGCATACCGAGCTGTTGCGCACGACGCTCTTCCACGACCTGGCCGAGACCACGCCGACGCGCATCGTCAACAAGACCAATGGCATCACCTTCCGCCGCTGGCTCTACGAGGCGAACGGCACCCTCACCGATCTGCTGATCGATACGCTGGGCGAACGCGTGCTCGACGAGCCGGCCTGTCTCAAGGAGCTCGAGCAGGCGGCCGACAACCCGGATTTCGTGCATCGCTATCAGCACGCGCGCCTGACCAACAAGGCGCGGCTCGCGAGCTTCCTGCAAACCACAAGCGGTATACAGATCGACCCGCACGCGCTGTTCGACGTGCACATCAAGCGCATCCACGAATACAAGCGGCAGCTGCTCAACATCCTGGAGACGATCGCGGTCTATCAGGAGATGCGCGCGCGGCCGGACGACGTCTTCGTGCCGCGGGTGAAGATCTTTGCCGGCAAAGCGGCGGCGAGCTACGACCGCGCCAAGCTGATCATCAAGCTGGCGAACGACGTCGCCCGCGTGATCAATCATGACCCGGTCGTGCGCGATCGGCTCAAGCTCGTGTTCATCCCCAACTATAGCGCCAGCCTCGCCGAGGAGATCATCCCGGCAGCCGATGTGTCCGAGCAGATTTCCACCGCCGGCCTGGAGGCCTCCGGCACCGGCAATATGAAGCTCGCGCTCAACGGCGCGCTGACGATCGGCACGCTCGACGGCGCCAATATCGAGATTCGGGACCATGTCGGCGCGGACAATGTCGTCATTTTCGGCATGACGGCCAACGAGGTCGCCGAGAAGCAACAGGCGCGCTTCCTCGGCGCGGGCGCAATCGAGGCCTCGCCCCGGCTTCAGGCCGTGGTGGAGTGCCTGCAGTCCGGCCTGTTCTCTCCCGACGATCACGGGCGCTACGCGCCCATCCTGCAGACGCTGAGGGACTACGACCACTTCATGGTGGCCGCCGATTTCGACGCCTATTGGGAGGCGCAGCGCGGCATCGACCGGCTCTGGCAGACACCGTCCGACTGGTGGCGCAAGAGCATCCTCAACACCGCGCGCATGGCCTGGTTCTCGTCCGACCGCACCATCAGCGACTACGCACGCGACATCTGGCGCGTGCCAGTGGATTGAGCCTCACGGCCGGGCGCTTCGCCCGGCCTGTGCGAAGGCGTCCGCGACCCGCTTGAGATCGGGATTGTCCTCCAGCTCTTCGAGCGGCACGGCGAGCCTTCGCTGCCAGTTCGGATGCTCGTCGATCGTGGCCGGGATGTTGATCTGGTCGATCTCCCCCAGAATGTCCTCGATCGCGATCACGACCAGCCGCGTCGGCGTGACGCCGAGGAAGGCTGCCACCGCCGCGATATTGTCAGGTGGATGCGCCGCCGCGCGCTCGCCGAGGATCGTGCGCAGCATCTGCTGCCCCCACGAGCGCGCCTCGTCGGTCTCGCCCGGATCGACGCCGATGCCCCGCTTCACGCGGAGGTCGTGCGATTCCATCCAGCCGCGGAAGCTCGGCAGGTCGTGGGTGTTGAAGGTCGCCAGCGCTTCGGCCGGATACCATTCGGGCGGACGGAAACGGCCATCACCCTCGCGCTCGAACATCATCACCCGGTAGGTCCACAGACCCCAGCGCGCCAGCGCCTCGCGAAAGCCCTCCGGCACGGTGCCGAGGTCCTCGCCGATCACGATGCATTGGAAACGATGGCTTTCCTCGGCGATGACGCGCAACAGCGGCTCGAAGGGAAAGCGGACATAGGCGCCGTCCGTGGCCGCGCAGCCGTGCGGGATCATGAACATGCGGTTGAGACCGAGCACGTGATCGATGCGGATCGCACCCGCATGGCGCATCACCGCTTCCATCAACTGACGCATCGGCGCAAAGTCGTTCTCCGCCACGGTGAACGGATTGAACGGCGCCAGTCCCCAATCCTGCCCCCCACGATTGAATTCGTCGGGCGGCGCACCGACCGAGACGCCGGCCATGATGGCATCCTGCCGGCTCCACGCGTCGGCGCCGTCCGGGTTTATGCCGACGGCGAGGTCCACATAGAGGCCGATCGGCATCCCGAGCCGGTTCGCCTCGTCTTTGCACGCCTGCAACTGGCGATCCGCGACCCATTGGACGAACTCATGGAACTCGCACGCCTCGCGGTGCGCGCGGCGGAAGTCCTCGAGCTGAGCGCGATCCGGGCTACGCCAGGGCGCCGGCCATTCCATCCATGGCTTCGGCGCATGCTTCTGCCGGAGGGCTTCGAAGCAAGCGAAGCGCAGCAGGGCCTCGCCTTGCTCTTCCCGGTAGGCCTCGAAGTCCGCGCGCCGCTCGGCGGTGGCGCCGGCGCGGAAGCCCTCATAGGCGAGCCGCAGCCCGGCAAGCTTTACAGTTGCCACGCGGGCGTAAGCGATGAGCTCGCAGGCGCATAGCGCCGCGACTTCCTTGTCCAAGCCGCTCGCTGCAAGGCCGGGAAACTCGGCTATGGCCGCGACGTCGATATAAAGCGGATTGAGATAGAGCCTGCTGTTCGGCGCATAAGGGCTCGCCTGGTCGGCCCGATCGAGAAACAATGCGTGCAGCGGGTTCAACCCGATGCCGCCGGCGCCGCATGCGCCCGCCAACACCACGAGGCGCAGTAGATCGCCGAAGTCGCCGTGTCCCCAATTGCGGTGCGACCGCACCGCATAGAGCTGCACGCCGAGCGCCCATAGGCGCCGCCCATCACCCTGGAAGGCGCGCTGCGGCTCCGCGGGCAGCGGCACGATGTCCACATGCGGCGGATGATCACGTCCGCCCGACAAGGCGGTGATGAGGCGCGTGAGCGTCTCGCTATTCGGGGTGTGCCAGTGGCCGAAAATATCGTGGTAGCCCGGCTCCATCCCCCAACGCTGCGCGGCCTCTGCCAACTTGTTGTCCGTCAATTGACGCATTGTGACATTCTTATCCTTGTTTCCGGCACCAAGCTAAAGACCGTGTTTGAGTGGAACTTTCACCTTTTCCTGCGGTTCTCTCCCGAGGGTTCAAGATCGCAAACATCATGAAGCAAACCACGGAGCGCACGGCTGTCCGCATGAGGCGCTTATCCATCCATGAAGCATGGGAAATCTCCCCCAACGATCCGACAGGTCCGCGTTTCCGCATCGAGGATCTCTTTCCGAGCGTCGACTGCGGCCGGTACCCCGTTAAACGCATAGCGGGCGAATCCGTTGACGTGTGGGCGGATATATTTCGCGACGGCCACGATGTCCTCGCCGCCGCGTTGCTGTGGCGCGCCGAGGACGCGCCGGAGTGGCGGCGGGAGCGCATGCGCCTCGTCGACAATGACCGTTGGCGTGGACGCTTCACCCCGCCGGAGCCCGGCTCATACCTGTTCGCGATCGAAGCCTGGACCGACGCATACGCGACCTGGCGCAAGGAATTTCTGCTCAAGCAGAAGGCCGGACAGGATGTCTCGCTGACCGCGCGCGAAGGACATGAGCTCCTGATCGAGCTTATGCCGAACGAGCGCGAGGCGAGGCGCGTGGTTGAAGGCGCCGCGCGCACCTTCGCCGCCGGCAACGATCCGGCCGCATTGCTCGACGAGGCGCTCGCCGCGGCCATGGAGAAAAGCGAGACGCGGTCCGACGTCACCAGCACCCATATCGTGCCGCTCCTCGCCGAGCGGCCGCGCGCCCGCGCCGGCGCTTGGTACGAGATGGTGCCGCGCAGCCAGGGCACCATACCGGGCAAGCACGGCACCTTCGACGACTGCATCGCCCGCGTGCCTGAGATCGCCGCGCTCGGCTTCGACGTGCTTTACCTCACGCCGATCCACCCGATCGGCCACACCAATCGCAA
>DATDMA010000212.1:0-7182 GCA_036519015.1 Pseudolabrys sp. | reverse complement strand
ATGCCGGAGGAGGCGATGGTGACGACGCGTCCCCATTTCTTTTCGCGCATCTTCGGCAGCAGGCGGCCGACCAGATGGAAGAGATTGGCCGCCATCGGCTCGAACTGTTCGATCCACTGCTGGCGGGTGATGGCGGCGGCGGCGCCCGGCGGCGGGCCGCCCGAGTTCGCGATCACGATGTCGGCGCCGCCGTCCTTCAGGATCGCATCGGCAAGCGCATCGACCGAGACGATGTCGGTGAGATCAAGACGCGCGGCGGAAAAGCGGTCGCGGTCTGTAGCGGGAAGCGCTGCCCGCGCCTGCTCGATCTTGTCGACCGAGCGCGCGGCGGCAATGACCTGCGCTCCTTCGGCCGCGAGCGCCTGCGCGATGGCGCCGCCCAGTCCACCGCTCGCGCCCATGACCAGTGCGCGCTTTCCATTTAATCCCAAGTCCATGAACTCATCTCCTGTATGTCGTGATGCCGAAACTCGCGCCGCCCGGCAGAATCTCTGCTCGCGGACGAAGGACTTACCGTCCCATCGGCATTGACGCCATACCCCTGGTATCGCGCCGGTCTTGGTCCGGTTCGCTGAGGTCGACCGGGTTCCGCGTCATGGTCAAGGCGATGACGGAACCGGCGATCAGGAAGAAGCCGGCGATGCCGAAAGCCCAGTCGTAGCTGCCGGTGGCGGAGATGACGTAACCGGTGACGATCGGCGCGGCCGCGCCAAAGGAGTTGCCGCCGATGACGAGAATGCTCATCGCCTTGCCGACGTCCTGCGGGTTCTTCAAGAGATCGTTGAGCAGAGCGAAGTTGAACGAGACGGCGGTGCCCATGCCGGTGAGCGATAGCGTGATGAGCGCGAGCAGGATCGCGACGTTGTCGACCCACGGCGCGACGAGGATGATCGACGAGCCGAGCATGCAGCCGACCACGACCAGGCGGCGTCCGCCGGTCGCCACGCGGCCGCGCAGCAGCAGCCGGTCCGAGATCACGCCAAGCAGAATGATCAGCACGACGGCGGCGGCGTAAGGGACCGCCGTGAAGAGGCCCGTCTTGAGGACGGTGAGGTGTTTCGTGGCCTGGAGATAATTCGGCAGCCAGGTGAGGAACAGATACTGCGTGTAGACGGCGCAGGATTGCGTGAGCGCAAGCCCCCACATGGTCTGCTTCCGCAACAGGCGCAAAATCTGCGAGGCCTTGGAGCGTTCATTCAGGGCCGCCGTTCCGGCATTGCGCTCGCGGATGATCTTGGCGCGCTCTTCCTCCGACAGCCAGGTCACGGTCTCGGGCCGTCCGAACCAGACCAGCCAGGCGATCAGCCAGAGGAAGCCGATGGCGCCCACCACGAAGAAGGCGGTACGCCATCCGGCCATGTCGTTGATCCAGGCGGCGAGCATCGCGCCGAGCGCCGGTCCGGCGTAGGAGCCGCTGATGAAGATGGCGTTGGCGATGCCGCGCTCGGAGGCGGGGATCCATTCGCGCACGACGCGCGCGCCCGCTGGATGCGTGGAGGCCTCTCCGAGGCCCATGACCAGGCGCATGGCGATGAGCGTGCCGACGTTCCAGGCGCCGCCGGTCAAGATGGTGGCGAGCGACCAGATTGCGATGCCGGCGCCGATGATGATCTTGGTGCCATAGCGGTCGACGAGGATGCCCATGGGGATGAGGCAGAGCAGGTAGCTCCACAGGAACGACGAGAGCAGGTAGCCCATGGCGACGGGAGACAGCGCGAGATCGGCGGCGATCGGCTTCGCCACCACCGAGAGCGAGACGCGGTCGGCGTAATTGATCGCCTGCAGCGTGAAGAGGAACACGCAAATCCAGGCCCGTCGCTTACCCATGATCATCAACTCCCTTTCGTTCTTCCCTATTGTTTACGTCGTTTTATTGGCTTCACTGAAGGATGGTCGGGGCGTGCGTTCGGTACCGCTCCACGACCTGCATGTCGGGATCGCAGCCGAGCCCAGGTCCTTGCGGCACCATCACCACGCCGCCCTGCGGTTCCGTCCAGGGACTGAAGGGGCTCGCTTCCAAATCCAGATAAAGACGCTCGAACAACGTGTCGGCCTGAAGCGATGCCGCAATGTGCAGGCTCGCGAGATAGCCGGGGCCGAAGTAGCCGCAATGCGGCATGAAGGTCACGCCAAAGGCTTCGGCGAGCGCGATGATCTTGCGCATCTCGGTGATGCCGCCGATCTTGGTGACGCTCGGCTGCGCGATGTCGATGGCGCCCGCCTCGAACATGTGGCGGAAGTCGTGCAGCCCCGCGACGTTCTCGCCGGCGCAGGTGCGCACGCCTGACGCGCGCACGCGCGCGAGCCCGGCGTGATCCTCCGGCGGCCACACCGGCTCTTCGATACAATAGAGATCGTAAGGGCGGAATTTCTCCGCCATGGCGATGGCCTCGGCCACCGACCACGGGCAATTGGTGTCGAGCATCAGCGGTACGCCGGGGCCGAGCGCCTCGCGCGCTGCCTTGACCTGCGGCACGTCGATCTCGTGGATCTTGATGTGGCGATAGCCGCGCTCGACCGCCTTGGCGCAGTTCGCTGCGACGACGTCGGGAGCGCCGTAGCGCCGCAGGCTCGCATAGGCGCGCAACTCGGTGCGCTTGCGGCCGCCGAACAATTCGTGCAGCGGCAGGAAGCTCCGCTTGCCGGCGATGTCCCACAGCGCGATGTCGATGCCGGACAGCGCATAGACCACCGAGCCGTTACGGCCGAAGATGTGCAGGTTGCGGTTCATCTCCGTCATGAGGCCGGCGATGTCGGTCGGATCGCGGCCGATGAAGGCGGGCGCGACCAGCGTGTCGAGCGTCGTCTTCGTCGCGCGGCACACGGCGTGACCGAAGGCTTCGCCCCAGCCGGTGATGCCGGCGTCGGTGTCGACGCGCAGCAGGAGCATTTCCAGATTTGTGATCGGCTTGCTGCCGATCATCCGCGTGGCGCCGCCGGCCTCGTAGGGAATGCTGAGATGGATCGTTTCGATCGACGTGATTTTCACTTCAGGTTTCACTCCGGCCGCTCGGCGCAATGCCGCGCCTCTTCTTGTTTTTGGGCCGCGCGCGGCGGCGAGGCCGCGATTGGCGCCGTACCTTGCAAATCCGGGGGTGATGAAGTCAAATATCGAAAATCTCTGGAACAATAACCAAATGGTTATGCAGTCGAACCTGCGGCATCTCGATGTGGTGCGCTGTGTGATCGAGGCGGGGTCCGTCACCGAGGCGGCGCGCCTGCTGCGGGTTTCGCAGCCGGCGGTGAGCAAGACGCTCGCGCAGGTGGAGGAGAGGCTCGGCTTTCGCCTGTTCACGCGCGACCGCGGCCGCCTCATCGCCACCGCCGAGGCGCGGGCGCTGCTGCCCGAAATCGAGAAGGCGTTCCTGGCGGTCGATGGCGTGCAGCGGCTGGCGGCCGATCTGCGCGACGGCCGCACCGGCATGGTGACGCTCGCGGCCGCGCCGTCGCTGGCGAACAATCTGCTGCCCGCCGTCATCGCCAAGTTCCGCCTCGCGCGTCCTGGCGCAACGGTGATCGTGCAGGCGATCCCGAACACCGAGGTCGTCGACCTTGTTGCTGATCGGCGCGTCGATCTCGGCTTCGTGCTGATCCCGACGCGGGACTCGGCGACCGTGGCGCAAGACCTGTGCGCCGCCGATCTTGTCTGCGTCATTCCGAAAACGCACGCGCTGGCCGCCTCGAAGTCGGTGCGCCTACGCGACCTGCACGACGTGCCGCTGATCGCCTTTGCGCGCCGCCTGCCGCTCGGCGCGCTGATCGCGGGCGCGTTCGAGCGCGCGCGCATGCGGCCGCAGATCGCGGTGGAGGTGACGCAATCGGCGACGGCCTTCGCGCTGGTGAAGGCGGGAGCCGGCGTCGCCATCATGGACAGCTTCGCGCTGCTGGATGGGCTGCCGCCGAACCTCATCGCCCGGCCAATACAGCCGGGGTTACGCGTCGTCGCGCGTCAGCTCAGCGCGCGGCATCGGCCGCAATCGCTGCTCGCGGATGCCTTTGCCAAGGACGTGGCCGCTATCGTCTTGGGCCACGTCGCGCGCGGCGTTCTCAGCGCGGCCGGGTGAATAGCCGAAAGGCTTAGGCGTATCGTCTGATCTGCGCTAGTGTTCGCGCTCACGACAGCAGGCAACCTTATTGTGAGACATTTGCCGTTTGCGGGCTTCGCAATGGCCGTTTTCTTGGCTTTTTCGCCGGTCACGGTTCTTGCCCAGGATTTCGGCGTTCTGCTGTCGCCTTCCGATTACGACTATCTGACCGAGCAAGGCGTGCCGCGCGACAGCATCGTGCTGCAAAAGATGAGTCCCAAAGAACTCAGCCGCCTTCACAAAGTCATCAACGACAGAAGAACGGACGGCAGCGCGCATTCCACAGCCGAAGCGGTGAGGCGCGTCTTGTCCGAGTTCGAGGGCAATCAGCGCTGGGAAAACGCCAATCCCGGCCGGCTCTGGGACGGGGACAAATACCCAGGCTTCGGGAAAGCCGACAGCAAGTAGTCAGGGCTGATATTCGCTCAGCAGAAGGCTCAGCGCGGCCTTGCCGGCGCGCGTGGCCTCCGTGGCGGTCTCGAAATAGGTCTCCGAATGCTCGATCGGGCTGGTTCTGCCGGCCCGATAGATTTCCCAGCGCCAGGGCTTGGGCGGGCGAGCCCGGTTCTTGACGACGACGGAAAAATCGCTGTGCTCAATCATGAATCGATAATAGCCGAAAAAGCGCAGCCAGGTACGAATATTTGTGCGGCTCGTGCTGCTTGACAGTGCAGGCTTGGGAGATAGCGTCCTTTCATAAGGCTGAAGTGATTCAGAGCCGTCATCCATAAGAAATGGCAATTGTCGAACGCCCGCCGCACCGCCGAGCTCCAGACCGCGCTCAATAGCGCCGTCGCGGCCTACCAGGCGGGACAATTCCTCGATGCCGAGCGCATCTGCCTCGAGATCGTTTCCGCCAGGCGCAATCATTTCGACGCGCTCTACGTGCTCGCGGTTGTCCAATCCTGCCTCGGCAAGAACGAATTGGCGCTGGCGAACTACGACCGCGCGCTCGTTCTGCAGCCGCGGCATGCCGAGGCGCTGTCCAATCGCGGCAACGCGCTCAAGGCATTGGGCCGGTTCGACTTGGCGCTGAAGAGCTATGATCGCGCGATCCTGTTTCAGCCGGACTATGCAACGGCGCATTCCAATCGCGGCGCTGTCCTGTCCGTGCTGAAGCGGCCCGAGGACGCGCTTGCAAGCTATGACCGCGCGCTCGCGTTGCGGCCGGACCATGTCGAGGCGCACTATAACCGCGGCCACGTGCTCAACGAACTGAAGCGGCATGCCGAGGCGCTGGCGAGCTACGATCGCGTGCTGGCGTTGCGGCCGGACTTTGTCGAGGCCTACAGCAATCGCGGCAATGCGCTGAACGCGCTGAAGCGGCACGACGAGGCGCTCGCGAGTTACGACCGCGCGCTTGCACTGCGGCCGGACTTGGCCGAGGCGCATTGCAATCGCGGCAATGCCTCGCACGCCTTGGGCCGGTTCGACGAGGCTCTGGTGAGCTTCGAGCGGGCGCTGGCGCTGCGGCCGGACTATGCCGAAGCGCACTACAATCGCGGCGCCACGCTGCATGAACTCAAGCGCTATGACGAGGCGTTGGCGAGCTATGACCGCGCGATCGCAGCCAAGCCCGATTATGCCGCGGCCTATTCCAACCGTGGCGCCAGCCTCTATGAGTTGAGGCGTTTCGACGAGGCGCTTGCGAGCTATGACCGCGCGCTTATCGCGGACCCGGATTATCCCGAGGCGCATTGGAACGCGGCGTCGCTGCGACTGTTGACGGGAGATTTCGCGCGCGGCTGGGCCGAATACGAGTGGCGTTGGACGTATGAGCGCATGGCCCCGGCGCGGCGCGACTTCAAACAGCCGCTGTGGTGCGGGACCGACGACATCGCGGGCAAGATGGTTCTGCTGACCAGCGAGCAGGGCTTCGGCGATACGATCCAGTTCAGCCGTTTTGCCACGGGCGTAGCGGCGCGCGGCGCGCGGGTCGTGCTCGAGGTCGAGAAGCCGTTGCAGCGGTTGATGCGCTCGCTCGCCGGGCCGGCCGAGGTTCTGACGAAGGGCAGCCCGCTGCCGGAATTCGACCTGCATTGTCCGCTGCTCAGCCTGCCGCTGGCTTTCGGGACGGAGCTCGCGACGATCCCGGCCCAGACGCCCTATCTGAGCGCGCCGGCTTCCGCGGCGGCGACGTGGGAGGCGCGTCTTCCGCGCGGCGGCCGCCGCACGATCGGGCTCTCCTGGTCCGGCAACGCGATGCATGTGCGCGACAAGAACCGCTCGATCGACTTGGCGGGGCTGCTGCCGCTCTTGGACGTCGATGCGACCTTCGTCAGCGTGCAGAAGGACATGCGTCCGGCCGACGCCGCGCTGCTGACGGAGCGCGGCGACATTCGCCATTTCGGCGCGTCGCTCGACGACTTCGCCGAGACCGCGGCGCTCGTCGCGCAGCTCGATCTGATCATCTCGGTGGACACGAGCGCGGCCCACCTTGCCGGCGCACTCGGCAAGCCGGTCTGGGTGTTGCTGCCGCGCATTCCCGATTGGCGCTGGCTGCTCGACCGCGACGACAGTCCTTGGTACCCGACCGCGCGCCTGTTCCGGCAAGACGACACGGCGACCTGGGATGGCGTGATCGTGCGCGTCCGCGAGGCGCTGTTCGCGTTTGTTCGTTCGGAGGGACTGTTGCCGGCAGGGCGATAGACGTATTCTTTAACAGTTTTAAGCGATTCCTGCGTAATCGAGTCCGCTGTTCGCGTGCTCGCGTACATCCATGGGATGTCTTCGGGGGGATCGTCTATGTCACTGGATAGCGAAGCCTTGTTGCGTGCCGCGCCGGCGGTCGAGGAGAGCCTCGACGAGCGCGAGGCGCGCGCGGCCTGGCGCGAGTGGATCGTCACCATCGTCGCCACGTCCATCGCGGTGTTGATCGTCGCCGGCGTCGCGGTGCTGATGGGGATGGATTGAGAGCTAGTTTTCCGACCTGACCGCATTGGCCGCAAAGGCCTTGCGCGAGTCGGAATTGAATTGCCGGCGCCACATCACCACCAGGATGCCGGCCGTGGTGAGGGCGAGCGGGATCGGCCCCAGGAACCACCCGAGATAGCCCAGCGCGAAGAAGAACGCGCGCTGGCCGCGATTGAAATGGAGG
>DATDMA010000211.1:0-2860 GCA_036519015.1 Pseudolabrys sp. | reverse complement strand
GGCATAGATCGGCGTCCCGGTCGGTGCTGCCCAATCCACGCCGGTGTGCATCTTGGTGTAGCCGAGGATCGGATGGCGGCGGATGCCGAAGGCCGAACGCATGATGCCGTCGGCGACCGGCTTGCGCACCAGGAACTTCTTCGCGCTCTTGCCGCCCTCATCGTAGTAGTCGACCAGGCCGTCGTCGGGCGACTGGAAGCGGTAGAATTTCTTCATCTCGCCGCCGACGGTGAGCGAGGCGAAGAGCACCTCGTTGCGGCTGTCCGAATTGGGCTGCTCGTCTTCGCCAGCGTAAAGCACTTCAAACGAGTCGCCCGGCTGCGCCTTGCGCTGGAAGTCGACGTCGTAGGAGTAGATGCGGATGAGGTCGTCGATGATCGGCCGCGGAATCTGGTTGCGCAGCGCAGTTTCGTAGATGCTCTGATAGAGTCGAATGCCCGACGTATCGTTGTTGTCGTCGCCTGAGTCCTCGGAGCCTTGCGCCACCTCGGTGTCGACGTTGCGCACATCGACCGGCACGTATTTGCCGGTGTCGGCCAGCGCCACCACGGCGTCGATCGAGGAATCACCGGCGAGGATCACGCGGATCGGCTGCAGCCGCTGGGTGCCGGGCACCGGCGCCATGAGCACGCGCAGTTTCTGGCCTTCCTTGATGCCGCCGTCGCGCGCGCGTGGCCCGAGCACATCGCTCACCGCGGCGATATCGTCGGCATTGGCGCCGAGATCGCGCAGCATGCTGGCGACGGTGTCGCCCTTCTTGGCGAAGACTGTTTTCTCGTTGAAGGCATTGCCGCCGGTGGTTTCGCTGGTGGTTTTCGGCAGCAGCGTGATGTTTTCGGGGACGATGCGCGCTTCGAAACCGGCGTAAGGATCGGGCGTGGCGTCGCCGGCATAGGCGAGCTTGATGCCGGTGATGTTGGCCGCCACCGGCATGTGGTTGGCGGCCTTCTCGCTCCAGTCGGCGGCTTCCCGCACCCGCGCCATCACCTCGTCATTCGGTGTGAGCGCGGCAATCTTGAGCTTCGGCATCATCGGCGCGAGATCGCGCATGACGAAGGCGACTTCGGCATCCGGCTCCGCCGCCGGCGCGTCTTCTGGCGTGGCGGTGCCGCCCGGCGTCGTCTCGGCGAGCATGCGCTGCGGATTGAAAGCCGGGATATTGGCGGAGAGATCGGAGGCGGCGAGCGAGAGGTTGCCGGCGACGCGGACGAAGGGCCGTACCCGGACCACTTCGTGATTGCCGGAGCGGGTGATCGTGGAGACGCGGATCACCTGGCGCGCGAAGGTCGGCTCTTCCACGGTCGGCAGGCGGTCGCTCTTGCGTGCGCCGAGCCGGTCGCTGCCGACGCCGAGCGCGCCGCGCAGCGCCACTTCGACCCGTTCGGGAAGCGAGGCGAAATTGGTTTCGCCGTCGAGCGAGGTAAAAACGGCGCCGCCCATGAGCGCCGCGCCGCACAGGGCGGTCAGGATCGTGCCGGCAAACCATTGGACGGAGATGCGGCGGCGATCGACGAATCCGCTCGTACCGCCGTCGACCGAGAGCGGCGGCTCATTGCCGAGCTCGATGATATCGGCTGGCCTCGATCGTGCTGCGCCGCGCGACCTTGTTTGGTCCAAGCTCACCGTCCTCTGCGCTGCGATCGAAGGTGGCTTGCCGCAAGCACACAAAAGAGCCCCACGTGCCCTCGGCAGGCCGTTGATTCACGACCGGCACGATGCCGGTTGGCCCGCGACCCGTCAATCACGGAGGCGGACCTGATCGTTATCCCGGCTTTGAAGACGGTGGCAGGGCGCCCCCGTTGCGATGTCCATCCCTCGAATAGAACCCACAGGACGACCCAGGAATATGGCCTCAGTACGGCGTGGGGGGCCTAAGTCCTTGTAATAAGATGCGAGTCGCCGGTCATCTTTCGCATTGGAACGACGATCGGATGACAATTTCAAAACTTTCCGATTTTTGCCGTTGACAGGGAAAGCGGCCCTAGCCTATATACGACCCATCGGCGCGCTGCACCGCGTTTCGCCGCGATGACGCGCCTTTGAAGCTCCTCACTGGAACAGTGAAACGGCCTCCGACAGTTCTCGGAGGGCGTGCTTCGACTGCCCCTCGGGTCACCGAAGGGTGGAGATCTTCATGATCTCCGGGCTGTTTGACAAGTGAATATGAAGAAAGAGAAACGCAGGCGGCGGAGTCCTTGCGAACCGCTCCTCGACGAAGAAGCAATTCTTTGAAGAGGGTGGTTTTGGAAGAGACTTCGGCGGTCTGACGTTTCAAGGTACATCGCTGGTTGAGCAATCAATCAGTGGGTGGACCTCGTCAAACGTTGTGACTAATGCCGGAATCAAATCTCGTCCAACTTGAGAGTTTGATCCTGGCTCAGAGCGAACGCTGGCGGCAGGCTTAACACATGCAAGTCGAGCGGATGTAGCAATACATCAGCGGCAGACGGGAGAGTAACACGTGGGAACGCGCCCTTCGGTTCGGAATAACTCAGGGAAACTTGAGCTAATACCGGATACGCCCTAACGGGGAAAGATTTATTGCCGAAGGAACGGCCCGCGTCGGATTAGCTAGTTGGTGAGGTAATGGCTCACCAAGGCGACGATCCGTAGCTGGTCTGAGAGGATGACCAGCCTCACTGGGACTGAGACACGGCCCAGACTCCTACGGGAGGCAGCAGTGGGGAATATTGGACAATGGGCGCAAGCCTGATCCAGCCATGCCGCGTGGGTGATGAAGGCCCTAGGGTTGTAAAGCCCTTTCGGCGGGGAAGATAATGACGGTACCCGCAGAAGAAGCCCCGGCTAACTTCGTGCCAGCAGCCGCGGTAATACGAAGGGGGCTAGCGTTGCTCGGAAT
>DATDMA010000210.1:0-3308 GCA_036519015.1 Pseudolabrys sp. | reverse complement strand
AAGATCGAGGCGGGCAAGATCGCCACCACCGCCGGCACGCACATGGTGATCGCGTCGGGTCACGTGGCGCATCCGCTGGAGCGGATCGCCAAGGGCGCGCCCTGCACGTGGTTTTTGACGCCGGCCAATCCGGTGACGTCCCGCAAGAAATGGATCGCCGGATCGCTCGAGCCGCGCGGGGCGCTCATCATCGATGCCGGCGCGGTGCGCGCGCTGCGCTCAGGCAAGAGCCTACTGCCGGCCGGCGTCACAAATGTCGAAGGCGCCTTCGAACGCGGCGACGCGGTGGTGGTGCGCGGGCCGGACGGCGCCGAGATCGGCCGCGGGCTCATCGCCTATGACGCGGGCGACGCCGAGACGATCAAGGGCCGCTCGTCGGCCGACGTGCGCGAGCTCTTAGGGTACGAGGGCCGCACGGAGATGATCCACCGCGACGATCTCGTGCTCGGCGGCGAGTAGACGACACGCCGGGTGGAACCCGGATTCAACCTTTGCGTTATCCTGGCGTGACGCGACGCGAGACTCAGGCAAAGGCGATTGACCGATCGCCCGTCAACCCCGGCCCACCGGAGGCCGGGGTTTTCGCGTCAGCGGCGCTGTCGTTTCGCTCGTGCGCGTTCCTCATCATCTTCTGCTTTGCCCTTTTGCCCGGCAGCGCCGTATCGGCAAACGCCAACGCACAAGTGCCGGTCGAACACGGTACGCTCATCCGCACGCAGCCGCTGACAGATGCCGCCGCATTGCCGAGCGCCGCGCGCAATCTGCTGGTGCTGTATCACTCCAAAAGCATCGACGGCCGCGACATCACTGTCTCTGGCACGGTTGCCATTCCGAAAGGCTCGCCGCCCGCAGGCGGCTGGCCGGTGACCACATGGGCGCACGGCACCACCGGCATCGGCCCAGCCTGCGCGCCATCGCGCGACACGCCGCAAGGGCCCGAGCATCTCTTTCTCGGCATGAAGCAAGCGCTCATGGATGACTACGTCAAACGTGGCTACGTGGTTGTCGCTACCGATTACGAAGGCCTCGGCGCCCCCGGCCTTCATCCGTTTCTGCAAGGTACGTCGGAAGGCCGCGGAATCATCGACATCATGCGCGCGGCCCGCATGATCGATGCACGGATAGGAACGCGCTACGTCGTCATCGGTCACTCACAGGGCGGGCAAGCCGCGCTGTTCGCGGCTGCGCTCGGACCGGATTACGCGCCGGAGTTCACGCTACTCGGCGATGTCGCTATGGCGCCGGCCTCGCACATCGCCGCGACGGTGCAAGCCATGACGACGGCGTCACACCCGTCCTATGCGCTTGGCTACGCGATGTACGTCTTGCAGTCCTTTGCCTCCAATCACCCCGCCATCGATCTGACGAAGATCCTGACGCCGCAGGCACTCGCGCATCTGCCGGAGACTCGGCAGTTCTGCATCACCAAGACGGCGAGCGAAGGTTATTGGGCGACCGCCATCCCCAAGGATCAATTTGTCGCCGGCGCTGATCTCGGCCCGATACTCAAGATCGCGGCGGCGAACGAACCCGGCGACCTACGCATCGCCGCACCGATCCTGGTGCTGCAAGGGACCGCCGACGATACCGTGCTTCCGCCTTGGACGGACGCCGTCGTGCGTTCGCTATGCAAGGCCGGAAACGATGTCCGGTACGCGGTCTATCGCGGCGCCTCGCATGAGACGATCGTGACACAGGCCGCCGGGGACATCCGGTCGTGGGTCGATGACCGATTCGGCCACGCGACGACTGAGAGCAGTTGCGGCGCGCTCCCGACGGCGGCCCGACCCAGTCAGTAGAGGCTGGCCGACCGACAGCGAAGCCGTCGCGGTTGCGAAGCCCTCAGCCCGATGGGCGCGCCTCAATGCGTCGTGGTGCGGGACCGGGTGCGGCGGCGAGCGGCCTTGGCGGCCTTTTTCGGCTCACGCTTTTCCGCGGCCGGATGCTGCGGCAGCGGCAGGAAGGTTCCGTCGGGAAACTCGATGTAGCGGGTGACAATCTGCACGTGATCCTCCTCGCCGCGCCGGCTTTCGATCACGAACTTGGTGCCGACCGGAAAACGGCTCGGAAGACGACTTGAACGGTACGCCATGACAACCTCCGCGCGAATGACCGCAGAAAAGTCTGAACCGGTCCAATTGGGGCGGGAACCACTCTTCCGAACGATCACACGCAATTAAGAGACGCGATGAGCCTGTCAGTCCAATGTGCATCCCAATTGACAGGTTGCATTGACGACCCGGTTATCCACGTTATCCCCAGGCTCCAGGCTGCCAAAAGCGTGCGGGGAGCCTGCTATGCGCCTGCCATGATCCGCCCCGGACATCTCGCGGCCTGAACACTGACGTGATAGGTAAAGCCCACTAAAGGGCTGACGGACCTTAAGACTATGACCGCTCCGCTGAAGAGCATCGAGGGTACGGGCGATATCGCCGCCGCCATGGGGGAGATCGGGCGCAAAGCCCGGGCCGCCGCGCGGGCGCTCGCGCTCGCATCCACAGCGCAGAAGAATTACGCCCTGGAGCTGATGGCCGCGGCCATTCGCGCCCAGAAGGACCGGATTCTCGCGGCCAATGCCGAGGATCACGCCGAGGCGCGCGCGGCCGGGGTGAGCGGCTCGTTCCTCGACCGGCTGGTTTTAAATGACGCGCGGATCGAGGACATTGCCGCCGGAATCGATGCCGTGCGGGCGATCGAGGACCCCGTCGGCACTGTCACCGCGGCCTGGACGCGGCCAAACGGCATGAGAATCGAGCGGGTGCGGGTACCGCTCGGCGTTATCGGCATCATTTACGAGAGCCGGCCCAATGTGACGGCCGATGCCGGCGCGCTGTGCCTGAAGTCCGGCAATGCCGCCATCCTGCGTGGCGGCTCGGACTCGAGCCGCTCCAGCCGCGCCATCGTCGCCATCATGGAGCAGGCGCTGGGCGAGGCCGGCCTGCCCACCGCCGCGATCCAGCTCGTGCCGACCCGCGACCGCGCCGCCGTCGGCATCATGCTCGGCGGCGTCAACGGCAACATCGACGTGATCGTCCCGCGCGGCGGCAAGGGCCTCGTCGCCCGCGTGCAGGCGGAAGCCCGCGTGCCGGTATTTGCGCACCTCGAGGGCGTCTGCCATGTCTATATCGACAAAGCAGCCTCACTCGACATGGCCAAGACCATTGTACTCACCGCGAAAATGCGGCGCGTCGGCGTCTGCGGCGCCGCGGAGACCCTGCTGGTCGACCGCGCCTGCGCGGCGACGCATCTCAAGCCGCTGGTTGAGATGTTGCTCGACACCGGCTGCGAGATCCGCGGCGACAAGGCGG
>DATDMA010000209.1:0-4963 GCA_036519015.1 Pseudolabrys sp. | reverse complement strand
GGGGGTCTTGTTGCAAGGAGCTCTTGCGATGAACCCTGACGTCAGCCTTGAGCGCGTTGTCTCCGTTTGTCCGCTGTGCTTCTCTAACGACATCCACGACACGAGCCTGCGTGCGCTTGACCAAGCGACCCATCGGCTTTTTCTGGTCTATGAGTGCAGCTCCTGCACCGGCCGTTTCGTTGCTGACCGGCCGGAGCACATCGAGAAGGTCGAGGACGAAACCGCCGACGTCTTTGCCTCGCCCGAGCGCGTTGCGCGGCAGCGCGCGCATTTCGCATGGAAGCGGATATTCGACGACAATGACTATCCCTATTCGCTGATCCCGCTGATCGAGCGCTGGTCGCCGGGAAAGCGCGTGCTCGATCTCGGCTGCGGCGCCTCGCAGCTCCTGCCGATGCTGATGAAGCGCGGATACGATGCGGTCGGCTTCGAGGGCGATCCCGCGCGCGCGCAGGTGGCGCGCGAGAACGGCGTCACCATTATCTCGGGTGACTGGCGCAAGATCGGCGACATCGTCGGGGCGAACAAGTTCGATTGCGTCGTGTCGGACCAGGTGTTCGAGCACATGCTCGATCCGGTCGGCACCTTGCGCTCGCTCAAATCGGTGCTCTCCGATGGCGGGGTCTTAATCTTCCGCTTCCCGAACGAAGGAAGCTGGCGGCGCCAGGTCGAGCTCACCTGGGCGCGGATTCGCGGGAACAAGCGGCCGCTGTCCTATTTCGTCGACCACTGGAACTACTTCAACGAACGGGCGGCCCGCACCTGCTTCTCCACGGCGGACTACGAGGTGCTCCGGATCAAAAAGGACCTGAGCCTTCAGGGCTTTCTGGTGCGCAAGGTGTTCCCGCGGCTGGAGAAGTTTCCGGGGCTGCCGGAGCGCGTCGCGCGCACCATCGCGGCGGTCGACAACAACGTGCTGTCGAACGGGCTGACGGTAGTGTCGCGTCCGGCGGCGTGAGATGGGAAGGCGAGGGCGGTCAGACCCCTACGCTTGGCGCAAAGCCGCCGCTATCCTGCTGCCCATGCAGAGTCGCGGGCGGCAGGAGCTTGGTTGGCACGACATGGCCGCGGAGACGGCGGCGGCGATCTCGTCCTTCGCCGCCGGCGAGGAGGTCTTCGCGCTGTTCGCCGGCGCCGTGCTCGCGCTGCATCAGGACACGTTGCACGCCTACGCGATCGACATGAGTAAGGCGGATGACGCCGGGCAGGCCGCCGCGATCGATGCCGCGCAGCCGACGCCGCTCGGCGGCTTCGACCGCCGCGTTGGCCTGGCGATGGATGCGCTGCGTAAGATCGAGCGCGCCAACCTCGGCGTGCTCGAGCAGCCCGCGCCCGAAGGTCTCGCGCCCGATGCCCACCGCGTCCATCTCACGATGGCGCGCATGCGCGCGACCGCCGCGCGCCTGTGGCTGCTGACCATGGAGGCGCGGGCGGGCGACGGCGGCGGCGCGGGCTTAAGGCTCGGCGTCGCCGGTATGTGGACGCGGCTGCAGACCGTGCCGCGCGAGGCCGTGGCCGAGCGCGCAGGCATCTTCGCCGGATCATTCTCCGCCGACCTCCGCAGCGCGGAGATCGATGTCGCTGGGTGGCCGATGAGTCCGTGAGGCCGCGCCGGGCCGCTACGCATCGCTCTGTTGCTGCTCGTAATAGGCGGGCATCGCCTTGGGGCTCAGCCGCCTCTCCGAGCGCCGGCCCAGGAAGAACACGCCGCTCGCGCCGTCGGCCGCCGCGCGGCCGCGCGCGAGCCTGTCGAGATAGCGAAGCCAGAAGAACGGCAATGAGACCAGCCGCGCGACGGCCTCGCCCGTTCCGAGCGCCCGGCTGAGATAACGGATCGACCACACGAGCGCGACGCCGGGACCGGAGACGACGCCGGCGTTGATCTGCTCGAAATCCTTGAACAGCCAGCGATGACCGCTCAGCGTGAAGCGCGTAAAGTCATATGCGCCCTCGTGCACTTCCTGCATGAAAGGCGTTTCCGCATAGACGAGGGCGCCCGGCTTGAGCACGCGATGCACCTCGGCGACAACCTTCGCCGGCTCGAGCGCGTGTTCGAGAACCGCCTGCAGCCACACGCCGTCGAAGCTGCCCGTCGGGAACGGCAGGCCGTGCGCGTCGGCCAAGAGACTCGTGTACGGCGATGCATAGACATCGGTGCCGACGATCTCGATGTCCGGATCGCTGTAAAGGCTGCCGGCGCCCTGTCCGATCTTTCCGCCACCGATGACCAGCACGGTCGGCCGCGTCGCCTTCCGCTTTACATGGTGGAGGAAGTGCCCGCATTGCTCGGGCGCCACCTGATTGCGCCCATTGATAAACAAGTGAAGACGGGAGCGAAACGATTTTCCCGTCACGTCGCGACGCATGACCGAGCCGGGCCCTTGCTCGTAAAGGTCGCGATCGAAAATACTGTTCTCGAAATCGATCAATACAGGTTGGCCATCAGCCAAGGGGAATGGTTCCTTGCTGAGCGGGCACTGTATGTTCGAACAACAGAGTTTGTCGCCTTGCAGTCGCGAGTGGCAACGTGGGCACACCACTCTCACGTTTGATCGTCTCATCGTCCCCGCATAACGTTATGGCTCGTTCATTCACTCTCCAATGGCATTCCCATTCGGGCAGCGCCCTTGGGCGGCCGCTTACATCGCAATTCCGGCAAAATTGAAACGTGCAAAACACGTTCGCCGTGCAAAAGGGCGCGCAATTCGCGCGCAGGGAACGCTCGCCGTGCGCCGGCGTTGCCAGCCCGCAGACGTCCGTTGTGTTTATGGTACTCCGCTGCTCCCGGCATGAATCGTGTATTTCGCGCAGCGCCACTGTTTTGCCGGCACGTGGCCGGGATCGCTCTCTTGTCGACGATCGGAATGTCGGTCACAACACAGAGCAGGGCAGAGGATAAACCGCCGCAATCGGCGATGTGCCTGATGCTCGAATCCGCCGCGACCGCGAACGACCTACCGGTCGAATTCCTCACGCGTGTCATCTGGCGCGAAAGCCGCTTCGATCCGCAAGCCATCGGCCCGCGCACGCGGCACGGCACGCGCGCCGAAGGCATCGCGCAGTTCATGCCGGGGACCGCCGCCGAACGCGATCTCGACGATCCGTTCGATCCCGTCCAGGCGCTGCCGAAAGCGGCCGCGTTTCTGCGTGAGCTGCGCGGCGAGTTCGGCAATCTCGGTCTGGCCGCGGCTGCCTATAACGCCGGACCGCAGCGCGTGCGCGATTGGATGGCGGGCGCGCGCACGCTGCCCTCGGAAACGCGCCGCTATGTGCAGGCGATCACCGGCCATGACGCCGACGAATGGGCGAAGGCCGGCGCTGACAAGATTACCAGCACGCCGGCCGACTGTGCGGCGCTGATGGCGTCGCTCCAGCAGAGCCCGAGCAACTTTGGTTATGAGTTCGAGCGTCGCGTCACCGCGGCGATGAGCAAGATGTGGACCGTTGAACTCGCTGCCGGATTTTCGCGTGACCGCGTGCTCTCGGCTTACGCGCGCCTGATGACGTCGCTGTCCACCCTTATCGGTAGCCACGATCCTGTGATCACGAGTGCAATCATGCGTAGCCGCGGCACGCGGCCGCTCTATCAGGCGCGCATCGGCGCCGACACGCGAGGCGCCGCGAACGCGCTCTGCACGAGCATCCGCAAAGCCGGCGCGGCCTGCATCGTCATGCGCGTCGCGGCGGCCAAACCGGCGCGCCCCGACGCGCCGGTGGCCTGGGAGCCGTGAGGATTGGGCGGGAACGGGGCATAGATAGGGGTGTTGTCATGTCTCGCTAAGGGCAATCCTGAGAGGAGGAATACGTGACGATAGTCGATGACGTCCGCGCGCTCGAAGAGTCGCGTATTTCCGCTATGCTTAAAGGAGACGTGGAAGCGATATCGAAGCATTTGGACACCGATCTGATCTATGTGCACTCGACCGGTCAGGTGGACGGGAAAGAGAGCTACTTGAACTCGCTCAGGGCCGGGAAGTTTGTTTATGAGTCCATCGAGCTCATTGACGAGCGCCACGCGGATGGCGCGGACTTCGTCGTTCTGTGCCAGACTTTGTCGGTCACGATCCGCGTTGGCGCTGACCCCAGTCCGAAGCCGCGAGCGGTGACAGCCACCGCGCTCTGGCGGCAGACGAACGGAGCGTGGCGCCTCGTCGCCATGCAGGCGACGCCGCGCGCGAGCCCGTAAGCCCGCCGCGCCGCGTCGCCTTTTGGCCAATATCAACTCGCCGCAGCGACGGCGACCTTGCCGCGGACGCCATAGCGCGCGGCGGGTGTCGCGCTCGACAGATGGCCGGCCAACGCCTTGCGCGCAGCCTCGAACGAATCCCATTCGGCTTTGTCGGGCAGCGACGGAATGGTGACGATCTCACCTTGATCGAGCCCGGCGAGCGAGGCATCTACCATGTCATCGGCGGACATCACGATCGCGGCCGGAAGATTGCTCACCGGAACGCCGGCGATATCCCAGAACTCCGTCGCGGTGGCGCCGGGGAGCACAGCCTGCACACGAACGCCCTTGTCGACGAGTTCGTGATGTAGCGAGAGGCTGAAAGCGAGCACAAAAGCTTTGCTGCCGCCATACACACCGTTGAGCGTTTCAGGCGAGATGGCGACGCTCGACGAGATGTTGATGATCGTGCCGCCTCCGCGGCTGACGAAGCTGGGCACTGCCGCATACGTGAGCCGCGTCAGCGCATTCACATTGAGATGGATCATCTCGTCCATCTTATCCACGTGGCGCGCGCCTTTCTCCGCGCCTTCGGCCAGCCGCCCCAGGTGATCCGCCGGAACGCGCGGGTGAGGGGGATGTCTGACGATGCGGATGCTCGAGACGACCGCAGCCTTTCTCCGTCAGCCTGAGTGCCTCCTTGATCGGTCCGCCGAAGGGGCAAAGAATAGGCGTCCACCTCGAAGGGAGCGATCAAATGGCAAGCAAGACCGCGTTGGTTCTCATGTGCCTGCT
>DATDMA010000208.1:0-2197 GCA_036519015.1 Pseudolabrys sp. | reverse complement strand
CGCCGCATCTTGCGCGGGTCGGCTTCCCAGGCGCGCATGCGCCCGGACCATTGCAGTCTTTGTTCGCCAGGATTTGCACCGCCGACGATACGGTAATGGTTGTCGGCGCGGTTGGTGTCGCTGACGGCGCCGCGATAGCGGATGATGTCGGTGAGATGCGCGCCGATGGGCTCGGTCACCATCACGAAGGTCGAGACCGGCAGCAAGGTCGCTGCGAGCCGCGGCATCAGCGCGCCGAGGCTGACATTGCCGGCGAGCACCACATGCGTCGCGCGCACGCGGGCGTTCGGCGTGGCGATGCGCTTGCGCACGCCGGCCGGATCGATCGACACCGCCGGCGTATGCTCGAAGATGCGCACGCCTTGCGCCTCTGCTGCGGCTGCAAGCCCCAGCGCGTAATTGAGCGGATGGATGTGGAACGCGTTGCGGTAATGGGCCGCGTTGAAGTAGCGCGGGTTGGCCAATTGCTCGCGCACGCGATGCGCCGGCCAGTATTCGACGTCGGCGCCGATCCAGCGCAGGCGCTCGACATCGGCGCGCACCGCGCTGTCGTTGTCGGTCTTGGAGATATGCAGCCAGCCCGGCGTTAAATCGACGCCCGGCATCGCGGTCTCCTCGATCGTGCGCCGCACGTAATCGAGTCCCTGCTCGGACAGCGCCCAAAGCTGCTTGGCGTGATCGAGCCCGACGCGCTCGACGATATCCTCGATGCCGGCGCCGAAGCCGGGCAGCACGAACCCCGTATTGCGCCCCGAGGCCGCCCAGGCGACGGTTCCTGCTTCCAGGATGGCGACCGACCAGCCGCGCCGCGCGATCTCGCGCGCGGTCGTGAGCCCGGCGAAGCCGGCGCCGATGACGCAGACATCGACATCGAGCTCGACGTTCAGCGGCGGGCGCTCGGGGTGCGCCACCCGCGTCGCCTCGTACCAGCCCGCCGCCGCCGTATCGCCGTCGCTCATCGCAAATTTCGCTCGAATACCGCTATTGTCTTACCGGCATCGCGGCGGTGGCGCACATGCTACAGTGACTGTGAGGGATTCGAAGGCACGTTGTCGAGTGGCCGTCCGTCGCGCAACTCATCACCCCGGACTTCGTTGTAAAGACCATGCGCCGTCTTCTGCTGTTACGTCACGCCAAGGCCGAACGCCCCGAGCCCGGCATCGAAGACCGTGCCCGCACGCTCGTCGAGCGCGGCCGGCGCGAGGCCGCCCACATCGGCGCCTATATGGCCGCGCATGCGCTGGTGCCGGACCGTGTGTTGGTCTCCCCCGCCAAGCGCACCCAGGAAACCTGGAAGCACGCCGGCTCCGCCTTCCGCCCCGCGCCCGCCGCGGCCATGGTCGAGAAGCTCTACGACGCCACGCCGAACGCCCTCCTCGCCGCCATCAAAGACGCCCCCGCCGGCGCGCACACGCTGCTGGTGGTCGCCCACAATCCGGGTCTGCATGAAGTGGCGCTGACGTTGATCGCCTCCGGCGACATCGAGACGCGCGAGCAGCTGCACGAAAAGCTGCCAACGTCCGGGCTCGTCATCATCGACTTCGCCTTCGACGCCTGGAACAAGCTGCACCCGCAATCCGGCCGGCTCGAGCGTTACGTCACCCCGAAGTCGCTCGAGGCCGCGTCAAAATGAGGCGTTAGCGGCCCCTCGCCGCCGCGCCGAAGCGCGGCATTTTGGCGCAAAGGCACAAGCATTTTTGCAGCTTGCGACCTACATTATGCGCATGAGATCAACCGCCAATATTCTCGGCCGGATGGTGTTCTTCCTGTTCCCGGTGCCTTTCGCGGTCAACCTCGGCAACACGTATTCCGAGGACTGGGCAGGCTATGCGGCCTATGCCACGGCATTCGTCCTGGTCGTGGGCGCGATCGCCAGCGGCTGGCTGGCCTTCCGAGAGTCGCGGAAGCCATAACCGCTTCAATTGCCAAGACGCCGCAAAAACATGTCATGATCCGCCCGTCGTGAAGCGAGGGGCGCTGTCATGTACAAACAGATCCTGGTTCCGGTTGACGTTTCCGATATCGGGTTGGCCAAGCCCGCCATCGATGCGGCCTGCGCGCAGGCGCGCACCACGGGCGGCGCGGTGCGGCTGGTGCACGTGCTGCCGATGACGCCGGTGATGCTGGCCGAATACGTGCCGCCGGATTTCGACGAGCAGCAGACCAAGTCCGCCGAGGAGACGCTTGGGACGCTTGC
>DATDMA010000207.1:0-8611 GCA_036519015.1 Pseudolabrys sp. | reverse complement strand
GAAATCCCAATTGAATCCGCCCAGGCCAAGGGCGAGCGCTCCGGCCGTGCCTTGCAGGGCCGTCCTTCTGGATATTTCCATTGTCTCCTCCCATGTTGCAGTTTTTTTAGATTTGTTGTCGTCTGTCGTCAGACTTTGATGCAGGCGGCAAAGTGCCCCGGCCGCTTCTCCTCCAGTTGCGGAATGACCTCGCGGCATTCCTGGCTTGCCAGCGGACAGCGTGTATTAAAGACACATCCCGTCGGTGGCGTCAGATGGCTCGGCAGTTCTCCTTTGATCAGCCGCGGCTCGCGCTGCTTCTCGATCGTGGGGTCGGGGACGGGCGCGGCATCCAGCAGAACTTTCGTATAGGGATGCAGAGAGTGCCCGTAGAGCACATCGCGATCCGCGACTTCCATGACCCGGCCGAAATACATCACGACGACGCGCGCGGAGATGTGGCGCACCACAGCGAGGTCATGGGCGATGAACAGATAGGCGAGCTGGAATTTGCGCTGCAATTCCTCGAGCAAGTTGATGATCTGGCCCTGGATCGATACGTCGAGGGCCGACACGGCCTCGTCGCACACGATGAATGACGGCTCCATCGCCAGCGCGCGCGCAATGCCCACACGCTGGCGCTGGCCGCCGGAAAGCTGATGCGGATAGCGCTCGGCCATCTCAGGGCGCAGCCCGACATTCTCCAGCAGCTCCGCAACGCGCGCCGCGCCTTGCTTGCGGCCGTCAACGATTTTGTAAACGTGCAGCGGCTCGCCGATGATCTGACCCACGGTCATGCGCGGGTTGAGCGAACTATAAGGGTCCTGGAAGATCACCTGCACTTTGCGCCGCATCGCCTTCAGTTCGGCCGGTGAGGCGGTCGACAGGTTGACGCCCTCGAAATGGATTTCCCCGGCGGTCGGCTCTTCCAGCCGCAGGATCAGACGTCCGACGGTGGTCTTGCCGCAGCCGGATTCGCCGACCAGTCCGAGCGTCTCGCCGGGATAGATGTCGAACGAGACATCTTGCACCGCACGCACAGTGCCGCCGGCGCTTCGCAGGCCGCCGGAGACGGCAAAGTGCTTGGTCAGATTGCGCACCGACAGCACCGGCGCCACTGTATTGGCGGCGAAGTTCAGCCCAACGCCGCCGGCGCTTGCCCAGGTGATTTTTCCGGCAGCGATTTCCTCATGCCGGTGACAGCGTGAAAGGCCGCCGGTGTCGGTTAAGAACAGCGGCGGCTCTTGGTCGCAGACCGCAATGCGAAACGGGCAGCGTGGCGCGAAACGGCAGCCGCTCGAGACATTCGCCAGGTTCGGAGGCAGGCCTTCGATGGTTTCCAGCTTGCCGCCGCGCGGCCGGTCGAGCCGCGGCACCGAGCGCAGCAGGCCCATGGTGTAGGGATGCCGCGGGTGGTGAAAAACCGCGTTGGCCAAGCCCTGCTCGGCGACGCGCGCCGCATACATGACGATGACGCGGTCGGCGTAGCGGGCGACGACGCCGAGATTATGGGTGATGACGATGAGCGCGATGTTGAGCTTGCGCGACAGATTCTTCATCAGCTCGAGAATCTGGGCCTGGATGGTCACGTCGAGCGCTGTGGTGGGCTCGTCGGCGATGATCAGTTTCGGATTGCAGGCAAGCCCGATCGCGATCATCACACGCTGGCGCATGCCGCCGGAGAACTGATGCGGATACTGATCGAGCCGCCGCTGGGGATCGGTGATGCCGACGAGCTGTAATAGCTCGATCGCACGCGCCTTGGCTTCTGCGTCGGTCATGCCGAGATGGATCTGCAATGGCTCCTTGATCTGCAGCCCGATCGTGAGAATCGGGTTCAAAGAGGTCATCGGCTCCTGGAAGATCATCGAGATGTCGCGGCCGCGGATCGCGCGCATCTGCTCGTCGTCGAGGTCGAGCAGCGAGCGGCCGTCAAACAGGATCCGCCCTTGTGGGATTTTTCCGGTCAGGCGCGGCAACAGCCGCATGATCGAGAGCGCTGTCACCGATTTGCCGGAGCCGGACTCTCCGACGATGGCGACCACCTCGCCGCGGTCGACCGTGAAGCTCACGCCTTCGACCGCCCGCACGATGCCGCGCGAGGTGGCAAATTGAGTATGCAGGTCTTCGATTTCGAGCAACGGCGCGGCCGTCCTCGGCCGCGTGTTATCGCGGACGCGCGCCGCTTCCCTGGCGTCGACGACGCTCAAAGATTTCCCCTCGATGCTACGCGCAGGCGCCAACGCGGCACTTGCTATCCTCCCGCGTGTAGAATGCGGCGGGGTTCCTAAACGCGCAAGTCCGGCATCGTCGCGGGGCGCCGCAGTTGCCGGCGTTCGGGGCAGGCGCGCGCTGTGGGTGCCGCCTCCTCTTAGGGGGGCGGTGCCATACGTCTTCTGCATGATGCTCGCGCTCGTGATCTTGTGTATAATCCCCGAAATCGCCACATGCCTGCTGAACCATCTCATGGATTTTAGGCAATAACGGGCGGCTGCCGGGGCCGCCCCCAACGGTCGCGGGACATTCATGAACGCCTCCTTTTTCGGCGAACTGCTTCAAACCATCTCGGAGCGCGGCCGTGCGCTGATCGAGCGCGCTCGCGACCGGCGCGGGGCCGAGGCGAGCCGCTCCGAAAGCCTGGTCGAGTTATGCGAGCACCTGCTCTCCGGCCGGGGCGAAGCCTCCGGAGTGGCGCTGGCACGTGAAATCCTCGGCCGCTATGCGGAACTCACCACCGGCCCGCGCATCGCCTTTTTCGAGGCTTTGGCGCAGCGCTTCGGTACCGATCCGGCGCGCCTGGAACAGGCTATCGCCGCCTGGAAGGCCAAGCCCTCCGACGCCACCGCGGCGGACGTGCATTCCGCCTCCGAGCCGCGCCGGCAGGAGTTGTTCCGCAGGCTCAATCTTGCGCCCGGCGGCACCGCCGCGCTTGTGCGCATGCGCGAGCAACTCATGGACGTACTTGCCCACCGCGACGATCTCACTGCGGTGGATGAGGATTTCGTGCATCTGTTCTCGTCCTGGTTCAACCGCGGCTTCCTGGTGCTGCGCCATATCGACTGGTCGACGCCGGCGATCGTGTTGGAGAAGATCATTCGCTACGAGGCGGTGCACGCGATCCGCGGCTGGGAAGACCTGCGCCGGCGCATCGATCCGCAGGACCGGCGCTGCTACGCCTTCTTCCATCCGGCGCTGGTGGACGAGCCGCTGATCTTCGTCGAGGTGGCGCTCACGCGCGAAATCCCCGGCGCCATCGCGCCGATCCTTGCCACCGAGCGCGAGATGGTCGAGCCGGACAAGATGCGCACGGCGGTGTTCTATTCGATCTCCAACTGCCAGCGCGGTCTCGCTGGCGTGTCGTTCGGCAATTTCCTGATCAAGCAGGTGGTCGAAGATATCAACCGCGAGATGCCGAAGCTGTCGACCTTCGTCACGCTATCGCCGGTGGTGAACTTCGCCTCATGGCTCAAGCGCGAACGCGCGGCCGAGACGTCGTCCGCCCTGAGCGAGGCCGACAAGACGGCGCTCGCCGCGATCGATAATCCGGCCTGGTGGCAGAATGCCGCGACCGCCGAACAGGTGAAAGACCCACTGATGCGCGCGGCGGCCTGGTATTATCTACGCGGGCGCAACCCGCGCGGTCTGCCGGTGGACGCGGTGGCGCGCTTCCACCTCGGCAACGGTGCGCGGCTCGAGCGCATCGACTGGCTCGGCGATACGTCGGACAAGGCCATGGCGCAGGGGCACGGCTTCATGGTGAACTACCTCTACGACCTCGACGACATCGAGAAGAACCACGAGGCCTTCGCCGAAGGCCGTACCGTGGTCGCCGCCAGCGGCGTTCAACGCCTGCTGCGCCCGTCGCTCGAGTTGGTCCCGATCGCGGGGTGAGGCCGCGTGTCCCGGGCGCAGCGCAGCACGCCTTCGTGGTGCGCTGCAGACCCGGGACCTTCAAGAATTCTGAATTGTTACGGCCCCGGATCTGCGGCGCACCACTTCGCTACGCTACGTGTCGCGCCGCGTCCGGGACACGCCTCAAAACTTCCCAAACACCGGCACAATGCCGCCGCGCGTGACGCGGTTGTCCTCCGACGCCAAGAACAAAATCGTCGCCGCGACGTCCTCGACTCTCGGCCACGTGTCGAAATCCGCCTTCGGCATGGCCTTGCGATTGGCGCTCGTGTCCATGATCGACGGCGCGACGGCATTCACCAGGATGCCGTCCCTGGCGACTTCCTCGGCCAGCGCCATCGTCAGCGTGGCGACGCCCGACTTGGCGATCGTATAAGCCGTCATGCCGGCGCCCGAGCGTTGCTCTACCGCCTGGCGTGCGGCCACGTTGACGATGCGCCCGCCCTGTCCGCCGGCGAGCATTGCCTTCACCGCCGCGCGGCAGCAGAGGAAGCAGGACACCAGATTGCCCTCGAGCTGCGCCATCAGCTTCGCCTTGTCGGTCTCCGCCACCTTGCCCGGCGCGAAGCCGCCGGCGATGTGGATCGACGCCCACAGGGGCGTTGAAGCTGTCACACCGGCGTAGACTTTGGCGACTTCGGCTTCGTCCGACAGATCGCTGGCCGCGATCAGTCTGACATTGGCATTATCGCGATGCGCGAAGCTCTGCGCCTCGCTTTCAGACCGATAGGGCACGATGCAGGTTGCGCCATGGGCTAGCAAGCCCGCGACGACCGCGCTGCCGAGCGCGCCCGTGCCGCCGGTCACGACGACTTGTTTGTTGGTGAAATGCATCACGTCACCTCTCTGTTACCCAGCGCCGCAGTCTTTTCCAGCACAGAGTATATACGACTCAACCCCGCCCGCGCTTCACGCGCATGGGCAGCACCTGGAATTCGATCCAGTTGGCGATCTCGCCGGTGCGCAGTTTCTTGTCGAGCACATTGCTGCTGATGCCGTGGCGCCAGGACAGCCGCTTGCACTCCGGATCGCGGTCGAGCGCATCGAGGTCCTGGGCGAAAGCCTTGATGTCGGCAACGTCAGAAAAGAAGCCTTCCTCGATCAGCCTTGCGCCGATGCGGCGCACGATCGCGGCGAGCTCGCGCAGCGGATATTCGGGATGATACTGCACCGCCCAGGCGACCGAGCCATTGGTGCGGATCTCCGCGCTCTGCACCGAGGACACTGCATTGGTGGCGAGGATGGTCGTGCCCGGCGCCACGCAGTCCACCTCGTCGAGGTGCACCGTGGGCGCGTTGAACACCTCGAACTTGCCGACATACATCGGATGCCTGCGCCCGGCGTCGGTCAGCCGGATGCTGCGGCCGAAGCCGATCTCGCGGCCTTTCGGATTTTTGCGGACGCTGCCACCCGCCGCCGCGGTGATGACCTGCAGGCCCCAGCAGGAGCCGAACAACGGCGTGCCGGTCTTGAGCGCCGCGCGCACCAGCTCGATCTGCCGCATCACCTCAGGCCCGTTGTTGTAGACATGCAGGCCCGAGCCGGTAATGGCGATGCCGTCATAGCCCTCGAGTGCCTCGCCGTCAGGCAGCGTCGCCGCCGGATCACCCGGATAGCAGACGTCCACGGCGGCCCCGGGCAGCAACTCGCGCAAGAGGTCCGAATAGCCTTTGCTCGCGACGGTGCCGCCCATCGCCACGTGTTCGGCCATGGTCTTGGGGGAATTGCCTTCGATAACCAGCAGGCGGGGAGAGGGCATTGAGTATCCTTGGCGGGCGACGTCTTGGTCTGCAGCGCTCCGCTATGTTCACGATATGGCCAAGCTTTGCGGATTTTGCAATCTCAGGCCGGATTTGCTCACTTTAAGTGATGTTAACGCGCACCGCCCTAGATTGTGCCGCATCCGCCGCTCATCCTGCGGCGTCCAGGTAATCAGCGGGCACATGGCTGAATTCGACCTCGCCATCGTCGGCGGCGGCATCAACGGGGCGGGGCTGGCGCGCGACGCCGCCGGCCGCGGCCTGCGCGTGCTGCTGGTCGAGATGAACGATCTCGCCTCCGGCACCTCCTCGGCCTCAAGCAAGCTCATCCATGGCGGCCTGCGCTATCTCGAGCAGGGCGCCTTCCGCCTGGTGCGCGAGGCGCTGACGGAGCGCGAGGTACTGCTGCGCATGGCGCCGCACGTCATCCGGCCGATGCGCTTCATGCTGCCGCCGCTGCCGGGCCGGCGCGCGCCGCTCAAGCTGCGGCTCGGCCTGTTCCTCTACGACTGGCTCGGCGCGCGCAAGCTGCTCCCCGCTGCCCGCACGGTCGATCTGACTCACCACATGGTCGGCCAGCCGCTGCAACGGAAGTTCCGCTATGGCTTCGAATATTCCGACTGTTGGGTCGACGACTCGCGGCTGGTGATGCTCACCGCGCGCGATGCTGCCGACCGGGGCGCGGTGATCCGCACGCGCACAAAGCTCACGCGCGCCGAACGCGGCGACATGTGGGAGCTCGTGCTCAACAGTCGTGGCCGCCGTGACACCGCGCGCGCGCGCGTGCTGGTGAATGCCGCCGGTCCCTGGATCGGCGAAGTCGCCGAGAACATCATCCGCATGCCGCTCAAGAAGTCCGTGCGGCTGATTAAAGGCAGCCACATCGTGGTGCGCCGCCGCTTCGAGCACGACACTGGCTATATCCTGCAAGCGCCGGACGGCCGCGTGGTCTTCGCATTGCCCTTCGCGCAGGACTTCACGCTGATCGGCACCACCGACGAGAATTTCGTCGGCGATCTCAACGCGCCGGCGCCCGACGCGAAAGAGATCCTCTATCTCTGCGACGTGATGAACCAATATTTTCGCGACAGGGTCACGCCGGACGAACTGGTGTGGTCCTTCGCCGGCGTGCGCGCACTCTATGACGACGGCGCCGGCAAGCCGGAAGATGTCACGCGCGATTACGAACTTGTGCTCGACGAACGGTCCGGCACAGCGCCGTTGCTGACCATCTACGGCGGCAAGATCACCACCTACCGCAAGCTTGCCGAAGCGGCGATGCAGAAAATAGGCCCGTTCTTCGCCACGCGTCCGCCATGGACCGCGGGCTCGGCCTTGCCCGGCGGCGAGTTCAAGCCGGACGATTTTTACGGCGTGGTGGCCGAAACGATCTCGCGCTGGCCCTTCCTGTCCGAGCCGCACGCGCGCCGGCTCATCCGCGCCTATGGATTGCGCGTCGAGCAGATCCTCGGCGAGGCGCAGAGCATGGACGATCTTGGGGAGCGCTTCACTGATGACCTCACCGGCGCTGAGCTGCGCTATCTGGTCGAGAACGAATGGGCGGAGACCGCCGAGGACGTGCTGTGGCGGCGCACGAAACTCGGCCTCAAGGCCACGCCCGACGAGCGCATCGCTATCAACCAGTTCATCGTCTCGCTGAGTGTGCCGACGTGTCCTGAAGGGACGTCGTAGAGTTAACGAATCCTTACCCCAATCATTGCAATTGCGCGGGCCCGTTTCACCGCAACGCTAGTGCTTTGTGCTTTACTACCGGAGCGAGAGAGGGTGGGGGCCATGCCGATCGACACGAAAGCCGTTGTGGCGAGTTTGGCCACGATCAAAGTCCTGGTCGTGGACGACGAGCACTACATGCGGAAAGTCGTGCGCACGATGCTGATCGGCATCGGCGTGCGCACCGTCTACGAGGCGGCGGACGGTCCGGCCGGTCTTGAAACCATCCGCAGCGTGGCGCCCGACGTGGTCATCCTCGATTGGGAAATGCCCGGTCTCGACGGCACCGGTTTCACCCGCATGGTGCGCTCGCCGCAGACCTTCCCTTATCCCGACGTGCCGATCATCATGCTGACCGGACACGGCGAGCGTTCGCGCGTGATTGAGGCGATCCAGTCCGGTGTCAACGAATTCCTGCTCAAGCCGGTCTCGTCCAAGGCGCTGCAGGATCGTCTGGTGTCGGTGCTGACCAAGCCGCGCGCCGTCTTGAGCGCCGGCGACTATTATGGTCCCCGCCCGCGCAAGCTGGCGGCGGCGGTGCATAGCGACAACGATCAGGCAATCGCCAAGCTGTTCGTGGTGAACTAAGCTCCCTGCGCATTGCGCCACGTCGCGCGGCCGCCGGGGATAAGTCTTGCCTGCCGCTCTCATCGCCATAGACCAGGGCACCACCTCGACGCGCGCCATTGCGTTCGATGCCGCTTTGCATCCGCTCGCCAGCGCGCAGCAGGAGCTGCGGCAGATATATCCAGCGCCGGGCGAGGTCGAGCACGACCCCGAGGAGATCTGGGCCGCGACGGTTGCGACCGTGCGCGAGACGATGGCGAAGGCCGGTCTCGCGGCGCGCGACATCGCCGGCATCGGCATCACCAACCAGCGCGAAACAACCGTCATCTGGGATCGCGCCATTGGCAAACCGATCCATAACGCCATTGTCTGGCAGGACCGGCGCACGGCGGCGCTCTGCGATACGTTGCGTGAGCGCGGCCATGAGGCGGAAATCGCCGCCAAGACCGGGCTGGTGCTCGATCCTTATTTCTCGGCCAGCAAGATCGCCTGGCTCCTGGAAAACGTCGAAGGCGCCCGCTCCAAGGCGCAGGCGGGCGAACTCGCCTTCGGCACCATCGATTGCTTCCTGCTGTGGCGGCTCACCGGCGGCAAGGTGCATGCGACCGACGCCAGCAATGCCGCGCGCACGGCGCTGTTCGACATCGGCAAAGGCGAGTGGG
>DATDMA010000206.1:0-2947 GCA_036519015.1 Pseudolabrys sp. | reverse complement strand
CGTGAATGTGCTTTCAATCGTCCAACGGGGCTGCCGAGCAATGTCTGAAGTTGGGGGCAAAGCGGAAATCATCTGCTCCCTGCGAGTATTTCGCATTTTGACCCAACGGAGACATAGCCACATTCTGCTTGCCGCAGAGCAAAAATGAGCATGAGGCCCATTCCGCTGGTCGCAATTCCTGCTTTGATCGGCTGTGTTGCAAGCCGACATTAACGCCGGTGCGTTCCCGCGGGATGAGCGTTCGACGTATTGGTGAGCAACGCCTTCAGCAATGTGCGAGATTTTCTTGCCCTTAACTTTGCCCCGCCTTGCTCTGGTTTGAAGATTTTCGCTCTAATTTTTTGCCTCGATCCGTTGTAGAGCTGCACCACTTCTGCAGCGCTCCGCTTACGGAGGTCGTCACGACATGAACCGGCCGGCACCGAAAACGTTGCGGCGGCGCTTTTTCGTGGCGCTCGGCCATGCCATTCACGTGACGTGGCCGGTGTTGTCGGCAATTCTAGCGATTCAGCTTGCCTTGGGCTTGCTGACTGGTTTTGTTGAGGGCTGGTCTCTCGGGGATGCGGTCTATTTCACTTTCATTACCGGCCTCACGATTGGTTACGGCGATCTGGTCCCGAGGCAGGCGTTGACGCGCGCACTTGCGATCGGAATTGCCTTTTTCGGGCTGTTTGCCACGGCTCTCATAGCGGCAATTGCCGTCTACGCCATGCGCTCAGCGCTCACTGATGACGGGAGTGGCAATGAGTGATCTTATATCGACGAGGGATCGAGTGAGGGTGCTGTTTGCTGCACTGCATGAGTCGGGTTGTGTGGCACTTTTCGGACTTCACGTTCGTGCTTGGTTATCTCCGTTCATAGGGGCGAAGCGGAAATTATTTGCTCTTTCCGAGTATTTCGCATTTTGACCCGAAGCGGTCATTGGCGGCCTTGCTTGCGCGGGTCGTGCGACTTCGATAACCTTTTGACGTCACGAGGAGGGCCACCTTGAGTGACGTCGCCCAATGGCTCGAACGACTTGGCCTCGGCCAATACGCGCAGGTGTTCGCGGAGAACGATGTCGACTTCGAAGTTCTGCCTTGCCTGACTGACGATAATCTCAAAGAACTTGGTCTTACTCTTGGCCATCGTGTGAAGCTCAAAGCCGCGATCGAGGCCCTCTCCCCAGACGAGCCTTCAACTCAGCCGACCTCGGCTCCCGCGCGCCAGACAAAACTCGAGCCTCCCGAAGCCGAGCGCCGGCAACTTACCGTAATGTTCTGCGATCTGGTCGGCTCGACGACATTGTCGACACGGCTCGACGCCGAGGACTACCGCGATCTGATCCGCGCCTACCAGGGCGCCTGCGCCGGCGTGGTCGCGCGCTTCGATGGTTTCATCGCAAAGTTCATGGGCGATGGCGTGCTGGTCTATTTCGGCTGGCCGCGGGCGCACGAGGACGACGCCGAGCGGGCGATCAATGCCGGCCTCGGCATAACCGACGCGGTGCGGGCGCTGGCCGCAGGCAAGGGCCCGCCGCTCGCCGTGCGGGTCGGAATCGCCACCGGCCGCGTGGTGGTCGGCGACATCGTCGGTGAGGGCGCCGCACAGGAGGCGATGATCGCCGGTGAGGCGCCGAACCTGGCGGCCCGTCTGCAGGCGATTGCGGCGCCGAACACGATCGCCATCGCCGAGGCCACACACACGCTTGCCGGTGGCCTGTTCCAATGCACCGGTCTCGGCGCGCAGGTGCTCAAGGGGTTCGATGCGCCGGTCACTGCCTGGCAAGTCGACGCGCCGCGCCCGATCGAGAGCCGCTTTGAAGCGACGCACACGCGCGCGCTGACGCCGTGCATCGGGCGCGAGGAGGAGATCGACATCCTCGAACGGCGCTGGAAGCGTGCCTGCGCCGGCGATGGCCAGGTGGTACTGCTCTCCGGCGAACCCGGAATCGGCAAGTCGCGGATAGTCTCGGCGCTTCAGGAGCGCATCCGCGCGCAGCCGCACATGCGGCTGCGCTACCAATGCTCGCCCTACCACACCAACTCCGCACTGTACCCGGTGATTGGCCAGCTCGAGCGCGCCGCCCGCATCCAGCCCGACGATAGCCCCGACGACAAGCTCGACAAGCTCGAGGCACTGCTGGCGCTGTCGGGCCGGCCAACGGCCGAGGCGGTGCCGCTGATCGCGCCGCTGCTATCGATCCCGTGCGGCGCTCGCTACGCGCCGGCGAATGTAAGCCCGCTGCGGCAAAAGCAGCTGACGCTGGCAGCGCTGGTCGACCAGCTCGCCGGCCTCGCAGAGCAGCGTCCGGTGCTGTTTCACTTCGAGGACGCGCACTGGATCGACCCGACCTCGCGCGAGCTGATCGATTTGACGGTGGCGCGCGCCCCTGACCTCAGGGTGCTCATCATCACCAGCTTCCGCTCGAAATTCACGCCGGCATGGACTGGCGACCGGCACGTGACGTTGCTTGCGCTCAACCGGCTGGACGCGCGCACTTGTGCCCGCCTGGCCACCCAGGTCGCCGGCGCGGCGCCGCTACCGGCCGACGTCATCGACGAGATCGTTGTGCGGACGGACGGGGTGCCGCTGTTCGTCGAGGAAATGACGAAGACCGTCCTGGAAGCAGGCGCAGCGGCCGGAGGCGCAGCGAACGCGCCGCCGCCGATCGCCATCCCGGCGTCGATCGAGGATTCGCTGATGGCGCGCCTCGATCACCTCGGGCCGGTCAAGGAGGTGGCGCAAATCGCGGCGGTCCTGGGGCGCACCTTTAGCCAGGACGTGCTGGCCGCAGTCGTGGCGCTCGACGAGGCGGCCATGGAGTTGGCGTTGGGCCGCCTCGTCACCGCGGAGCTCGTTTACCGGCGCGCCGTTGCGGGGCGCGTGGCCTACGAGTTCAAGCACGCGCTCGTCCAGGACGCGGCCTATCAGTCGATGTTGAAAAGCCGGCGCCAGCGCCATCACG
>DATDMA010000205.1:0-20602 GCA_036519015.1 Pseudolabrys sp. | reverse complement strand
GCATGTCGAGCACGCTCGCGATCTCGATCAGCCGCTTGAGATCCGCCTCCGCATTGCCGCCGATCTTGAGCTTGAAATAGCTGTGGCCATAGGCCGCCACGACCTCTTCCAGCGACTCCGGCAGGCCGTCGCCGACCTGGCGAGGGTGGCCGCCGATGATATCGACCAGTCCGACCGTATGCCGCGCGGCGATTGTTTCGGCGGGCGCGAGTTGCGCGAGGAAGCGCGGTAGGTCGAACCCGGCGAGATCGGCAAGATGCTTCCGCAGCAGGCCGGCTTCGATGCCGACGAGGTTCGCCTTCACCGCCTCATAAACCGAACAGGCTTGGCTGCGACAAATTGCGTCAAGGATGGCGCGGTCGAGTTGGGCCGGGCCGAAATTCGCCACCAGGGGATTGAGCCCGCGCGCGGCGCCGGCGGCGATCTGCTCGTCATAGTGGGCAGCGAAATGGCCGAAGGCCGTGCGCGCCGGGCCCGGCGCCAGATAGGCGTCGGCGGCAAGCCTCAACGAAAGTCGTAGCTGGTCGAAATTCTCATCGTTCGAGAGCGCCAGGTTCTTGTCGAACCATTTCGGCGCCAAAAGCTCGGCCGCGGCGCCCCAATGCGACTGTCCGTCGGGGCTTTCGACGCGGACACGCACGAAGCATTGTGGCGCTTCCGTCAGCGTCACCACGCCGAAGCGGAACGGCATGCGCAGGCGCACCGGCCTTTCGTAGAAGCGCACCTCGCGGATGGCGAAGACGGGCGCCGTCATGTCGTCATCGTCGCAGTGGGCAGCGCCCCGGCGCGTCGGCAAAACGGCGCCGCGTGCGCGTGCAAGCCATTGGATTCTAGCGCTATTCGTTGTTTCACAGTGGGACTGCCTTGAACGCCCATGGCGGCCCGCGCGTCGCGGAACCACGGCGTTGCGCAAATTTTTTGCTGTACCGATCTAACCAGATAGTTAAACTGTCTGGCAACCTCCCGGTCGATGGCAATCAACAACAGGGAGGGCAGGGGCGAAACCCAGGATCAAGGGCCATAATGACTCGGATTGTCCGTGTCGAAATAGGACGTTTCGATTACCCGCTGGTCGGCGAATTCAAGTTCTTCAAGTCGCCGGCGCGGCCCACGATTCTGGTACGCCTCACCGATGAGGATGGCGTTCAGGGCTGGGGCCAATGCGTGCCGATCGAGACGTGGACGTATGAGACGGTTGAGACCGTCGAATCCACGCTGCGCTATTATCTTGCGCCGGCGATACTCGGCGCCGATCCAACCGACATCGAGGATGTGCATGCGCGCATGGAGCGCGCGATCCGTCCGTCTTTCTCGGTCGGTCAGCCCTTGTGCAAAGCCGGCATCGACCTCGCGTGCTACGATCTGTGGGGCAAGCAGACGCAGCAACCCGTCAGCGATCTCCTGGGCGGCGCTTCGCGTTCGAAGGTGAAGCTGAGCTGGACGATCCAATCGCCCACGCTCGAAGGCGCAGAAAGCCAGCTCGAGCAGGGCGCCGCGCTCGGCTACGACAGCTTCAACATCAAGATCGGCTATCCGCAAACGCCGGACTACGACGCCGAACTGGTGCGCGTCGTCACACAGTTCGCGCCCGACGGTTTCCACTGGTGCGACGCCAACACCAATTACGATATCGCGGCCGCGCTCGATATGGCGCCCGTGCTTGCCGATAGCGGGCTGAAGGGGCTTGAATCGCCGCTGCCGCCCAATCGCTTCCGCGACTATCAGGCGCTCAAACAGCAGGGCGCTTTGCCGATTCTGATGGACGAAGGCATGGTCTCGCCGGTCGAGGTCGACGAATTCATCGCCCTCGACATGTTCGACGGCATCGCCATGAAGATCGCCCGCTGCGGCGGTCTGTGGAATGCGACGCGCATCGCCGATCTGCTCGAGGAGAACGGCCTGCTACTGTTTGCCTCCGGCCTGACTGATCCTGACTTGTCGATGGCGGCTTCGGCCCATTTCTTCGCCTGGGCCGGGCTCGATTACCCCGCGGCGCTCAACGGACCACAATATATCGCCGGCCGCGGTACCACCGACGCGCAGTTCCGGCCGAACGGGGACACCATGTTCGTTCCACAAGCGCCGGGCTTAGGGCTTACGATCGACAGTGCGGCGGAGAAGGCGTTAGGCGTCGTCGCGCAGTTGTAGTGTCACGGCGCTGACTTGCAATGAAACTGGGAATGACAGGTAGGAACAATGGCCCTCATGAGTGGCTCGGTGAGTTCTGAGACGAATGTGAATGTGCCCGCCTGGCTCAGCCTCGTGAAGATGCTGACGCCGCTCATCGGCATTGTCGGCTTCCTGCTGGCCTGGCAGCTGTTCGTGATCGCCTACAAGATCCCGCCCTATCTGCTGCCCACGCCGACGGAAATCGCTCATACGTTCGTCGATCAGCTGCCGAAGCTGCTGCATCACGGCTGGATCACGACCTACGAGATGCTCGGGGGCTATGCGCTCGCGGTGGCCGTCGCCATCCCGCTGGCCATCGCCATCACGTCGTCGGCGCGGTTCAACGCGCTCGTCATGCCGACGATGCTGTTCTTCCAGATCGTGCCGAAGGTGGCGATCGCGCCGCTGTTCCTGGTCTGGTTCGGCATCGGCGTCACGCCGAAGATCCTCGTCGCCTTCCTGATCTCGTTCTTCCCGATCGTCATCGACGCGGCCGTCGGCCTGCGCTCGATGTCGCCGGAAATGGGCGATCTCGCGCGCTCGATGGGGGCGTCGCGCTGGCAGGTGTTCGCCCAATTCCGGCTGCCGACCAGCCTGCCTTATCTGTTCAGCGGGCTGAAGGTCGCCTCGACGCTTGCCATTGCCGGCACGGTCGTCGGCGAGTTCGTCGGCGCCGACAAGGGCCTTGGCTATCTGCTGCTGACGACGAACTCGAACATGGAGACCTCGCTGATGTTCGCGACCATCGTGGCGCTGACCATCATCGGACTCGTGTTCTACTACATCGTGGAGACGCTCGAAGGGCTGCTGATCCCGTGGCACGTCACCCACCGGATCCGCGAAGAATCCGCCACCATGTGAGACGGCCAGCTTAAGAAGCGGCCTGACCCGCGAACGACCGATACAAGTTCAACGACAAAAACGAAGACAATCCAGGGAGGAGAAAGTGATGAAACGCAAAGGTGCCGTGCTGACGCTGGTTGCCGCATTGGCGGCCATCTCGGCGTCGCTTACGTCGGTGAATGCGCAAGAACTTCAAAAATTTCCGTTCCGCTTGAACTGGACGCTCTATGGTGAGCACGCGCCGTTCTACGTCGCGCTCGACAAGGGCTTCTACAAGGCGGAGGGCCTCGACGTCGAAATCGTGGAAGGCAGCGGTTCCACCACCGTGCTTCAGCTTGTCGCCAACCAGACCAACCCGGTGGCCTATGTCGATGCCGCGACGATGATGCGCGGCGTCGGCGCCGGCATGCCGGTGACTGCCGCCGGCGTGTCGTTGCAGCAGACCCCGATGTCGTTCATCTACCGCGCCGACGCCCCGCGTCCGACCAAGCTCGAAGAGATCAAGGGCAGCCGCATCGCCATCACCGCGGGCGACGCGAGCCTCGCGATCTTCACGGCTTTTATGGGCAAGCTCAACATGAAGGTCGAAGACGTGCAGATGATCACGGTCGCCAATCCGGCGGCGAAGGAACAGGCCGTGCTCAACAAGCAGGCCGATGCCCTGCTGGGATACTTCATGGACCAGGGCCCGCGCATGCAGCTCAAGAGCGGCGTGAAGATGGGCTGGACACGCCTCTACGATCTGGCGGGCATTTCGACGCTCTCGAGCGCGATCGTCGTCAACAAGGATTGGCTCAAGGACGCGAAGAACCAGGATGCGCTGCGGCGCTTCCTGCGCGCCTCGCAGCGCGGCTGGGACTACACCGCCACGCACGACAAAGAGGCCGCCGAAATCTTCCTGAAGCACGCGCCGGCCTTCAACATGGAGATCGCGCTGCTCGAGATCGACGGCACCATGTCGATCATCCATACCAAGCATACCAAGGACAAGCCGCTGTTCTGGTCCGCGAAGGAGGATTGGCAGGAGAGCCAGGATCTCTTGCAGAAATATTCCGGGCTCAAGCCCGAGCCCGACCTGACCCAGTACTACACGAACGACTACCTCTCGGCACCGCCGTATCTGCCGAAGAAGTAACGACGACTGCCTCCCGCGTGCGTCTCGCGCGCGGGAGGACACTCTTTGTTTCCGTGCCAGGACATCACGTGCAATGACCGATCCGTACATCAGGCTTCAGAACGTCGGAAAGACCTATCAGACTAGGAGCGGCGTGGTTGAGGCCTGCTCCGACATCAATCTTGACATCAGGGAATCGGAATTCGTCGCCATCGTCGGGCCGAGCGGCTGCGGCAAGACGACGATCCTCAAGATGGTGGCCGGGCTGTCGTCCTACACCTCGGGCTCCATCACCGTGGGCGGCAAGCGCGTTGATCGTCCGCAGACTGACGTCGGCATCGTGTTCCAGGAAGCCATCATGCTCGACTGGCGCGACGTGCTGTCCAACGTCATGCTCCAGGTCGACATCCGCAAGATGGACCGCGCCAAATACGTGCCGGTCGCGAAAAACCTGCTCAAGGCCACGGGCCTTGAAGGCTTCGAGAGCAAGAAGCCTTACGAACTCTCCGGCGGCATGCGTCAGCGCGTATCGATCTGCCGTGCGCTGGTGCACGACCCCACGATGCTGATGATGGACGAGCCGTTCGGCGCGCTCGATGCGCTCACGCGCGAGCAGATCGCCATGGATATTCAGAAATTGTGGATGGAGACGCGCAAGACGGCGCTTCACATCACGCATAGCATTCCGGAGGCCGTTTTGCTTGCGGATCGTGTGGTGGTGATGGGCCCACGCCCTGGGCGCATCGTGGAGGTCATCGATATCGATCTGCCGCGCCCGCGGCGGCTGGACAAACTGCCGGAGCGCTTTCACGAATATTCGACGCGCATCCGCAATATCTTCAAATCCAAGGGCGTGCTTGCCATGGACTGACGCGGGCACGCGTCAGTCCATCTCGCGGATCTCCAGATCCTTGGCTTATCGCGCGGCTGCGGCCGCGTGCGGGTGCACGTGCTGCCTCAACCGCAATGCGAGCGCGACAAGACTGCAGCCAAACAGGACGGCGTAACCGGCAATCAGCCAGACCACCGCGAGCGCGCCCACGCCGGGCTGCCCAATCACGATAAGGCCGAAGGCGATCGACAAGAGGCCGCTCAGGATCAACCAAAATTCGCCTTCGATTTCCTTGCGCAGTTGAATCGCGCCCCAGATTTCCAGTGCGCCGATCACGATCGCCCAACCGGCGATGAACAGCAGCAGGATTCCCGCCGTGAGGCCCGGCCAAGAGAAAGCCAACAGGCCGGCGATAATGCCCGCGACTCCGACGACCGCGAGCCACCAGCGGGGCGTCATGGAATCCCGTCCGGAAACTGCCGCCCATAGTGAGAAGACGCCGTCGACAATCGCATAGGCGCCCCACAGGAAGACGAGCGTCAGTAAGGTGACGCCCGGCCAGAAGAAGGCCAGGATACCGAAGATGATGGCGGCGACGCCGCGCAGCAGCAGCAGCCACCAATTTTCCGCGAGCGCGTGCAGCAACGGAGGCTCAGCGAAGGGCGAGTGGCTGCTGGACGGCACATGTGCGCTGGTCATTGCGGTTCTCCCTGAATTCGGGCGGGAGCAGGCGGTCGGATGTTCGGCCGGCTCGCACTCGCTCGCGCCGATGACGCCGTGATGGCGTGTCACACAGACTCAGTCGGAAGCCTAAATTGTCGTCTTTGGTCGTCGGTGCGACGGGACCTTGTCCGGCGCACCTAGAGGGGCCTCATCGGCCCGGCCGCGTCTTATGCGGCTACTAAATACATAATATCACTGTAAAAAATCGGGCGCAATCCGATGCGGCGGGCGGCGTGCGCCGCCCGCGCTGAAGAGACGGTGTCGCCTTACTTCTCGACGAACGCTTTTTCGATCACGTATTCGCCGGGCTTGCTGTGATTGCCTTCGTGGAAACCGCGCTCGCGCACGATCGTCACCAGGTCCTGCAGCATACTGGGGCTGCCGCACATCATCACGCGATCATGCTCCGCCGACAGCGGGTCGAGGCCGATATCGTCGAACAGCTTGTTGCTCGTGATGAGATCGGTCAGCCGGCCGCGATTGCGGAACGGCTCGCGTGTCACCGTCGGATAATAGATGAGCTGCTCGGTGATCATCTCGCCGAGGAATTCGTGCTGCGGCAGTTCCTGCGTGATCATCTTTTCATAAGCGAGCTCGGCGACCTGGCGGCAGCCGTGCACGAGAACGACCTTCTCGTAGCGCTCATAAGTGTCCGGGTCCTTGATGATGCTGAGGAACGGCGCGAGCCCGGTTCCCGTCGACATCAGGTAGAGGTTGCGGCCCGGCGTCAGGTTGTCGAGGATCAGCGTTCCCGTCGGCTTGCCGTTCACAAGAATGCTATCGCCCACCTTGAGGTGCTGGAGCCGCGAGGTGAGGGGGCCGTCGGGAACCTTGATCGAGAAGAACTCGAGATGCTCCTCGAAGTTCGCGCTCGCCAGGCTGTAGGCGCGCAGGAGTGGCCGCCCGGCGACCTCCAGCCCGATCATGGCGAATTGCCCGTTCCTGAATCGGAAGCCGGAATCGCGCGTAGTTTTGAAGCTGAAAAGGCTCTCCGTCCAATGGTGGACGTCCGTGACTTCTTCGCGGGCGATGCTGCTCATGCGGGGGACTCTGCGGGACTCGGAGGGTGGGTTTGCGTTGACAATATTGAGGCCACTGCCATATAACTAACTAGATAATTATTTCAATAAGCTTCTTGGTGGAGCTCGATGGCGGTAGTCAATTTGCCGATAGCGGGTGGCTCCCTGGAGCCTTACCGGTTCCGTGGGCCGGGCAACTGGGGCGCGGCCAACGGCCACGCGCCGACGCGCATCGCGCTTGCCGCGGCGCACGTCGTCGCCGATCCGCTTGCCGACCACGACCCCTGGGTGACCGCGGCGATCGACTGGGACGCGACGATTGCGTTCCGCCGCCACCTCTGGTCGCTCGGTCTCGGCGTTGCCGAAGCGATGGACACGGCGCAGCGCGGCATGGGGCTGGATTGGCCCAACGCGCTCGAACTCATCCAGCGTTCGGTCGCGGCCGCGCGCGATATCCCGGGCGCGGTGGTCTATTCGGGCGTCGGCACCGACCAGTTGGCGCCAACGCCGTCGACGACGGTCGACGACGTGATCCGCGCCTATGAGGAACAGATCGAAGCGGTGGAGGCGGCCGGCGGCCGCATCATCCTGATGGCGAGCCGCGCGCTGGTCGCCGCCGCCAAGTCGCCGGACGATTATGCCAAGGTCTATGGTCGCATTCTGCAACAGGTGCGCGAGCCGGTGATCATCCATTGGCTCGGCGAGATGTTCGACCCCGCGCTCAAAGGCTACTGGGGCAAGGTCGACCACATGGCTGCGATGGATGTCTGCATCGACATCATCGGCGATCATGCGAGCAAAGTGGACGGCATCAAGCTGTCTTTGCTCGACAAGGACAAAGAAATCCACATGCGCCGCCATCTGCCGCAGGGCGTGCGCACCTATACCGGCGACGACTTCAACTTCGCCGAACTCATCGCCGGCGATGAGCAGGGCTACTCCGACGCGTTGCTCGGCATCTTTGCCGCCATCGCGCCGGCGGCCTCCGCGGCGCTCGCCGCCCATGCGCGCGGCGATCTCGACCAGTACTGGAAAATCTTCGAGCCGACGGTGCCGCTGTCGCGTCATCTGTTCAAGGCGCCGACGCGCTTCTATAAGACCGGCATCGTGTTCCTTGCTTATCTCAACGGCCACCAGTCGCATTTCGTGATGGTCGGCGGGCAGGAGAGCGCGCGCTCTCTGCTTCACCTTGCCGACATCGTGCGCCTCGCCGACGCGGCCGGCCTGATCCGCGATCCCGACATGGCGGCGCACCGGCTCACCGCCGTGCTGCGCACGCACGGCCTGGACGCTTAAGGATGGCGCCCCGCGTCGTCACGGCTGAACAGGCCGCCAAGCTCGTGCGGACCGGCGACACGCTGCTGATCGGCGGCTCCGGCGCCGGCCATTCCGTCCCCGATACGCTGATCGCGGCCATCGGTAAGCGCTTCCTCGCCGAAGGACAGCCGCGCGATCTCACCACGGTGCATCCGGTCGGCCTCGGCGATCGCGCCTCGCGCGGCATCGGCCATCTGGCTCACGAGGGGCTGCTTAAGCGCGTCGTGTGCGGCACGCTGGTCGATTCCCCGCCGGTCGAGAAGATGGCGGCCGAGAACAAGATCGAGGCTTACACGCTGCCGCAAGGCTGCCTGTCGCAATTGACGCGCGAGATGGCGGGCGGCCGTCCCGGCCTCACCACGCATGTCGGCCTGCATACGTTCGTCGATCCGCGCCATGGCGGCGGCAGGCAGAGCGCGCGCGCCAGTGAAGATCTGGTGGAACTGACGCAGATCGGCGGCAAAGACTACCTGTTTTTCAAGCCGTTCCACGTCGACGTCGCGCTGCTGCGCGGGACGACCGCCGACGAAGACGGCAACATCACCATGGAGCATGAAGCCGTTTTCGGCGAGATGATCTCCATGGCGCAGGCGGCGCGCCGCGCCGGCGGCATCGTCATCGCGCAGGTCAAGCGCATGGCGCTGCGCGGCACTCTGCCGCCGAAGCAGGTGAAGATCCCCGGCATGCTGGTCGATCTCATCGTGGTCGATCCGGATCAGACGCAGACGTTCTTCACGGTGCACGACCCGGCTTACGCGGGCGAGATGAAGGTGCCGCTCGGGAACATCGCCGCCCTGCCATTCTCGGTGCGCAAGGTGGTGGCGCGGCGCGGCTGTCTTGAACTGTACGAGGGCGCGATCTGCAATCTCGGCTCGGGCGTGTCGACCGGCATTGCGGCCATCGCCGCCGAGGAGAATGCGATCGACTCGGTGGTGCTGACCAATGAGCAGGGCCTCATCGGCGGCGCGCCGGCAACCGGCAACGAGCCCGGCGCCGCGCGCAATTACCAGGCCATGGTGGACCAGCCCTATCAATTCGACTTCTATGACGGCGGCGGGCTCGATCTCGCCTTCCTCTCGTTCGCCGAGGTGGACGAGCAGTGCAACGTCAATGTCAGCCGTTTTGGCGACAAGATCGTCGGGCCGGGCGGCTTCATCAACATCAGCCAGAACGCCAAGACGATCATTTTCAGCGGCACATTCACCGCCGGCGGGCTCGATATTTCCTGGCCGGAAGGGCAGACGCATATCGCGCGCGAAGGCCGCGAGAAGAAGTTCGTTCGCAAGGTGCAGCAGGTGACGTATTCCGGCGCGCTCGCCGCGCAGAACAAGCAGCGCGCATTCTACGTGACGGAGCGCGCCGTGTTTCGCCGTAACGAAGCGGGGCGGCTCGAGCTCATCGAAGTGGCGCCCGGCGTCGACGTCGTGCGCGACATCCTTGCGCATATGGAGTTCAAGCCGGACATCGCGAACGACCTGCGGCAGATGGATGCGCGCATCTTCCAGCCGCAGAAGATGGGGCTTGCCGCTATCATTGCCGGCAACAAGCGCCCGGTTCGCTCGGCGCGTCTCGAACACGTCCTGGCAGGGGGCTAGACGTTCATGGTTGTCGCGACGACATCGAAGTTGACGGCACCGAAGCTGAAAAAGCCCTCGCTCGCGGCGAAGGCCAAAGCCCGTCTGGAGCCTGTGCGCGATGCCGAGCGCACGCAGCAGGCGCTGCTCACCGCCGCCGAAGCCGAATTCGCCAGCAAGGGACTTGCCGGGGCGCGCGTGGACGTGATCGCCGAGCAGGCGGACGCCAACAAGCGCATGCTCTATTACTACTTTGGCTCCAAGGAAGACCTTTATCTGGCGGTGCTGGAGCGCGCCTATGGCGCGATGCGCGAGACGGAGCGCAATCTGAATCTCGCCGACCTGGAGCCGCTCGAGGCGATCAAGACACTGGTCGAGTTCAAGTTCGACTACTACACCGCGCACCAGAGCATCATCTCGTTGCTCGCCGGCGAGAATCTGTCCGGCGCCGCGTTCTTGAAGCGCTCCCGCAAGCTGCGCGAGATGCAAACGTCGCTTGTGGACGTCATCCGCCGGGTGCTCGCGGCCGGCGAGGGCAAAGGCGTGATCAGGAAGGGCCTCGACCCGTTGAATCTGTATCTGTCGATTTCGGCGCTGGGCTATTTCTATTTCTCCAACGCGGCGACCCTGTCGGTCGCGTTCGGGCGGCAGCTCTTGAGCGAGGAAGAGCGCAACCAGCGCCGCGAGCACTGCATCGATGTCATCATGTCCTACGTCACGGCGCGCTGAAGCGCCTGACGCATTAGCAAGAGCAGTTCGGAGGAACGTATGAAGTTCGGCGATTACCCCAAAGCCGGTTCGCTCGACGGAGTCACCGGATTTCGCAATTACGTGCAGTCGCTCGGGCTCGATATGCCCTGCGACGACATCGTGTCGCACGGTCCGAATTCGCCGCTCGCGGCGCCGGTCGAAGTCGACGGCATGAAGATCGGCCATCGGCTCGCCATCCATCCGATGGAAGGCTGGGACTGTCAGCGCGACGGCAAGCCATCGGAGAATACCAAGCGGCGCTGGCACCGCTTCGGCCTCAGCGGCGCGAAGCTGCTGTGGGGCGGCGAGGCCTGCGCGGTGCGTCCGGACGGGCGAGCCAATCCGAAGCAACTCACCATGACCGCGGAAAGCCAGAGTGAAATCGCCGGCCTGCGCGATATCGCCATCGCCGGGCACAAGGAAGCAACAGGTGGCGACGGCAGCGATGTCGTCATTGGTCTGCAGCTCACGCATTCGGGACGCTTCTGCAAGCCCAACGACAATACGAAGTTCGAATCCATCATCGCCTATAACCACCCGTTGCTCGACCGCAAGTTCGGCTATCCGAAGGATCGGCCGGTTATCAGCGACGACGAGATCAAGCGCCTGATCGCGGACTTCGTGATCGCCGCCAAGCGGGCCGAGGCCTGCGGTTACGACTTCGTCGACGTGAAGCATTGCCATGGCTATCTCGGCCACGAGTTCCTGAGCGCCGTCGATCGGCCGGGCCCCTACGGCGGCAGCCTGGAAAACCGCACGCGCTTCATGCGCGAGATCGTCGAAGGCATTCGCGCCGAGGCGCCGCGGCTCCGCATCGGCGTGCGCCTGAGCGCCTTCGACTCGTTGCCGTTCAAGCCGGATCCGGAGCGCTCGCTGCCGGGCTCGCTCGGGCCGGGCATTCCGGAAGAGCATACGGGGCCGTATCGCTACGCTTTCGGCGGCAATCCGGACAATCCGCTCGAATACGATCTGACCGAGACGAAAGCGCTGCTCGAGATCATGCGCGGGCTCGGCATCCGCTTCGTCAATGTCACGGCGGCAAGCCCCTATTACAATCCGCACTTCATCCGTCCGGCGCTCTATCCGCCGTCCGACGGCTATCATCCGCCGGAGGACCCGTTCGTCGGTGTCATGCGGCAATTATCGGTGGTGCGCGACCTGAAGCGGGCGTTCCCGGATTTCTGCTTCATGGGGAGCGGATACACCTATTTGCAGGAGTTCTTTCCCAACGTCGCGCAGGCCGTTGTGCGGCAGGGTTGGGTCGATCTCGTCGGCCTCGGCCGCATGGTGCTGGCCTATCCCGAGTTGCCGATCGATATCCTGCAGGGCAAGCCGATCAACAAGAAGCGCAACTGCCGCACCTTCAGCGACTGCACGACCGCGCCACGCAACGGCATCGTCTCGGGCTGCTATCCGCTCGACGCCTTCTACAAGAAGTCGCCCGAGTTCAAGCAGCTCGCGGCGGTGAAGAAGCCGGCGCAGACGGCTTAAGCGCCATGGCATCCTCCGCTAGCCGCGTCGCGCTGCTCGGCACCGGCATCATGGGCGGACACATGGCGCGCCGTCTTGCCGAGGCCGGCTTTGCTGTCACGGTGTGGAATCGCAGCGCCGAGAAGGCGACCAAGCTCGCGCAGTTCAGCACGCGTCTGGCGGAGAGTCCGTCGGCGGCCTGCGACGGTGCCGATGTCGTCATCGTCATGCTGAGCAATGGCCCGGTGGTCGAGGAGGTGCTCTTCTCGGCCGACAGCACCGGGCGCAAGCCGGCCGAGGTCATTCCCTCCGGCTCAGTGCTCGTGGTGATGAGCTCGATCCCGGTCGAGACCTGCCAGGCACAGGCGCCGCGCCTTGCGGCGCGCGGTGTCGGCTATGTCGATGCGCCGGTGTCGGGCGGCGAGCCCGGCGCGCGCGACGGTACGCTGGCCATCATGGCCGGCGGCGATGCGAAGGTGATCGAGAGCCTAGCGGACGTGTTCGCTGTGCTCGGCCGCGCGACCCGCATCGGCCCAGTCGGCACCGGACAGATGACCAAGCTCGCCAACCAGATCATCGTCGGCGGCACGATGGTGGCCGTCGCCGAGGCCCTGCATTTTGCCACGCGCGGCGGCGCCGATCCGGCCGCGGTGCGCCGCGCGCTGATGGGCGGCTTCGCGGAATCGAAGATTCTCAATATTCACGGCGAGCGCATGGTCGAACGCAATTTCGTGCCGGGCGGTCCGGCCGAATATCAGCTCAAGGATCTGCGCACGGCGAAGGCGCTGGCCGAGACGTTCGGTCTCAACTTCACCTTGCTGGATACCCTCGTCGGCATCTTCGGCGACATGATTACCGACTTCGGCACCGGGCATGATGTCTCCGGCGTGCTGCAAGAGGTCGAGCGCCGCTCGCAAGCCGGCGGCAAAGCGGAAAAGGCAGCCTCCTGATGGCCCGGATCGAACTGACCGTAAAGGATGGTGTGGGCGGCATCGTCATCGATCGCCCGGAAAAGCACAACGCGATCACCCCGGAGATGGCGCGCGAACTGCAGCGCATCTGCCGCGAGGTCGACGACAATGGCGACGTTCGTTGCGTCACGATCATGGGCGGAGGCGACCGCGCTTTCTCCGCCGGCAGCGACCTGAATGCGCTGGTCGATATCTCCGACCTGATGGCTTTCCGCAACCGCGTCGAATATGCCGCCGTGGTGCGCGACATCCGCAAGCCGGTCATCGCTGGGCTTAAGGGCTGGGTGCTCGGTGGGGGCCTTGAAATCGCGCTCGCCGCCGATATCCGGATCGCCGGACGCAGCAGCAAGATCGGCGGGCCGGAAGTCACCCGCGGCTGGGTCGGCGGTGGCGGTGCATCGCAGATGTTGCCCCGCCTGGTCGGTTATGGGCAAGCCATGCGCATGCTGCTGGTAGGCGACCACATCGACGTCGACGCCGCGTTGCGCATGGGCCTGGTCGAGGAAGTCGTCGACGACGCCAATGTCGTCGCGCGCACGAACGAACTCGCCGCGAAGATCGCCTCGTTCAGTCCGACGGCGACGCTCGCCGTGAAGGCTGCAGTGCGCGGCGCATTGTCGATGCCGCTCGAAGCCGGCTTGCGTTACGAGAACGAGCTGCACGTCATCTGCATGGCCGACAAAGGCCGCCTGGAAGGCATCAAGGCCTTCCAGGAAAAGCGCGACGCGAAGTTTTAAGTATCAGGCGAAGCGCACGCTGACGCTGCCGAGCGCGTCGAATTTTGCGACATACGCGCCCGCGCGCGGCGCGATCGGCGTGGTGCAGGTGCCGGTCGTCACGATCTGCCCGCGCTTGAGGCCGCCCGCCGGCAGCGGCTGCGCATTGGCGAGCGCGATGACGGCCAGCAGGGGATTGCCGAGGATGCGCGCGCTTTCGCCCTGCCAGGTTTCCTTGCCGTCGAGCGTCAGCGTGACGCCGATCCGGCCAAGATCGAGCTTGCGCCACTCCCGCACAGGTTCGCCAACGATGAAGGCGCCGTTGCCCATATCATCCGCGAGTTTGAAGAGGTCGGGGGCCCCCGGCGCGACGCGGCCATCGGCGACTTCCATCACCGACACGACGGCCTCGATTGCGGCTTCGATCTCCTCCCGGCTATAGGGCGTCGCGCGCGCCGGGAGATCGGCGCCGAGGATGAACGCGACCTCGCATTCCAGCAGCGGCGTGATGAAGCTCGCCAACGGCAGAGTGGCCGGCGCGGAGTGGACATACGGGGCGAGCAGGGCGCCGGCTACCGGCCGGTCGGACCGATAGCCGCGCTGCTGCTCGGGCTTCAGCGCGGTGACCTTCCAGCCGCGCACGACGAGACCCCGCGCGAGCTCGTCCTGAACCGCATAGGCATCGGAGACAGACTGTATCGATCCTTCCCATGCCGCATGGCCGACGATTGTGGCCTCAGCTCTCGCCTGCGCCAGCGCCGCGGCGAAGGACTGCGCGCTCATTCGCCTTCGCCCGGCTCGGGGCTGAAGTATTTCTCGAACTTGTCCGGGGTGCCGTCGAAGTCCTTGGCGTCAGCCGGCGGCTCCTTCTTGGCAGTGATGTTTGGCCATTTCGGCGCGTATTCGGCATTGACCGTGAGCCACTTCTCGAGCCCAGATTCCGAGTCCGGCTTGATCGCCTCCGCGGGGCATTCCGGCTCGCAAACACCGCAATCGATGCACTCGTCGGGATGAATGACGAGCATGTTCTCGCCTTCATAGAAGCAATCGACGGGGCAGACCTCGATGCAATCCATGTATTTGCACTTGATGCAATTCTCGGTAACGACGTATGTCATGCCTTCCTCTGGAATCTCACGTAGGCGAAAGCGGGATCAGCCCTTCGGCGTGCCGCTCACGCGCAAGAACTGCATCATCAACTCGACTTGGCCGTTGAGCATGTGGATGCCGAAATGAATGCGATGACCGCGCGCCTTGGCGGCGATCAGCAGCGGCGTCATGTCCGGCTTCATCACCACTTCGGCGACCAGCGCCGTCTTGTCAGCGCTGTCGAGATTGAACGAGTGCCCGTCATCAGGCTTCAGGCCGAGCGAGGTGGCGTTGATGACGGTGTCATGGCCGGAGGCGTCGGCGGTGCCGAGGCGGACATCGCAGGCCGGGACCGCCTCGCGCACGCCCGCGACCAGCGCCTCGGCCTTGGCGCGGGTGCGGTTATGGATCGTCAGGGCGGCCGCGCCGCTGCCCGCCAGTGCGTAGGCGAGCGCCGTGCCGGCCCCGCCGGCGCCGGCGAGGTAGAAGCGCCGGCCTTTCACTTCATGACCGTTGGTCAGGAGTCCGGCGACGAAACCGCGGCCGTCCAGCAGCGTACCGCTGAAGGTGCCGTCCGGCTCGCGCCGCACGGTGTTGACGACCTTAGTGTAGACGCCGTCGCCCTCGAGTCTGTCGCAAAGCTGCGCGGACTCCGCCTTGTGCGGTGCGGTGACGATGAATCCGTCCATATTGATGGTCGATTTCAGGCCGGCCCAGCCGCGCGGCAAGTCGTCGCGACCGATATGGATCGGCAGGCAGACGGCGTCGATGCCGCGCGCCGCGAAATAGTCGTTGAAGGCCATCGGCGTTCGCACATGTGCGATGGGATCGCCGATGATGGCGTAGAGGCGGGTGGTCCCGGTGATCATAACGGCCCTTAACTATCTAGTTAGATAGCATATTGCGGGCTCGGCGTTTGTCAACGTCGCGGCGCAGAGTTTGGGGGCTCATCCGCGAGCAGGCCGGAGGCGGCGCAGACGCCAGCGTTACTCAAAAGCATCGACCATGTCGATAACGTTATGCTGGACACCTCGGCCTTATGGCCGACATCCGCAGCAAAGGACATGCTATTCTTCGTTTGGCTTGTTGCGCGCAGTAAAAGGCTTAGAATTGTTATCGTTATAGAGCGATACGCGTTACTCACCGGAGCGATCATGTCTGGCAGCGTAGAAACCGTCGCAAGCCACCTTCGTGCATTGGCGACGAAACAGGCAGGCGGTGCACGCCTTCCATCGGTTCGCGACCTGATGCGTCAGTTCGGCGTTAGTCCGGTCACGGTCCGCAAAGCTTTGGTGCACCTGGGTCATCAGGGGATCGTGGAATCGAAGCCCGGGCAGGGCATTTTTGTTGTCGATCGAAAGACGACTGCCGAGCGCTCCGGAGACATGGGGTGGCAGGCGCTTGCGCTTGGGCCGCGCCGCGCCTCAGCCGAGGCGGTGGGAACACTTCTGCGGGTCCCCCAAGAGCGCATCATCAATCTCGGAAATGGCTATCTACCGGAGCACATGCAGGCCACGCATCTTCTCGCCAGTGCGGCGAACAGGGCGCTGCGCCGGCCCGGCATCTGGAATCGCGTTCCCCTAGAAGGCATCGAGCCACTCTGTGCCTGGTTCGCAGACGAAATGGCCGGCGCCTTCAACGCGCACGAAATCACGATCTGTCCTGGCACTCAGTCGGCGCTGGCGGCCGCCTTCCGCGCTCTCACCTCGCCGGGCGATTCCATTCTCATGGAGTCGCCGACCTATACCGGCGCAATCGCCGCGGCCCGAGCCGGCGGCTTGAATCTCGTGCCGGTTCCGACGGACCGACAAGGGATCCGCGTCGATCTCTTGGAGGACGCGTTCCGTACTACTGGCGCACGCATCCTTTATATGCAGCCGACATATGCCAATCCCACCGGGGCAGTGCTCGCGTCCGATCGCCGCGACAAGATCTTGGCCCTGCTCGCACGATATAATGCCTTTCTCATCGAGGATGATTGGGCGCGCGACTTCTGCCTGGACGGATCCGCGCCGCCGCCGCCACTCGCCGCTTCCGAACAGGACGGCCACATCATCTATATTCGGTCCTTGACGAAAAGCGCGGCGCCGGGGCTGCGCGTCGGTGCCGTCTGTGCCCGTGGCCCGGCATTGGAGAGGCTGCGCGCGGTGCGCGCCGTGGAGGATTTCTTCGTGTCGGGCCTGCTGCAGGAAACCACGCTGCAATTGGTGACAAGCGCTGCCTGGCCGCGGCACCTTCGCAATTTGCGGGTGGCGCTGCGGGAGCGGCGGGACGCGCTGGTCGCGGCCGTACACAAGCACCTCGGTCATGAATCGCTGTTGCAGACCCCATCGGGAGGGCTCCACGCCTGGATCCAACTTCCGGTCGGGGTCTCGGACATGGAAGTGACAGAACGCGCCGCGCAGGTCCAAATGACCGTCAGCCCCGGGTGGCATTGGTTTCCCGCCGACGCCCCGGGCTCGTTCTTACGGCTCAGCTTTGCGGCGCTCCCGCCCGCGTCATACGACGAAGCGATCGCCCGTCTGGCGGATATCTGCACGACCGGACGGGAGCGCCTTCGCTAACTCGCTGAGACGATCTGCCGGCGCATGGGCTTGAGCAGCACCAAGGCCATGAACGCCGCGACGATATTGAGCACGGCGGCGATGACGAAGACGATGGTCCAGCTGCCCGTAGCATTCACCAGAAGATTGCCGAACGGGACGAGGAGCGCCGCCGTACCCTTGGCAGTGTAAAGCAGGCCGTAGTTCGTCGTGGCATATGTCCGGCCGTACATATCGGTGCACGTCGCCGGAAACAGTGAATAAATCTCGCCCCAGGCAAAGAACACCAGGCCCGACAGGATGACGAACCAGACCGGATGCGCGGCCATGTACAGCAAGGCGAAGAGCCCAATGCCTTCCAGCAGGAAGGCGATGAACATGGTGTTCTCACGGCCGATGTGATCCGACACCCAGCCGAAGAACGGCCTGCATATGCCATTGAGCACGCGGTCGATGGAAAGCGCGAACGTTAGGGCGGGGAGGGTGATGCCGATGAGGGAGACGGGAACGTTGTCGACGTTGAAATCCTTGGCGATCGGCGCGAGTTGCGCTGTCGCCATCAGGCCGCCGGTGCCCACCATCACGAACATGACGTACATGATCCAGAACGGCGGCGTTTTCAGCACCTCCATCGGTGCGTAGTCGCGGCGAGTCTGTTGGACTGCGACGTTCGCCGGCGCCGGAACGTCGTTAGGGCCGGGTGCGCGCAACGCCAGCGCCACCACCATGACGATCAAGCCCTGTCCGATTCCAAACCACCAGAACGCGGACTCATACCCGCTCGAGTGGATCATGTTGGCGATCGGGACGATGGTCAGCGCCGAGCCTGCGCCGAAACCTGCCGCCGTCAATCCCGCGGCCAGACCCCGGCGATCGGGAAACCACTTCAGCGCGTTGCCAACGGCGCCGCCGTAGATCACACCGGCGCCAATGCCGCCGATGGCGGCGCCCACATAAAGAAGGACGAGGGAGTCCGCCACCGCATTGATCATCCAGGCGATCGCGACAAGCGCGCCGCTGATGCAGATCATCAGGCGCGGCCCGAATTTGTCGATGAGATAACCTTCAATGGGGACCAGCCAGGTTTCGGCGACCACGAAGATCGTGAAGGCGATTTGAATGGAGGCGCGGCCCCAGTGATATTTCTGTTCGATCGGATTGACGAACAGGGTCCAGCCGTATTGCAGGTTGGCGATCATCACCATGCAGATGATGCCGAAAATCAGCTGACCCCAGCGGGTCGCCTCGGACGCTTGGACGCGCGGCGCGGCCGTCTCTGAAATAGCAGTCATGTTCCCATCCCTCTGTTGCTGGACACGGTCTTGCTGTCGCGCAAACGCTGCAACGACATTGAACTCGCACCTCGATGCATTGGCAGTGAGTGCCAGGGGCCAGGATAGGTCTGTGTAACTTTGAGACGCGTCGTCGTGCGGCGCTGATTTGGCGCGGGCGTATGCAACAGCAGGGCAGCCCTTACTGCGCTGTCCGCTAGCCCAACCGTAGCGAGCCGCATTGCGACCACCGATCTTCTCCCTTGGCTCTTTTTATTTTTGGAAGGGCGTGAACCCTTCTCTTTGTTTTGCGGGGACCGCCCCCCTGCGACCCACTAGCATGTATACTTTATACCAGCAGGTATACATAATACCAGTCTTGACAGCCGGGGACAATATAGAATGAAATTGATTTTCAAAATCGCATAAACATGTTGCGCGAGACGAAAAGATTATGAAAAGCAAAAGGTTACGGTCATGTCCGCAACGCAAAAGCGGGGAAGAAGCTTTCAGTGCCTCGATTCACAGCGGGTTTCCGTGGTCGAGAGGATGCCGTCGCCACGCAAGCATGGCGGGTTTGTCACAGAGCGCGGACCGTTGCAGCGGCGCGCGACGTGGCGTTGAGACCGCACAGTCACCGAGGCAATGAGAGCGGTCATGCCTGCACATATTCTCGATGGAATGACGGCTGCAGCGACGCTCAGCGAACACGTGCGTGCGGAAGCCGCGCGCTTAAGGGCGCTTGCTGGCGTGACAGCGGGCCTCGCTGTGGTCCTCGTCGGCGGCAACCCGAGCAGCCAAGTGTACGTCAGAAACAAGTCACGCAAGGCGCAGGCGGCAGGAATCTCGGCAGAGGATCATCGCTTGCCGGCAAGCGTTAGCCGCGCCGAACTTCTGGCATTGATCCGGCGGCTTAACGTGGACTCGCGGGTGCATGGCATCCTCGTTCAGCTCCCCTTGCCGGAACACATTTGCACAGCGGAGATTCTCAGCGCGATCGATCCCGCCAAGGACGTCGACGGCTTTCATCCGGTCAATGTCGGACTGCTCGCCACCGGCGACAGGACGCATGGCTTCATTCCCTGTACGCCGCTCGGCTGCCTGTTCCTGCTGCAGGAGTGGTTCGCCAGCCTTTCAGGGTTGAACGCGCTGATCCTTGGCCGCTCCACGATCGTCGGCAGGCCGATGGCGCAGCTCCTGTTGCATGAGAACTGCACTGTGACCATTGCTCATTCCAAGACCAGCGATCTCGTGGATCATTGCCGGCGCGCGGATATCCTAATCGCGGCGGTCGGTAAGCCCAATTTTGTCAAAGGCAACTGGATCAAGCCAGGGGCGGCAGTGGTCGACGTCGGCATCAATCGGATGATGCGGGCGGACGGCACGTCAGTGCTAGTCGGCGACGTTGCGTACGAGGATGCATTGCTCGCTGCCGGCGCCATTACGCCGGTGCCCGGCGGGGTCGGGCCCATGACAATCGCTTGTTTGCTAGCAAATACGGTCACTTCCGCTTATCGCCATGCCGGCATTCCGGTGCCGCAATGGATGGCGGAGGGACGTCTCGCACGAGGGCCTCGGCGCGTTCTCGAAAGTCCGGTCAGCGCGTAGCGCTTTAGTCCTCAGGCATCCTGCCGCCAACGCGGTCCGTGATTTCCTTGGCCGCGCGCTTCACCATCGGCCCGAGTTCGCCCAGCCGTTCCTCGGTCACGCGTACGGTCGGCCCGGAAATCGAAATTGCGCCCATGATTTCGCTGTGCTCGTTGTAAACGGCGGCGCCGACGCACCGCAGGCCTTCGGCCTGCTCCTGATCGTCGATGGCCCACCCGCGCTTTCGCGCCATGGCGAGATCCGCGAGCAGGGCATCAGGATCAACGATCGTGTACTTTGTAAATCGCGGCATGCCGACATGATGAAGCCGTTGCGACAGAGCGGCGTCGGTCAGCGACGTCATCATCGCCTTGCCGAGACTTGACGCATGCATGGGTCCGCGCGCACCCGGGCGGTGAAAGGCACGAATCGATTGATGGCTTTCAATCTGGGATACAAAAACGACGTAGCCATCGTTCTCGATCGCCATGTTCACCGTTTCGCCGCTCGCCTCCATCAGATGACGCATCGTACTGCGGCCGACATCCACCATCTTGCGATTACGCAAGAACGCGCTGCCGGTGCGAAAGGCCTGAACGCCGATCAAATAGTGG
>DATDMA010000204.1:0-12382 GCA_036519015.1 Pseudolabrys sp. | reverse complement strand
CCCGTGTTGTTTGGTCGGCGCCGGGTACGCCGTCGTCTTGAACATCCTTCCCCATGAGGGGAGCGGAGCGCCGGGAAACGCGGAGGCGTGCGAAGCCTCCTGAGCGGCCGGCGAAGCCGCCCGACACGCTTGCGAGGCGTGCCGCCTCCGCTTGCGATCGCGGAGGCGCGCCTCTCGGCGCTCCACACGCGGCTTTTCTGTCCCCGGGACCGCGCTTCCGGGCGCCGATGGAGGGCTCTTCACCCTCCTGATCCGGGCCGCTTTCGCCGCCCTTCATCAGCGCGCACGTCCAGCCAGTTCGACGGCAGCCGGTCGTAATGCCGGCGGACGGCGACCCGAGGCCTCCCGAGTGCCGGCTTACAAGACCCGCCCGCGGGCGCCGCATCCTGCTCCATCTTCGGTCTGTCTCCGGAAGACGCCCCTCGATGAGCAGGACGGGACGTAATGTAAGGGCGCTGGAGTCGGTGGGGATAAGTTTTTTGCGAGGTTGCGAAGTTGTTCAGGCGGCGGGGTTTTCAGCCGTTGCTGCATCGGCTCTTGTTTCGACATGCCTCTCCACGTTGTCATGGCCGGGCTTGACCCGGCCATCTCGCTTAGGAGAGCACGGTGCCTCACTAAGCGAGGTCACCGGGACAAGCCCGGTGACGACAAGCGGTAAGGCTGTCATTCGTCGCGCTTCATCATGGATGCCCGGGTCAAGCCCGGGCATGACGCCGCGGGTGTGGCCGCGCACGCGTGGGCACGGCGCGTGCCGCGCCTTTGCCCACCCTCCGGGTGCTGCGCCCTACGGCCGGACGATGGTCCAGCCTTTTTCCTGCAATTCGATCAGCGTGACCACGCCGGCGGGGACGCGCTCAGCGTTATCGACCAGCGGCGGCTCCTTGCCTTCGTTGCGCGTCATGGCGTCGAGCGTGTTCTGGCAGGCCATGAACGCGACATTGGGCATGCCCTGCTTGAACGATTTCAGCCGCGTGAGCACCAGCGACTTGTCGGCGCGCAGCATGTTCAGGCCTGCGTTGAAGGCAACGATCTCGATTTCCACCTCGTCGCCTTTGTCGGAATAATACTTCGACACGTTGGCGGCGACGTTGAGCACCGCGTTCATCTTGCCGGGGTCGTCGTCGCTGATCTGCAGCGCCAGGTGATGCGTCTGGCCCGCTTGCGCGGAGCCGAAGGCGAGCGGCAGCAACATCAGAGCGGCAAACAAAGCGCGGCGCATGGCAAACTCCCGGCGGAGGAACGATGAGCTTGACGATATCAGGTCCGCACCAAGGCTCAAAAAAGCGAAGGGCGCCGTTCAAGGCGCCCATCCTCCGCCGCGCATCAGGGCGCGGCCTATACCGGCAAGCCGGCCTACTTGATCTTACCTTCGCGGTATTCGACGTGCTTCTTGGCTACCGGATCGTACTTTTTCTTGACCAGCTTGTCGGTCTGGGTGCGCGAATTCTTCTTGGTCACGTAGTAGTGGCCGGTGCCCGCGCTCGACACGAGCTTGATCTTGAGACTGGCGGCTTTGGCCATGGACTTGTCCTCGAAACAGAAATTGCGGTGGCGGTCTTGCCTTTGGCGCGGAAACTAGCGTCGAACGGCCAAATGTCAAGAAATCGCAGTTTTGACGGGTTTTGCCCTTCTTTTGTCATTCCGGGGCGCGGGCTTTAGCCCGCGAACCCGGAATCCAACCCTAAGGTCTGAACTTGCGTCTGGATTCCGGGTCCGGCCCTTCGGGCCGTCCCGGAATGACAAGAGTCAGAGCAGTTCCCGAATGAACTGCTGGTTTTCCATGAAATAGAACGGCACCGGCAGGTCGTGGGCCATGCCGGCTTCCACCCGCGCGGCGAGCTCTTCGAGGACCACCCCGGTGATGGTCGGCATGTCGAACGTCGCCGCCCGCGCGATGGGAACCCAGGTGAGCTCGACCAGCTCCGAATCCGGGCCGACCACGCCCTCGATGGTGTGGGCGATGGTGGAGGCGTCCGCCGTGAAGAATCGGGTGTCGAAGCGGCGAGGGCGACGCGGCGGCGTGATGGCGCGGGCGACGAAGTGGATATTGCCGAGGTCGGGATAGACGTTCGCCTTGGCGAATTCGGTCCAGATCTCGCCCGGCGTGGCCGGGGGCGCGTTGCCTTTGACGCCGAGCAGCAGGCCAGTCTCTTCCGCCGTCTCGCGCACGGCGGTGAGCGCCAGCGCGCGCGCATAGTCGTTGCTCGGCTGCGCGACGCGGGTGGTTAGCTTCGTCTCGGCATCGGGGTGCAACTCGCTGATGGTGGTCATCAGGCGGTCGAGCGCCTCGATGCGCCCGCCGGGGAAGACGAACTTGCCGGGCATGAACTTGTGGCCGTGATGGCGGCGGCCGAGCAGGACCTTGGGCTCAGGGCCGGAGCGGTCGATCAGCATCAAGGTGGCGGCGTCGCGCGGCTCGCTGTCAGGCGACGTCTGGTCGCGCTCCTGCTTGGTCATCCGCTCGGCCCAGAGCTTGCCCAGGTCTTTCGTCGCCAGGTCTTTCGTCGCCGTGTCTTTCGTCCCCGTGTCCTTCATCATCGTCACTTCCGTTTTTGTTTCCGGCGATGCCGGCTTGCATCCTGGTCGCGTCGCGGTTGATAGCGCGATGGCCGCTGCGGGCGTCCTTGCCGCCCTTCGGACAGAAGCTCGAAACGCAACGCGCCGGCCACGGGAGCTGCTTCTACCAGCTTCACGGTGACGCTGTCGCCCAGACGATAGGTGTCGCCTGAGCGGTTGCCGATCATGGCGTGGGCCTTCTCGTCGTAGCGGTAGTATTCGTCGCCAATGGTGCGGGCCGGAATAAAGCCGTCGGCGCCGGTCTCGTGCAGCTTCACGAAAAGGCCGGCGCGATGCACGCCGGAGATGCGGCCATCGAAGGTCGCGCCGACGCGGTCGGCGAGGAAATGCGCGATCAGCCGGTCGCTCGTTTCACGCTCGGCCAGCATGGCGCGGCGCTCGGTGGCGGAAATCTCGGCGGCGATTTCGGCGAGGTCTTTGGGTTCGGTTGCCTCGGGCAGGCCATCCTTGCCGAGCTTGAGCGCGCGGATCAGTCCGCGATGGACGACCAAGTCAGCATAGCGGCGGATCGGGGAGGTGAAATGCGCGTAGCGGCGCAGATTGAGGCCGAAGTGTCCGTAGTTCTCGGCTGCGTATTCGGCCTGCGCCTGCGAGCGCAGCACCACCTCGTTGACGAGTTGCTCGTTGTCGCGGCCCTTCACGCGCGCGAGGATGCGGTTGAAGGCCTCGGGCTTGAGCACGCCGCCTTTGGCGAAAGAGATGTCCATCGTGGCGAGGAATTCGTGCAGCGCATGCACCTTCTCCATCGTTGGCTCGTCGTGCACGCGATAGATCAGCGGCACGCGCGCCTTCTCCAAGGTCTCCGCGGCGGCGACATTGGCGAGGATCATGAACTCCTCGATCAGCCGGTGCGCCTCCAGCCGCTCGGGGCGGATAACGCGGTCGACCATGCCGTCGGCCTTCAGCAGGATCTTGCGTTCGGGAATATCGAGATCGAGCGGCTGGCGTTCGTTGCGCGCGCGCGCCACCAGCTCATAGGCCGCGTAAAGCGGTGTGAGGATGGGCCCGACCAGCGTCTCGGTGATTTCGTCGGTGCGCCCGGTGATGGCGAACTGGGCCTGCTGGTAGGATAGTTTCGCCGCCGACTTCATCATGATGCGATGGAAGGTGTGCGAGCGCTTGCGGCCATCGGCGCCGATGACCATGCGCACGGCAAGCGCGGCGCGGTCTTCGCGCGGACGCAGCGAGCACAGATCGTTGGAGATGCGCTCGGGCAGCATCGGCACGACGCGGTCGGGGAAGTAGACCGAATTGCCGCGCACCACTGCTTCGCGGTCGAGCGCGGAGCCGGGCGTCACGTAATGGGCGACATCGGCGATGGCGACATTAACGATGTAGCCGCCTTTGTTGTTCGCGGCGTCGTCCGGCTCGGCCTGCACGGCGTCGTCATGATCCTTGGCGTCGGGCGGATCGATGGTGACGAAGGGCACGCGCCGCCAGTCTTCACGGCCGGCGAGCGTCGTCGGCCGCGCGGCCTCGGCCTCTTGCAGTGTCTCGCGGCGGAAGACTTGCGGGATCAGATGCGCGTGGATGGCAATGAGGCTGACCGCGCGTTCGCTGTTGAGCGAGCCGAGCTTCTCGACGACGCGGCCGGTGGGAAGTCCAAAGCGCGGCGCGCGGCGCGTCTCGACGGCGACCAGGTCGCCGTCTTGCGCGTCATTGGTAGCGCCGGGCGGGATGGCGAGCTCCTTGCCGAGCATCTTCTTGTCGACCGGCTCGAGCCGTCCGCCGCCGTTCGGGGCGTTGCGGAAGATGCCGAGCACGCGTTGCTTGGGATGATCGATGATCTTGATGATGCGGCCGCGGTGGCGGATGCCGTCATCCTCTTCGACTTCCTCGATGCGCAGCAGCACGCGGTCGCCTAAGCCGGCGGCCTCGCCGGGGCGCGCCTTGCGCGGCACATCGATGCGGATCTTGGGCGCGGCGCCGTGCGCCTCCTCGTCCCATTCGTCGGGGGTGGCGATGAGGTCGCCGTCGGCGTCACGCGCGGTGACGTCGGCGAGCACGGTGGAGGGCAGGGCACCCGCGTGGTGCAGCTTCTTGCGTCGCGTCTCGAGGGAGCCTTCGTCGGCGAGTTCACGCAGCATGCGCTTGAGCTCGACGCGGAGCGCATTCTTGAGCCCGAAAGCGCGGGCAATTTCGCCGGTCCCGACTTTGCCGGGCTGACGGCCGATGAATGCGAGCAGATCGGCCTTGGAGGGAAGGGGAGAGGTCTTGTCTGTTGGTTTGTTCAAAATGAGGGTCCTGCGCCAATGAGGCGCTTCAGGACTTAATGTAATGAACGGCTGACGCCCGCGCCAGCTACTCCGCCGCCTTCGCCTTGCGCGGGGATTTGGCCTTGGCGGCTGCTGCGGCCTTCTTGGGCGCGGCAGGTTTCGCGGGGGCCTTGGGAGCGGCCTTGCGGGCGACCGGACGGCGCGCAGTCGAGGCGGCGCCATCAGCCTTCGCGTCGGCCTTGGGCTCGGCCTTCGGCTTCGCGGCCTTCTTGCCCTTCGCGGGCTTGCCGCCGCCCTTGGCGGCGCGCGCCTCGAGCACGCCGATGGCCTGCTCCAGCGTCACCGTGTCCGGCGTCATGTCGGAGGGCAATGTTGCGTTGATGCCGTCATGGCTGACGTAGGCGCCATAGCGGCCGTTCTTGACCACGATCGCGCCGCCCTTGGCCGGATGATCGCCGAGCGACTTGCCGGGATCGGCGCCGAAGCGGCGGCCGCGGCCGGGCTTGAGCTTCTTCTCGGCGATCAACGTGACCGCGCGGTTGAGGCCGATGTTCAAGACCTCGTCGCCGTCTTCGAGATTGGCGTAGGTCTTGCCGTGCTTGACGTAAGGCCCGAAGCGGCCGACGCCGGCGATGATCATCTCGCCGTCTTCCGGATGCGCGCCGACATCGCGCGGCAGCGCCAGCAGCGCCAGCGCGCGCTCGAGATCGACATCCTCGGCCGCGAGGCCCTTAGGCAACCCTGCGCGTTTCGGCTTCTCGGCGTCCTTTTCCTTCGAGGCTTCGCCGAGCTGCAGATAAGGCCCGAAACGGCCGCCGCGCAGCGTGACTTCCAGGCCGGTGACGGGATCTTCGCCCAGCACCTTGGTGCCGTTGACCGCGCCTTCGGCGCCCGGCGTCATCTGCCGGGTGAAATTGCATTCCGGATAGTTCGAGCAGCCGATGAAGGCGCCGAAGCGGCCGAGCTTGAGCGACAGCCGCCCAGTCTCGCAGTTCGGGCACTTGCGCGCGTCGCCGCCTTCCGGACGCGGCGGGAAGATGTGTGGCGCGAGCAGATCGTTGAGCGCGTCGAGCACATGTGTGACGCGCAGCTCCTTGATGTCGTTCACCGCGCCGATGAAGTCGCCCCAGAAGTCCTGCAGCACCTTCTTCCAGTCGACCTCGTTGTTGGAGACGCGGTCGAGCTGCTCTTCGAGATTGGCAGTGAAGTCGTATTCGACATAGCGATGGAAGAAGCTCTCCAGGAAGCCGACGACGACGCGGCCCTTGTCCTCGGGCATCAGCCGCTTCTTCTCGATGCGCACATAGCCGCGGTCTTGCAGCACCTGCAGGATGGCGGCGTAGGTGGAGGGCCGGCCGATGCCGAGCTCTTCCATGCGCTTGACGAGCGAGGCTTCCGAATAGCGCGGCGGCGGCTCGGTGAAGTGCTGCGAGGAGTTGATCGCCTGCTTGGCGAGCGTTTCGCCCTGGTTGATGATCGGCAGGCGGCGCGACTCGTCGTCCTCGCTCGGCTCGTCGAAGCCTTCCTGATAGAGCGTGAGGAAGCCGTCGAACTTCACGACCTGGCCGGTGGCGCGCAGCTCGATATTGCGCGCGCCCACTTTCGCCGTGATGTCGACGGTGGTGCGCTCCAATTCGGCCGACTGCATCTGGCTCGCGACGGCGCGGTTCCAGACCAGCTCGTAGAGGCGGGCCTGATCGCGGTCGACGTGCTTGGCGACCTCGTTCGGCCGCCGGTTCGGATCGGTCGGGCGCACGGCTTCGTGCGCTTCCTGCGCGTTCTTCGACTTGTTCTGATACTGGCGCGGCGCGTCCGGCACGTAGTCCTTGCCGTATTGCTGGCCGATCATGCCGCGGATGCCGGCGACCGCTTCCGGCGCCATGTCGATGCCGTCGGTACGCATATAAGTAATGAGACCGACGGTCTCGCCGCCGATGTCGATGCCCTCGTAGAGCCGCTGCGCCAGCCGCATCGTATGCGCCGGCGAGAAGCCGAGCTTGCGGCTCGCTTCCTGCTGCATGGTCGAGGTGGTGAAGGGCGGCGGCGGATTGCGGCGCGCCGGCTTGGCTTCGACCGAGGCGACCTTGAACGCCGCGTTCTCGAGATCGCGGGTGAAGGCCTCGGCCTCGGCGCCGGAATTGATGTCGAGCCGCTGGATCTTGCGGCCGTCGGCGCCGACCAGGCGCGCCTCGAAGACGTCGTTGCGCGGCGTCGCCAGTTTGGCGACGATCGACCAGTATTCCCTGGCGACGAACTTCTCGATGTCGAGTTCGCGGTCGCAGACGAGGCGCAGCGCCACCGACTGCACGCGGCCGGCGGAACGGGCACCGGGGAGCTTGCGCCACAGGACGGGGGAGAGGGTGAAGCCGACGAGATAATCGAGGGCGCGGCGCGCCAGATAGGCGTCGACCAGCGCGCCGTCGATCTGGCGCGGATGCTTCATCGCCTCGGTCACCGACTGCTTGGTGATGGCGTTGAACACCACGCGCTCGACGGGCTGGTCCTTGAGCGCTTTCTTTTCCTTGAGCACCTCCAGCACGTGCCAGGAGATGGCTTCGCCCTCGCGATCCGGGTCGGTGGCGAGGATGAGCTTGTCGGCGCCCTTGAGCGCCCGGGCGATGTCGTTCATCCGCTGGTTGGATTTGGCGTCGACTTCCCAGAGCATGCGGAAATCCTGCTCTGGATCGACCGAGCCATCCTTGGCCGGCAGGTCGCGGATATGGCCAAAGGAGGCCAGGACCTCGTAGTCGGGGCCCAGATACTTATTGATCGTCTTCGCCTTGGCCGGCGACTCAACAACGACGATATTCATGAAAATCCAATGGGTTATCTGCCCCAGCCAAGTCCAATCCGGTCGGAATCGGCCTCTCTCGTCGCCGGGAACATGGGGAAGGCGACCCCTGCTGTCAAATCAGGCCAGCGCGGCGGGCGCTTCAGACCAGCCAATTCAGGCGGGATAGAGACCGGGTTTTCAGGCGATTACAACCTTTAGATGTATTTTGTAGACATTACGATTTTTAAGATTACATTCCGTAAGTATCAGTGTAATTGTGTGGAACCAAGGTTGTAACCACTGCAACCTGGACGACGGCACAACGGGGCGAGAATGGCCGAACCGATCAAATCTGGCGAAACCGGAAGCTCGGCAGTGGCAGTTTACGTTGCCAGCATGTCGGCGGACCTCGCGACGATGGCGCGACGCACCGGCCTCGAAACCCTCAGTTACCTCCTCGAAATGGTCCGGCTCGAAGCCGAGAGCGTCGCCCGACATAACGGCCGACGCTGACGGCCGGCGCCGCCCTGATCATTTTACCTTAATTCCGAGCTTCTCCAGCAGGGGCGGCGTTGGATTACCGTCCGGCACCATGCCGAACTTTTTCTGCTCGACGCGGATATTGTCACGCAGATCGAAGTCCACATGGCCCTCGAACTCGTTCACCTTGTAACCGAGCGCGGCGAGTTTCTTCTGCAAGGCGATGCGCGCATCACGCGACAGCGGCCGGTCGTCGGCCGGCCATGCGGCCTTGATCGGTGCGCCGCCATGCATGCGATCGGCGAGAGTGCCGACCGCGATCGCATAGGCATCGGAGTTGTTGTACTCCTTCAGCACGTCGAAATTCTCGGTGACGATGAAGGCGGGGCCCTTAGCGCCGCTCGGAAAGAACAGGATGCCGCCGCCGCTCGCCGGAAGCGGCTTGCCGTCGGCGCGGCGCAGGCCAAGCGACGTCCATTCGGCGAAGCTGCCACGGCTGCGCATCATGTCGAAGCCGGACGGGATCGTGACCTCGAAGCCCCAGGGCACGTCGGCTTTCCATTCCCACTTGCGCAGATAATTGGCGGTGGAGCCGAGCACATCCGGCACATTGTTCCAGAGGTCGGCGCGGCCATCGCCGGAGAAGTCGACCGCGTAATCGACCACGTTCGACGGCATGAACTGGCTCTGGCCCATGGCGCCGGCCCATGAGCTGACCATGGCCTCGCGCGCGAAGTGGCCATCCTGCATGATGCGCATCGCAACGAAGAGCTCGTTGCGGAAGTAGGGGTGGCGGTACTTCACGTAAGCGAGCGTCGAGAGCGAACGGAAGACGTCCCATTTGTCCTTCGCCGCGCCGTAGTCGGTCTCCATGCCCCAGAGCGCGAGCAGGATCCAGCGCTCGACCGAGTACTTCTTCTCGACTGCGTCGAAGGTCTTCGCCCATTCCTTCTGTTTGGCTTGGCCGCGGGTGATGCGGCCCTGACTGACGATGCCGTTGATGTAATCGCCGACCGGCTTGCCGTATTCGGGCTGGCGCGTGGTGGCATTGATCACGCGCTGGTCAGGCGTGACGCCGCGCATGGCGAGGTCGAAGGTGGCGCGCGTGACGCCCTTGGCCTGCGCGTCGGGCCACAGCGTCTTCACGAATGCGTCGAAGGCCTGCCCGTTCTGCGCCTGCGCCGGTATGACGCAGCAGACGAGGACGATGAACACTGCGGCGATGCGGCCAAGCATGACGGCGCTTTCAATGCGGCACGATTCGAGCGTGCAGTCTACACGAGCGAGACCAATCCACCGCCGTGGCGCTCGAGCCGTCCGGCGATTTCGAGCTCCAATAGCACGGTGCGCACGATCGCCGGGGAAGTCCTCGACAGACGCACCAGATCGTCGAGCGAGGACGGCGTCGGCCCCAGGAGTGCGATGATACGACTGCGCTCGTCGTCGCCCGGCTCGGCGTCGTGCGCGCCGGATCCATCTATCGTGGGCTCCTCAACCGGCAGATCGAGGCCGCGGCCCATGATCGGCTCCAGCGCGGAGATGACATCGGCGGCCTCGGTGACCAGGATCGCTCCCTGCTTGAGCAGGCCATTGGTGCCTTCAGCGCGCGGATCGAGCGGTGAGCCCGGCACCGCAAAGACCTCGCGGCCCTGCTCGCCGGCGAACCGGGCCGTAATCAGGGAGCCGGAGCGGCGCGCCGCCTCGACGATGACGACGCCGAGCGCGAGGCCTGAGATGATCCGGTTGCGGCGCGGGAAGTCGCGCGCGCGCGGCTCCCAGGCGAGCGGCATTTCCGACACGGCGGCGCCCTCGGTGAGCAGCGATTGCACAAGCTCGACATGCTCGGACGGATAGATGCGCTCGTGGCCGCCGGCGAGCACGGCGATCGTGCCGGTCAGCAGGCTGGCGCGATGCGCGGCGGCATCGATGCCGCGTGCGAGGCCGGAGACGATGACGAAGCCGGCTTGGCCTAGATCGCGCGCGAGACGGTCGGCGAACTTCATGCCGGCCGCCGAGGCGTTGCGCGAGCCGACAATGGCGACCAAAGGGCGGGACAGCACGTCGCGCTTGCCGCCGACGGCAAGAAGCGGCGGCGCGTCGTCGATCATCTGCAGGCGCGCGGGATAATCGGGCTCGCCGAGCGCGACAAACACGATGCCGCGCGCGCGGGCGGCCTTGAGTTCTGCCTCTGCGTCCTCGCGCGAACAGATGTGCCCGGGCGAGAGCGCGCCGCCGCGGCGTGCGAGCGTGGGCAGGGCGGCAAGCGCCGCGCGGGCGCCGCCGTAATGATTGACGAGATCGCGGAAGGTGCGCGGACCGACATTGTCGGAACGGATGAGGCGCAGCCAGTCGAGCCGCTGCTCCTCGGTCAGCCGTACACCGTCGCTCAAAGCCTGCCCCCGCGGACTTACGGGAGGGAGCATTGCTCAGCTACGAGCGCGGGACAACCGGAAGTTTTGCCGCGGTTGCGTGACCGGGCGGCGCTCCGTGCCCAATAAAAAAGCTCCGGGCGAGCGGCCCGGAGCTTCACACGACATCAGCGCTCGATCAGAACTTGTAGTTCACGGTCATGCGAGCAATCTGCGCGGCAATGTGATTCGTGGTTGTGAGCGAGAGTCCCAGTGGCGCCGGCGCGCTCGCTGTATAAGAGGTGTCGCCAAGGTCGACGTAAAGATATTCGGCGCCGATCGTCCAATTGCGCGTGATGCCATAATCGAGACCCGCGCCCGCTGCCCAGCCAATTTTAGTCGTGCTGTCGGAGCCAGTAGAAGAAAGCGTTAATAGGCCGCCAAGGTTGGCGCTGCCGGAGGTCTCGACACGTCCGTAGGCCAAGCCGCCAGTCGCATAGAGCAGCCAATTATTCTGTGCCCAGCCAAGCTTCGCTCGGGCAGTCCCAAACCACTCAATTTGTGCACTGTTTGACTTTGATACGGTTTCCCCGGGTATCATCACCACCGGGGTTGTGTTCGTCGCGGAATCCTTAAGGCCGGACCCCTGGAAATCCGCAACCAACCCAGCCACCAAGTTCGGGCTTATCATCCAGTTGTAGCCAATTTGGCCGCCGCCGATCAGGCCCTTCGGCTGGACATTCGGTGCGCCGCCGCCAAGTTCGGGGATCAAGGCCAAAAAGCCTGCGGGCGCACTGGTGGCCGTGTCCGGATCGCTGTTGCGGCCCCAGCCATATCCGATGTTGCCGCCGACGTATAAGCCGCTCCAATTGTAAGGAGCCGTGTTGTAAGGAGCCGTGACAGTAGCTGGAGCTTTCAGCGGCAAATCGGCGGCGGACGCTGCCTGCGCCGCTCCGAATCCTATTAATGCCGCAAAAAAGTATGCAATTCCGGGGCGCATTTCAGTCTTCTTCCATTTTCTTGCACGGTGGTGCTGGTCGCCCCCCATCAACACCGAAGCTACTGTTGGTGTTCAGCGTCAAGTTGCGCGACCGCATAGCTCAGCCGCGTCGAAAGGTGGTCGAAGCGCGCTGCGTTGGCACGGCGGCGCACTCAAGCGGGGCTTCCGCTTTTTCGGTCTACTTTTATTAATTGTCAGTTGCGGCCGGGATCAGCCCTTCGCGCCGATCTTGCCTTCGCTTCCGCTCAAGAGGCGGGCGATGTTGGCGCGGTGCATGATCCACAAGAGCACGGAGAGCACCAGGAAGAGCGCGGCGGTGGTCGGCTGATCGAGCAGGTACAGCGCAAGCGGCGTCAGCGCGCTGGCGATCAGCGCTGAGAGCGAGGAGTAGCGGCCCACGGCGGCGGCCACGAGCCAGATGGCGCAGAAGCTCAGCGCGGCCGGCCAATAGAGGCCGATGAGCACGCCGATATAGGTGGCGACGCCTTTGCCGCCTTTGAACTTCAGCCAGACCGGGAAGAGATGGCCCAAGAAGGCGCCCAATCCGGCCGCGAGCGCGGCTTCGTGGCCGGCGAAATGCGCGGCCAGCAGCACGGCGGCGGTGCCCTTAAGGGCATCGCAGACAAGGGTGGCCGCGGCGAGGCCCTTGCGGCCGGTGCGCAGCACATTGGTGGCGCCGATATTGCCCGAGCCGATGGTGCGCACATCCGGCCCGCCGGCGGCGCGCGTCAGCACAAGCCCGAACGGAATCGAGCCGAGCAGATAGCCGAACACGAAGGCGAGGGCGGTGATCATAGGAATGACTCTCGGCAGTCATTCCGGGGCGCGGGCTTTAGCCCGCGAACTCGGAATCCAGAAACAGGCGCCGTGCATGCGACTGGATTCCGGGTCCGGCCCTTTGGGCCGTCCCGGAATGACGAAGAGACTATCATACGACCTCGTAGATCGTCCGGCCGGCGACGATGGTGCGCACGACGCGCCCCTGCAT
>DATDMA010000203.1:0-21025 GCA_036519015.1 Pseudolabrys sp. | reverse complement strand
CAGTGGCACGTGGCGAGCCTGCAGCCGCCGCACCTCGCCGCCATGTGCGTGTGGGAAGGCTCGGCCGACTGGTTCCGCGACATGACGCACCACGGCGGCATTCTCTCGACGTTCTGGGAGAACTGGTACGACATGCAGGTGAAGACCGTGCAGTACGGCGCCGGCGAGCGCGGCAAGCGCAGCCGCGTGCATAACGAGCTGGTCTGCGGGCCGGAGACGCTGTCGGAGGAAGAGCTCGCCAAGAACCGCGCCGATTTCGGCACGGAGATTTTCCGGCATCCACTCGACGACGAGTATCACAAGGCGCGTTCGCCGAAATGGGACAAGGTCGTCACGCCTTTGTTCACCGCCGCCAATTGGGGCGGCCAGGGCCTGCATCCGCGCGGCAATTTCGAAGGTTTCGTTCGCGCGGCGTCGAAGCAAAAGTGGCTGGAGGCGCACGGCATCGAGCACTGGACGCACTTTTACACTGACTACGGGCGCGAACAGCAGCTGCGCTTCTTCGACCATTTCCTGCACGGCAAGACCGACGGTTGGAAGAAGCAGCCGAAGGTGATGTTGCAGGTGCGTCATCCCGGCGAGAAATTTGTCGCGCGCGGGGAGAACGAATGGCCGATCAAGCGCACCAAGTGGACGAAATACTACCTCGACCCGGCGAGCATGGCACTGACGCCGAAGAAGCCGTCGGGCGCGACGCAGCTCAAGTTCGCCGCCATGGGCGAAGGCCTCACCTTCCTGACGCCGCCACTCGCCAAGGATACCGAGATCACCGGCCCGTCGGCACTCAAGCTGTTTGCATCGTCGTCGACGAGCGATGCTGACTTGTTCATCGTGCTGCGCGTGTTCACTGGCGACCTCAAGGAGATCGTGTTCCAAGGCGCGATCGATCCGCACACCCCGGTCGCGCAAGGCTGGCTGCGCGCTTCGCACCGCAAGCTCGACAAGAAGCTGTCGACGCCCTCACGGCCCTATCACACGCACGATGAGAAGCAGCCGCTGAAGAAAAATCAGGCGGTGGAACTCGACATCGAGATCTGGCCGACCTGTATCGTGGTTCCGGCGGGCTACCGCATCGGTCTATCGGTGCGCGGCAAGGACTACGAATACGGCGGCGCCAGCGGCGGCAAGCTATCGAACTTCAAGAACGAGCTGAAAGGCTGCGGCCCGTTCCTGCACGACGATCCGCGCGACCGCCCGCCGGCGATCTTCGACGGCACTACCACATTGAATTTTGGCCGCGGCAAAACGCCATACCTCTTATTGCCGATCATTCCGCCGAAAAAACAGGCAGGCGGTCACGGCCGCAACTAGCGGGACGCCGTAAGTGGAGCGCACAAGCGATCACGCGCGGCGCGCAAGCGAAACAAATACCAGCCGCGGCCATTTGGGGGCTTCACGCGCGGCAAAGCTAAGGTAAGCTTCGATAAAATCCTTCGAACCAAAAAAGAAGGAATCGGGGGGAAATGAATACGCAGTTCTGGATCGTTCAGGCCTTCAACGGCGTATCATATGGCGCCCTGCTGTTTCTCGTTGGCAGCGGCTTGTCGCTGATCTTCGGCGTCATGCGCATCGTCAACCTGTCGCATGGCGCGTATTTCCTTTGGGGCGGCTATATCGCGCTGTCGGTGATCCACGCGACCGGCTCGTGGGCGCTGTCGCTGCCGGTTGCCGCGCTTGCCGTCGCGATGATCGGCATTGCGATGGAGCGCCTGTTTCTGCGATCCGAAGGGCTCGAGGTTCTCCGCACCGCTGTCATCGCAGCAGGTCTGGGTGTGCTCATCAGTCTGGCCGTCTCTGCCCGGTGGCCGCAACTCATCGGCGGTGGCTGGATTCAGTTTGTCGTGGTCGCCGCAGCCGCGAGCGTCGCGGCCTATGTCCTGTTGAGCCGCATTCCGATTGTCCCTATCGAGAACGATGTGCTGCGCCAGGTGCTGCTCACCGTCGGCTTCGCCTTCCTGTTCCAGCAGGCCGCGCTCGATATCTGGGGCGGCAACAACATGGACATCAACCCGCCGCCGGCGCTCACGCAGAGCATCGTGGTCGGCGGCACGTATCTCCCGCTTTACCGCGTCTTTATGATCGCGATGGCGGTGGCGATCGGCGTCGTGCTCTGGCTCATCATGGAGAAGACGCGCATGGGCGCGGCGGTGCGCGCGACCGTGGATGACGCGCAGATGGCGCGCGGCGTCGGGATCGATACCAATCGCATCTCCATGTTCATCTTCGCGCTCGGCGCCTTCCTCGCCGCGCTCGGCGGCGTGATCGGCGGCGCCTTTCTCGGCATCTATCCGGGGCTCGACTTCGAGATGCTGCCGCTCGCCTTTGCGGTCGTCATCATCGGCGGCATGGGCAGTCTTGGCGGCGCCGCCATCGGCGCGCTCGCCGTCGGCCTCGCGGACAATTTCGGCAAGGCGCTGTTCCCGGAAATCTCCTACTTCACGCTCTATGCGCCGATGGTGCTCATCCTGGCGATCAAACCGACCGGCTTGTTTGGACGAGAGTGAGCAGCGCCAGATGACCAGCCAGAAAACCAAAATCGTCGCGGTCGCCGTCGCGCTACTGGCGCTCGCCTATATCGTGCCGAACTCCGGCTCGTTCGTCGTGCTGCTGGCAACGCGGGCGATGGCCTTCGCCATCCTGGCCATGAGCGTCGACCTGCTGCTCGGTTTCACCGGCCTGTCGTCGATGGGGCAAGCAGCCTATTTCGGCGTCGGCGCTTATCTCACCGCGGTGCTGGCCACGAAATTTCACTTCGGCATGGGCTGGGATTTCTGGATCGTCGTCGTGCTTGGCATATTGATCGGCGCGGCGCTGGCGGCCGTCTTCGGCCTGTTCGCCATCCGCGCCGGCGGCGTCTACTTCCTGATGATCACGCTGGCGCTCGGACAATGCGTCTGGGGCCTCGCCTATCGCTGGAACTCGCTGACCGGCGGCGACAACGGCATCAACATGAGCGGCCGTCCGAACTTCGGCCTCGATCTGTCGAACGAGGTGACGTTCTTCTATCTCGTCTTCGCCTTCTTCGCCGTGTCCTTGCTGATGTTGTATGTGCTGGTGCGCTCACCGTTCGGCCGCAGCCTCGAAGGCATCCGCGAGCGCGAACTGCGCATGCAAATCCTCGGCTACAACACGTGGCTGCACAAATACATCGCCTTCATCATCGCCGGCGGCTTCGGCGGACTGGCCGGTGTGCTGTGGGCGCAAACCAACGGCCATGTCAGCCCGGAGACCGTGGTGCTCACCACGTCGGTCGACGCGCTGCTGATGGTGGTGCTCGGCGGCTCCGGCACGCTGGTCGGCGCCGCCATCGGCACAGCGATCGTTTTCGGCCTGCGCGAATATCTCTCGACGCTGGTGCCGTGGTGGCAGTACGTGCTCGGCGCCGTCTACGTGCTCACCATCCTTTACCTGCCGATGGGATTGATGGGGATTCCCACGCTCCTGCGGCAGCGCATGCGCGGCGAACGCAAAAAGACAGACGATCCAAACAAGATCGCGTCCAAGGAACTTGTATCCGAGCCTTCCTGATCTGCGACGGGAAGGCCGAACAACATGGGGAGGGAATGACAATGACGACAACGTGGCGACACCGGCTCGCTCCGGCGCTTTTTGGGAGCTGTCTGGCGTTCGGATTTGGCGCGGCCGCGCCGGCCGGGGCGGAAGAGCTTCGCATCGGCTTTATCTCACCGGTCACCGGGCTCTATGCCCAGATCGGCAAGGACATGGTCGACGGCTTCCAGCTCTATCTCGACGAGCACGGCGGCAAGCTCGGCGGCGCCGATGTGAAGCTCATCGTCGAAGACGATCAGGGCAAACCTGACACCGGCGTCACCAAGGCCAAGAAGCTCATTCTTCAGGACAAGGTGCAGCTCTTTATCGGCGGATTGCTTGCTTCGACCGGCTACGCGCTGGCGCCGGTGAGCACCGCCGAGAAGACGATCTACCTGTCTTCGGTGTCGTCGGCCGACGATCTGACACAGCGGCAGCTCAGCAAGTATCCTTATTTCCTGCGCACCAGCTGGACCAGTTCGCTGCCGAACCACCCGCTTGGACAGTGGGCTTGCGACCAGGGCTACAAAAAGGTCATCACGGTCGCGGCCGACTATGCCTTCGGTTACGAATCGGTCGGTGGCTTCCAGAAAGCCTTCGAGGATTGCGGCGGCAAGGTCGTCCAGAAAGTCTGGCCGCCGCTCGGCAGCAAGGACTTCGGGCCTTACATCCCGACCTTCAAAACTGATGCCGACGCGATCTTCACGGTGATGGTCGGTCCCATGGCGCTGCAGTTCCCCAAGCAGTTGCGCTCGGCCGGCATCAAGCTGCCGATCATCGGCAGCGGCGTCAGCTACGATGAGTTCGTGCTGCCGTTCATGGGCGATGAAGTGATCGGTGACGTGTCATCGCTGCATTACAGCGCTGCGATCGACACCCCCGCCAACCAGGCCTTCGTGAAGGCCTACCGCGCCAAGTACGGCAAGGTCCCCGGCTACTACTCGGAAAACAACTATACGACCGCCATGTGGATCGATGAGGCGATGAAGAAGGCCGGCGGCAAATGGCCCGGTTCCGAGCAGTTCATCAAGATCATGCAGGGGATCAAGCTTGATGCGCCGCGAGGACCGGTGAGCATGGACGACATGCGCAACCCGATCGAAAACGTCTACATCAAGAAGGTCGAGAAGAAGAAGATGTTCGGCTACGAGAAGGATGAGCTTTGGAACACGGTCATCAAGACCTATCCGAACGTCAGCCAGTTCTGGACCTACGGCAAGGACAAGTTCCTCGCGCAGCCGGTCTATGATCGCGACTTCCCGCCTTGCAAATTCTGCGAATGATGAGATGACCACGCCGGGGCCAAAAAGCCCCGGCGTCTCCTGCTCGACGATGAGGGTTTGCGCGTGAGCACCGATACGCATACGAACGGCGGCGCAATTCCGGTCCTTGAGCTCAAGGCGCTGTGCAAGAGCTTCGGCGGCTTGCAGGCGACGCGCTCGGTCTCGCTGCGCGTGATGCCGGGCGACCGCAAGGCGATCATCGGGCCGAACGGCGCCGGCAAGACCACGCTGTTCAATCTGATCACCGGCATTCATCCCGCGACGTCCGGCAACATCCTGCTGTTCGGCCAGGACGTCACCACCTGGCCGAGCCACCGCCGCACCGCGATGGGCATGGCACGGACGTTCCAGGTCACCAGCCTGTTCCCGAAGCTGACGGTGCTCGACAACGTGCTGCTGGCGATCAAGGGCCTGAGACGATCGAAGTTCGTCATGTGGCGCTTCCTGTCGTCGTACCGCGAGGTCTACGACAAGGCGCATCATTTGCTCGAACAGGCCTCGTTCATCGACCGCAAGGATGTCGATGTCCGCAACCTGTCGCATGGCGAACAGCGCCAGCTGGAGATCGTGCTCGGTCTCGCCAGCGACCCGAAGATCCTGCTGCTCGACGAACCGGCCGCCGGTCTGTCGTCAGGCGAATCCGTCGAGATGACGAAGTTTTTGATGAAGCTCGATCCCGCGCTCGCGATCCTCCTGATCGAGCACGACATGGATGTGGTGTTCGACGTCGCGTCGGAGATCTCAGTGCTGCACTTCGGCGAAGTGCTGGAGACGGGCTCGCCGCAGCAGATCCATTCGAGCGCCAAGGTGCAGGAAATCTATCTGGGGACCGATTAGCACCATGGCCATTCTCGAAGTCCAGGACATCCACACTTATTACGGCGATGCCTATGTGTTGCAGGGCCTGTCGCTCAAGCTCGAGCAAGGGCAGATCCTCGGCCTGCTCGGCCGCAACGGCGTCGGCAAGACCACGCTGGTGAACTCGATCGTCGGCTTCAATCCGCCGCGCCGCGGCAAGGTCGTGTTCAAGGGCGAGGAGATCACGCAGAAGGCCTCGTTCGAAACCGTGCGCAGCGGCATGGGCCTGGTGCCGCAGGGCCGGCGCGTGTTCCCGACTTTGGGCGTCGAGGAAAACCTGCTGGTGGCCCAGCGCCATCCTGAACGTCACAAATGGAATGTCGATCGCGTCTTCAAACTGTTCCCGCGGCTGCATGAGCGCCGCAATCAGCGCGCCAAGACGCTGTCGGGCGGCGAGCAGCAGATGCTGGCGATCGGTCGCGCGCTGATGACCAATCCGGACTGCCTGATCATGGACGAGCCGTCGGAAGGGCTCGCGCCGATCATCATCCAGGGCGTGTGGGAAGCCATCGGCAAGCTGAAGGAGGAAGGCCTGTCCATCCTTTTGGTCGAGCAGAGCGCCCATCTCGCGCTCAAGCTTGTCGATTACGTGCACGTTATGAGCAAGGGCCAGGTTGTTTATTCCGCCAAGCCCGACGAGCTTCGCGCCAACGAAGAGGTCAAATCCAGTTACCTCGGCATCTAATTTCGGCGCGATTGCCGAACATCACGCGACGATGCGTCTGGTACGTGCAACCTTACAGCATGTTCATCTGCACCGTATGCCAGGCTTTCCCGCGCCGCTATGCGCATAAGCGGGCTTTACATCATGGAATACCCTGGCCGATGATGGTGTTTAACTGGTCCGCCGCAGTGGGGCACGGCGGCGTGTACGAGTTTGCGTTTTTGTCGCACATGGCCACTATGGCCAGCCAAAAAACGGCCTGATCGGCCATATAAAAGATCGACCCTACGGGGCGATAAGGGAGGAAAAGGATGTCTCGCAAGTTCACACGCCGCACCTTCATGGCGGCGTCGGCCGCCGGCGCCGCCGCGGCGACGTTCAAGTTTCCGGCGCCCGCCATCGCACAGTCCGCGCCGTTCAAGCTCGGTCTGCTCACGGTGAAGACCGGCCCGCTCGCGCAGGGCGGTATCCAGATGGAACAGGGCGTGGTCACGTTCCTCAAGCACGCGAATTACACCTTCGCCGGACGCAAGGTCGACTTCATCTCCGCCGACACCGGCGGTAATCCGGCCGGCACCAAGACCAAAGCGCAGGAGCTGATCGAGCGCGAGAAGGTCGACGCCATCCTCGGACCGCTCGCCGCCTTCGAGTTGCTCGCCATCTCCGATTATGTCGCGCAGCAAAAGACACCGACACTGAGCCTTGCCGGCGCCGAAGACATCACGCAGCGGCGGCCGAACCCGTACTTCCTGCGCCCTTCGGCGACGTCCGCGCAGGCGATGCACCCGATGGCCGACTACGCCGCCAAGGAGCTGGGGCTCAAGCGGATCATCACGGTGTCCGAAGACTTCGCCTTCGGTCATGAACAGATGGGCGGCTTCCAGCAGACCTTCGAGGCCGCCGGCGGCAGAATCGTGAGCAAGATCTGGCCGCCGCTGGTGACACCGGATTACACGCCCTTCGTCGCGCAGATCGGCGATTGCGACGGCGTGTGCCAGGGCTTCGCCGGCTCCAACCCGCTCCGCTTCATGAAGACCTACGCCTCGGCCGGGCTGAAGTATCCCGTGGTCACCGGCGAAACCGGCGGCGACGACGCGCTGATGCGCTCGTTCGGGGACGAGGCGATCGGCATGTACAGTTCCTGTCCCTATACGCTCGACTATGACAGCGACAGCAACAAGCGTTTCGTCGCGGCAATGCAGAAGGATTACGGCGTCGACCCGGGCTTCTATGCCGCCGGTCTCTACGTCGCCGCCGAGACGGTCGCGGCCGGCCTCGAGAAAGCGGGCGGCAAGTCCGACGACAAGGAAGCCTTCGTCAAGGCGCTGCGCTCGGTCGAACTGAAGGACACGCCGCGCGGACCGATCAAGTACGATCATCTCGGCAATGTCGTCGGCGACTTCTTCATCCGCCGGGTGGACAAAGTGAACGGCAAGCTCGTCAACAAGACGGTCAAGACCTATCAGAACGTCAGCCAGTTCTGGACCTACGACGAGAAGGAGTTCCTCTCGAAGCCGGTCTATTCGCGTAACTATCCGCCGCTGAAGTCGTGAAGATAATCGGCGGCGGGCTTGATGCTCGCCGCCGTCATTCCGGGGCGCGTGCGAAGCACGCGAGCCCGGAATCCATAACCACAAGCGCTGCGGAGTATGGATTCCGGGTCCGCCGCTTCGCGGCGTCCCGGAATGACAGAGTAGACTTGTTCGGGGCATGACGAACGTAAGGCAAGCGCCCATATGAACTTCTGGGTGTCGCTCACCGTCAATAGCATCACGTTCGGTGGGCTGTTGTTCCTGCTGTCGTCAGGCTTCGCGCTGATCTTCGGGCTGATGCGGATTCCCAATCTGACGCACGGCTCGCTCTACATGCTCGGCGCCTATGTCGGCGCGACGTTCCTGATCGGCCTCATCAGCATCAAGGTCAATTTCTGGGCGGCCGCCGTCCTGGCGACGCTGATCGTGGCCGCCTCCGGCGCGCTGATCGAACGCCTGCTTTTGCGGCGTCTGCCGGGCGATCAGCTTGCGCAAGTGCTGGTGACGCTCGGCATCTCCTTCATGGTTGCCGACCTGTGCCTGATGTTGTGGGGCGGCGATCCGCTCAACGTGGCGGCGCCGGCCGGTTTCGAGGGCTTTATCCGCATTGGTACGATCGCCTTCCCGACCTACCGGCTGGCCATCATCGTCATCGCGGTCGTGGTCGCGATCGGCCTTTGGTTGCTGCTCGATCGCACACGGCTCGGCGCCATGATCCGCGCCGGCGTGGACGATCCCGACATGGCGCGCGTGGTCGGCATCCGCGTGTCGCAGCTTTTCACCATCGTCTTCGCGCTCGGCGCCGGACTTGCGGCCTTCGCCGGCATCATCGGCGCACCAATCCTCTCGGTCTATCCGGGACTCGATCAGGACATGCTGCCTTTGGCCCTCGTTGTGGTCATTCTTGGCGGCACCGGCAGCCTGCTCGGCGCTTTCGTCGGCAGCATCATCGTCGGCTTCATCTATAACTTCGGTCAGGCGCTGCTGCCGGAGCTTGCCTACTTCGTCCTGTTCCTGCCCATGCTGCTGGTGCTGCTCCTGCGGCCGCAGGGCCTGTTCGGCAGGCACGTACCATGACCGCGCGCATCGCAGCCCTCGCCGTCGCCTTCGTGGCGCTCGTCATGGTGCCGCACTGGGTGCCGGGCGTTTATTACGTCAACGTCGCCAGTCAGATCCTATTCTATGCCGTGTTCGCGCTCGGCCTGAACGTCCTGGTTGGGTATGGCGGCCTCACGTCGCTCGGCCACGCCGGCCTGTTCGGCATCTCGGCCTATGCCACTGGTTACATGTTGCAGATCGGCGCGGGCCACAGCGTCGCGATCCTCACGGCGCTGATCGTCGGCATTTTCTCGATGGCGGTCTTCGCGCTGCTGTCGCTGCGTTCGACCGGCATCGGTTTCATCATGATCACGTTGGCGCTGGGGCAGATCCTGTGGGGCCTCGCCTACCGCTGGATCAGCCTGACCGGCGGCGACAACGGCATCAACGTGACCACGCGCCCGGCGCCGTTCGGCTATTCGTTGTCGAACCCGACGGCCTTCTATTACACGACGTTGATCATCTTCGTGCTGGCGGTAGCGGCGGTGGCGGTTGTCGCGCGCTCGCCATTCGGCGCCGCCTTGATGGGCACGCGCGATCAGCCGCGCCGCATGAATGCGCTCGGCTATCACGTGCTGGCGATCCGCTTCTGGGCCTGCCTTTTTTCCGGGTTGCTGACCAGCATCGCCGGCATCCTGTTCGTCTACTACACGCAGTTCATCAGCCCGCAGACGCTCTCGCTGACCTCCTCCGCCGAAGTGCTGCTGATGGTGATCGCCGGCGGACCGGGCACCCTTCTTGGGCCGCTCGTCGGCGCCGCATTGGTCGTCATCGTGAAGAATGTGGTGAGCGGCTACATCGAGCGCTGGAACTTCCTGCTCGGCGCCATCTTCGTCGCCATCGTCATCCTGATGCCGGAGGGCCTTGTGCCGGGCACCGTGCGCCTATGGCGGCGCGCCTTCCGCAAGGCGGAACGCCGCGGCACACCGGCCACGACGACGGAGAAGAGCCCATGAGCGCGCTCACCGTACGCGGCTTACGCAAATCGTTCGGCGGCCTTCATGTCACGCGCGACGTCAACCTGAACGTCGAGCCGGGCGAGCGCCGGCTGATCATTGGCCCGAATGGGGCCGGCAAGACCACGCTGTTCAACCAGATCACCGGCGAGATCACGCCCAACAGCGGATCGATCCATCTGTTCGGCCAGGACATCACCCAGGTGCCGACGCGCCGGCGCGCGCATCTCGGCATGGCGCGCACCTACCAGATCATCACGCTGTTCGGGAAGAACACGATCATCCACAACGTCATGCTGGCGCTGCTCGGGCTGTCGCAGGCGCGGTGGAATCCGATCACCAATCTGCGGCGCGAGAGCCATCTGGTCGATCGCGGGCGCGAAGCGCTCGATCAGGTCGGGCTCGGCCATATCGCCGAGCGACCGCTGTCGGAAACCTCCTATGGCGAACGCCGCCGCGTCGAGATCGCCATGGCGCTGGCGCAAAAGCCGAAGGTGCTGCTGCTCGACGAACCCTTCGCCGGGCTCTCCATCGACGAGCGGCAGGACGTGCATCGCTGCCTGATGGCGATCCCGCGCGACGTCACGATGGTGATGATCGAACACAACATGGACGTGGCGCTGGAATTCGCGGACCGCATCACGCTTCTGCATTTCGGCGAGGTGATCGTGGAAGGCACGCGCAGCCAGGTGGTCGAGGATCCACGCACGCGGGAGGTCTATCTTGGCCACTAGCGCGCTCAGCCTCAGCCACGTCGACGCATTTTACGGAGACAGCCACGTTCTCGAGGACGTGTCGTTCGAGCTCGGCGAGGCGCGCATGCTCGGCCTGCTCGGCCGCAACGGCGCGGGCAAGTCCACCTGCATGAACGTCGCCATCGGCCTGCTGCCGCCGCGCCGCGGCACTGTCGCGGTGTTCGGCCAGAAGGTCAGCGGCCTGCCGCCAGAACTGATCGCGGCGCGCGGCGTCGCGCTGGTGCCGCAGGGCCGCCGCATCTTCAAAAGCCTCACCGTGCGCGAGAACCTGCTCGTCGCCGCGCGCAAGCCGGGCAACGGCGCGGCAGCGAAACACGATCCCTGGACCATCGACACGGTTTTCTCGATGTTCCCTCGCCTGAACGAGCGGCGCAGCCAGATGGCCGCGCATCTCTCCGGCGGCGAACAGCAGATGCTGGCGATTGGCCGCGCGCTGATGGGCAACCCGCGCGTGCTCTTGATGGACGAGCCCTCCGAGGGCCTGGCGCCGCAAATTGTCTCTGAAGTGATGGCGACCATCCGAAAGTTGAAGGAGAGCGGCCTGTCGATCGTGCTGGTCGAGCAGAACCCGAAGCTCGTCTTCGACGTCGCCGACGACATCGTCATCCTCAACTCCGGCCGCGTCGCCGTGGTCTCCACGCCCTCGGCGCTGACCAAGGAGAACGTCGATTTGCGCCAGCATCTGGGGGTGTTCTAAAGCGTTCCCACACAGTCATGGCCGGGCTTGTCCCAGCCGTCCCGTCTTGGCAAAAGTCTAAGAAAGGCCGTGGATGCCCGGCACAAGGCCGGGCATGACGCACACAACGAGGCGAAGTAATGGCTCAAGTCTGGAACAAATACGCGAACACCGCGGCGCGCAAGCATGGCAAGCCGGGGCGCGAGCAGCGGCCGAAATCAGTGACGATCGACGCGCACACGCATATCGCCGTGCCGCGCGCGGCCGAGTTCATCAAGCCGCACCTCGACCTCTCCACCATTCCGCTCGCGCATTTCTCCTCGCCCGAGACGAAAGAGCTCAACGCCAAGCAGGAAGCCGACATCCGCGGCCACATGACCGGCTATGACGAGCGCTTTGCCACCATGGATGCGATGGGCGTAGACGTGCAGCTCGTGATGCCGCCGCCGCCGCAGCTCTATCATACGGTCGCGCTCGAATACGCCGTGCCGGCCGCGCAGATGATCAATGACGGCGTCGCCGAATTCGTCTCGCGCCACAAGGATCGCTTCATCCCCTGCGGCACCGTGCCGATGCAGGACGGCACCGAGGCCGCGAAGGAGCTCGAGCGCTGCGTGACGACGCTCGGCTTCAAGGGCGTCGAGATCTTGACCAATGTCGCCGGCAAGGAATTGTCCGATCCCGCCTTCGCGCCGTTCTGGAAGAAGGCCGAGGAGCTCGGCGCGCTGGTGATCATCCATCCGAACGGCTTCACCGAAGGCAAGCGCCTGTCGCGCTTCTACTTCAACAACGTCGTCGGCAATCCGTTTGAGACCACGCTCGCTTTGCATTACCTGATCTTCGACGGCGTGCTGGAGCGGCACCCGAAGCTGAAGATCTTCGCGATGCACGGCGGCGGCTATCTCGGCGGCTATTCGGGCCGCATCGATCATGCCTGGGGCGCGCGCTCGGATTGCCACGCGGGTCTGCCGAAGCCGCCGACCAGCTATCTCAAGCAGGTCTATGTCGATACCGTCGTGTTCACGCCGGGCCAGCTCAAGGAATTGGTCGATGTCTTCGGCGTCGATCACGTCATCATGGGAACGGATTATCCGTTCGACATGCTGGAGTACGATCCGATCGGCCACATCAACTCGGTCGACAGCTTCGACGACTTGACGCGCGCGGCGCTCGCGGGCGGCAGTGCGAAGAAGATGTTGGGGATGTGATGATCTCCCTCTCCCCGCTTGCGGGGAGAGGTAAAGAAAACTACGCATACAAAAAATCCAGCACGGCGGTCTCCTTGATCACCGCGTCGTCGGTGCTGTGCTGGCCGGCGCGCGCCTGTTCTTCGCGCGTCTGCGTTGCCTGCAGATAGGCGCCGAGGTGGCGTGCCCATTCGATGATGCGGTGGTTCTCCTTGAGCCGTGCCGCTTCGAACCGTTTCAACGCCGTCTCGACATCGCCCTCCTGGTCCAAGGCATCGGCCAGCGCCGCGGCATCGTCCGCCGCCTTGGAGACGCCGGCGCCCACATGCGGCCGCGCGACGAAAGCCGCATCCCCGACAACAGCCACGCGGCCGAAGGCCATGCGCGGCGACTCCAGATCGTAGATCGGCTGCAGGATCGGCTCCGGGAACAGCCGCACGATCTCACGGAATTGCGGCGCCAGCAGGCGCTCGGCCGCGGCCCGCATCTCGGCGATTGCCTCGCGCCGGATCAGCGGCGGCGGGATCGAGATCGCATGGGTGTGCCCACGCTCGTCAGTGAGCAGCCATTGCAGCTTGGTCGTCTCGTCGGCGGGACGATACCAGATGACGTTGTAGCGCCGGTTGCCCGGCCGCAGATCGTTATCCGGGCCGGCCACCGGATAGCCGAGGAATTGCTCGCCCGGCGGCAGGCCGAACGACATGAATTCAAACAGCTCGCGATGCACAGCCGGTGGAAACGCGGCTTCCGCAATCAATGCGCGCCACGCGCTGTAGCCCGCATAGCCGGGCAGCACGTTGGGCAGGCCTTGCTGGCGCACGGTGGAGCGGATGCCATCGGCGCCCACCAGCAGGTCCACGGCGATCGTTTCGCCATCGGAAAAGTTGGCCGTGACCGCCTGTGGCGTCTGCGTGAACGTCGCGAGCCCGCGCCCACGATGATAGCGCTCGGCCGGAAAGGCATCGCGCAGCAGACGGTAAACGCGCTCCCAGGCGGTCGCCACTTGTGGGCATTCGATGGTGTTCGTCACGCGCCCCTGCGCGTCGAGGATCTTGCGGGCGCCGATCTGCACGCCGAGACCGCCGGTCTCGAGACCCAGTCTTTGCAGGCGCGCAATGAGCTCCGGCTGGGCGACGATGCCGGCGCCGCGGCCCGACAGTTCGGTCGAGAGCCGCTCGTAGATATCGACGTCCCACCCGGCCCTGCGCAACAAAAGACCGCTGAGCAGGCCGCTCATGGAGCCGCCGATAACCGCGGCGCGCCTCGGCTTGGATACGGACAATTGATCTCCCTCAATCTTCCCGTTTACGCGCTTATCCTATATATAACTGTGTATCTTATTGGAGGACTCCCATGGCTCTCACCATGCTCGATAAAGCCGCTGAGAAGAAGGACAAGGCGCAGTGGTCGCCTGACATCGCCGCAGAGTTCGCGCGCGAGCGCATGAACCCCAACCCCTGCGTCGGCACCACGCTGCTCTCCGAGAACGAGCGCACGCGTGTGTGGATCATCCGCCTCGCCCCCGGCGAGCGCATCGGCTTCCACCGCCATGTGCTGGATTACTTCTGGACCTCAGTGTCCGGAGGCCGCGGCCGTCAGCACGTGCATGATGGGACCACGGTCGAATATACCTATCAGCCGGGCGAGACGCGCCACGAGACCTACGGCCTCGGCGAGTTCAAGGTGCACGACCTGGAAAACCTCGGCGACCGTGAAATGGTCTTCATGACGGTCGAGTTCAAAGACAGCCCCAACAAGCCAGTGGCGCTGCCGGAGGGCATACGCCCACAGGCTGAAGCCGCCTAATACCGGCCTGATAGTCCTATCAAACGCCCGTCGTGCATTGACACCGCACGGCGGGCGTTTCATTTAGTCGCACGCGGGACGGGTCCCGGGCGGCAGGCTAGCCAAGCCACACACGCCCGGTGCACAGTGACCCGCCAAAATCGGTGGCCGTCTCGACGTCCAAAGGTGAGCTTGTGCGGCGGCCATCCGGCCGCTAACACGGGCCAAAGAATAAAAACTTGTTAGGGGGAGTCATGCCGGCACGTTCGACATCCAGATCGCAGCCGCCGTTGCGCATCGCTCCGACGGCCGCGCCCGGCGCTTTGCCCGTCTGCGCAACGTCTTTTGAACGTTAGGCGCCGGTCGAGGCCCGCATGGAAGTATCGTTCGATCTCCTGATCAACGCGGTTGTCGCGGGGCTCCTGCTCGGCGGCTTCTACGCCGCCGTCACCGCCGGCGTATCGATCTCGTTCGGCATGCTCGATATCGTCAACATCGCGCATCCGGGATTTATCATCCTCGGCTCGTATATCGCCTATTTCCTCAGCACCAGCTTCGGCATCGATCCGATCATCGCCAGCATCATCATGCTGCCGGTGTTCTTCGCGCTCGGCGCGCTCATCTATCAGGTCTATTATCTGTCGTTCGAGAAGCGCGGGCAGGACTCGCTGCGCGGCCTGGCCTTCTTCTTCGGCCTCTTGTTCGTCACCGAAGTTGGGCTGATCCTCGCCTTCGGCGTCGACTATCGTTACGTCGAAGCCGCCTATATCGGCCCGAGCATCCATATCGGCTTCATCGATCTGCCGCTGCGCATGCTGGTGCCGTGCCTGGTGTCGCTGGCGCTGTTCGCCATCATCCAGCTCTTCATCACCCGCACCTTCACCGGCCGCGCCATCATGGCGGTGTCGCAGGATCAACTGGCGCTGCAGCTCATGGCCGCCGACCCGATCCGCATCAAGCGCATCGCCTTCGGCCTGTCGATCGCGATCGCGGCGGTCGCCGGCGCCTTGCTCATCATCATCCAGCCGGTCGAGCCCTCGGTCGGGCGCGAATATATCGGACGCGTGTTCGCCATCTGCGTGCTCGGCGGGCTCGGCAGCATGCCCGGCACGCTGATCGCGGCCATGCTGCTCGGCGTCGTCGAAAGCCTGACCGCGACGTTTTATGGCCCGTCCTGGGCACCAGCGGTATCCTTCGGCTTTCTCCTGCTCACCCTCGCCTTCCGGCCGGCGGGCCTACTCGGACGGTGAACCGCGTGAACATGGTGAAATTCTCCCTCATCGCCATTGTGGTCGCCGTCGCGATCCTGCTGGGCGCGCATTGGGTCCACGTCGATTATCTCTACTTCGCCAGCTACACGATCCTGCAATTCGTCGTGTTGGCGACGGCCTGGAACATCCTCGGCGGCTACTGCGGCTATGTGAACTTCGGTTCGGCCGCCTTCTTCGCGCTCGGCGCCTATGCCTCGGTGTTCATGCACAAGGCCTATCCGTTGCCGGTGCCTCTGCTGATCGTGCTCGGCGGTGTAGTCTCCGGCGTCGTCGGGCTCGGTATGGGCTATCTCACGCTGCGCCTGCGCGGCTCGTTCTTCGCCATCGCCACGCTGGCGCTCGCGGTGGTGCTGCAGACGCTGATCGTGAACTGGGACTATGTCGGCGGCTCGCGCGGCGCCTACATCATCCGGCCGGAAAACATCACCATTCTCGGCCTGCAGATCAATTACATCGAATACCTGTTCGGGCTGATGCTCCTGCTCGCCGTGATCTCGCTGGTCACCGCGCGCGCCATCGAGCGCTCGCAGCTCGGCCTGGGCTTCGCCACCATCCGCGACGACGAGCTGGCCGCTGAGGCCTGCGGCGTGCCGACGCTGCGCACCAAGCTGATCGCCACCGCGATCTCCGGCGCCTTCATGGGCATGGCCGGCGCGCCCTTCCCCTATTACATCGGCTACCTGCAGCCGGCGTCGGCTTTCGGCCTGGAATACGCCGTGAACTCCATCGCCATGCCGATGATCGGTGGCACCACGAGCTGGATCGGCCCGCTGGTCGGCGCCATCCTGCTCGGCTCGGCGCAGCAATACGCCACGGTGACAATCTCCTCGGCGGTCAACCTGCTGATCGTCGGGCTGATGCTGGTCGCCTTCGTCATCATTGCGCCCAACGGGTTGGTTGGACTGGTGCAGGAACGCCTGCGCGCACGGAGGCGCTCATGACCGTCCTGCTGCACGTCGACAACATCACAAAGCGCTTCGGCGGTTTCGTCGCCCTCGATGGCGTGCAATTGGAAGTCGCCGCCGGCGAGCGGCTCGGCCTGATCGGGCCGAACGGCTCGGGCAAGAGCACGCTGGTCAACTGCATCTGCGGCACGTTGCAGAACGAAAGCGGCAATGTGCGCTTCGACGGCCAGAACTTAGACGGCATGGCCGCGCATCAGCGCACGCACCGCGGGCTGGCGCGCAGCTTCCAGCTTCCGCGTCCGTTCCACAGCATGACGCTGGCCGAAAACCTGCGCGTGCCTTTGCTCTACACCGTGCATGCCCGCGTCGGCCCGCTACGCTCGGCCGGCGATCTTAATGCCCGCTGCCACGAGCTGCTCGACATGGTCGGCCTCTTGAAGAAGGCCGACCAGATGCCGCGCGACCTGACGCAGGTCGAGATGCGCAAGCTCGAGCTCGCGCGCGCCGTGGCCGCCGAGCCCAAGCTGCTGATCGCCGACGAATCCATGGCCGGCCTGTCGCATTCGGAAGTCGAGGATATCTTGAACCTGCTGCTGCGGCTCAACGAACGCGGCATCACCATCATTCTCATCGAGCACATCATGAGCGCGGTGATGAAATTCTCGCAACGGCTCGCGGTGCTGGTCTCGGGGAAGAAGATCGCCGACGGCTCGCCGGAAACGGTCGTCCGCAATCCGGAAGTGGTGAGGGCGTATCTTGGCCAGTAGCCTGACCATCGAGAACGTGCACGCCGCCTACGGCGCGGTGCGCGTCATCCACGACGTGTCGATGACCGTGAACGCCGGCGAGACCGTGGCCCTGCTCGGGACCAACGGCAACGGCAAAAGCACGCTGATGAAATGCGTAATGGGCATCCTCCGCCCGGCCTCAGGCCGCATCATCGCGGAGATCGACGGCGTAAAGCACAATCTCGTCGGCCTCACGACGGAGCAGATCGTCGATCTCGGCATCGCTCTGGTGCCGGAAGGCCGCCGGCTGTTCCCCAAACTGACGGTCGAAGAGAACCTGCTGCTCGGGGCCTTCCGCCCCACCGCCCGCGCGCAGATCAAGAGCAACTTCGAGTTCTGCTTCGAAGCCTTCCCGCGCCTCGCCGAGCGGCGGCACCAGCTCGCCGGCAGCATGAGCGGCGGCGAGCAGCAGATGCTGGCGCTGGCGCGCGCGCTGATGTCGACGCCGCGCATCTTGCTGGTGGATGAGCCGTCGGTCGGTCTTGCGCCGCTTCTGGTCGCCCGCACCATCGACGCCATCAAGCAGCTCAAGGACCATTACCAGCTCACGGTGCTGATGGCCGAGCAGAACTTCACGCAGGCCATCCGCATCGCCGACCGCGGCTACGTGATCGTGCACGGCAAGATCGCCTTCGAGGGCGGCTCCGCCGACGAGCTCAACAACAACGACCTTATTCGCCAGTTTTATCTGGGGATGTGAGGGGGGCGCGTGCCCCGGATGCTGCGCAACACGAGCGACAGCGAAGTGTTGCGCTGCTGATCCGGGGCCGTGACAAATTCCGAGTCTTTGACGGTCCCGGGTCTGCAGCGCACCGTTCGCCATCGCGCGTCGAGGACGCGCGGGCTCACGCTGCACTGCGCCCGGGACAAAAAATAAAAAACGGCGCGAGAGATGCCCCCCGCGCCGCTTCAACAGTGAGATCGCTTCGGGCTATTTCGCCTTCTCGTAAGGATAGATCACCTTGCCGGTGGCCTGCTCCGGCGGCGTCAGCACGGTCTGCACCGCCATCCCGCGCCACTGATCGAGATCGTTGCCGTCCTTCACGCCGTGATACTGCACCTGCATCATGCCGGACTTGGTCCACTCGCCGCCCGGACCATAGGACCAGTCGCCCATGATGGTCTTGAAGGTGGACTTGCGGAAATAGTCGGCGATCTTGTTGTCGTCGACGCTGTTGGTGCCGGCAATGGCCTCGCCGAGTGCGCTGATATAGGCGTAACCCCAGCCACCGAGATAGTAGCCGAGCGGATCGACGCCTTCGCCAGCGGCACGCGCCTGGTATTTTTTGAAGAAGTCGGCGGCCGGCGCCATCATCTTCTCCGACGGCACCCAGGTCTCGTAGTTGACGATGCCGTTGAGCTTGGAGCCGAGCTTCTGCTTGAACACGGTCGCCTGCAATCCGACCATTGCGCCGCCGATGATCTTCGGCTTGTAGTTGGCTTCACTGACCGCCAGCGCGATGCCGACCGAGCTCAGCGGATAGGAGCACACCACGACGATGTCGGCGTTGGAGGCTTGCAGCGCGCGCACGATTGGCGAGAAGTCGGCCGTGCCGGGCGGGAAGCTCTTGTCGTAGACGATGTTGACGCCGTACTTCTTGGCGTTCGAGCGCGCGCCTTCGCAGGCGTTGCGCGAGAACTCCGCGTCTTCGGCAGTGAGCGCCACCGTGGTCGGCTTCGGCGTCTGCTCCATGGCGACCTGGAACAGCCCTTCCGTAAATGACGGCTTGGTGTCCGGACCGGTCGGCAGCACCGAGAAGTACTTCGGATATTTGAACTCGTTGTTCACATCGAGCGCGAACAGGCTGACGAAGGTCTTGCCCTTTTGCATCACGATGGGCATGGCGGGCGCGACCATGTTGGTGGCGTAGCCAGAGACCACGAGATCGACTTTGTCGACATCGAGCAGCTTGGTGTAGATGCCCGGCACCGTCGACGGATTGGACTGGTCATCGTAATAGACCAGCTTCACCGGACGGCCGATGAGACCGCCCTTGGCGTTAGTCTCTTCTTCCCAGATCTTCATGCCGAGCAGCGTCTGCTTGCCGTTGGCGGCGAGCGGACCGGTGAGCGCCATGCTGAAGCCGATCTTGATCGGCTCCTTGGTCTGGGCACTCGCAGAGACGACGAACGTCGCGCAAGCGGCAAGAGCAAGCGTTGCTCCCGCCAACAAGGCGCACGTCCGGGATTTCAGGCTTTGCAGCATATCCATCCTCCCCGATGATCTTTGTGCCGGTAAGATCCGGCTTATTCGATGGCCAATAATGGCAGCGCCAAAGCCAATGGTCCACCCATGGTTGCCCTATTCACCCAATTGGCTAAAGCGCCCCTATTTTACGTTGGTTTTGCTGGCGTTTACGCTTGCCCACCGGGCCGCCGGTGGGCAGATCCGCGGGACGAGGTGTTCTGGATTCCGCATCGCCGCGGAGCCTGTCATGGGGCCGCGCTTCGCGCGGACGCATATGGCTTTCACTCCTGGACAGCGTCGCATCGGTGCATGAGACTTCTTGAATCGTCTCTCATTCACCAGGCCATAACAACATGCCGCGCAAGATCATCGACATTTCCGTGCCGCTCGAAAACGACGTGGCGGCCGATCCGCCGGGCTATGGCCCGACAATCGAGTACCTCGATCACGAGGCAACGGCAGCGGACGTCCTGAAATTCTTCCCCGGGTTGAAGAAGGAAGACCTCCCCGACGGCGAAGGCTGGGGCATCGAGTGGGTGAAGCTGTCGACGCACTGCACAACGCATCTCGATGCGCCGTATCACTTCGCCTCCACCATGGACAACGGCAAGCGCGCGCTGACCATCGATGAGGTGCCGCTGGACTGGTGCTACCGGCCGGGCGTGAAGCTCGACTTCCGGCGCTTCCCCGACGGCTATGTGGCGACCGCCGCCGACGTCGAAGCCGAGCTCACGCGCATCGGCCATACGCTTTTACCGTTTGAAATCGTGGTGGTGAACACCAGCGCCGGTGCGGCTTACGGTCGCCCCGACTATGTGGCCAAAGGTTGCGGCATGGGCCGCGAGGCGACGCTCTATCTGCTCGAGCGCGGCGTGCGGGTGACCGGCACCGACGGCTGGAGCTGGGATGCGCCGTTCGTCTACACGATGCAGAAATACGCCGAGACGGGTGACCCTAAGATCATCTGGGAGGGCCATCGCGCCGGGCGCGAGATCGGCTACTGCCATATCGAGAAGCTGCACAATCTCGAGGCGCTGCCCGACACGGGCTTCACGGTGAGCTGTTTTCCGGTGAAGGTGCGTGGCGGTTCCGCCGGCTGGACGCGGGCGGTGGCGATTATCGATTAGCGAGATTGCTCTAAGCAGTGCCGCACGCTCGGCGCGCTCCCTCTCCCCGTTGGGGAGAGGGTTGGGGTGAGGGGGTTCCGGGACTCTCGATAAGCAATAACCCCCCTCCCGGATCGCTCCCGAACGCGGGTTTACCCGAGGTCGGGCAATTTCATTGGCCGAAGTCGGATATATCCGACTTCGGCTGCGCTCCGACCTCTCCCTATGGGAGAGGTGAAGCAAGCTGATCCCGCTTGCTTGTGCCGGGCGCCGGGCGATAGCATCGCAACCATAAAGAAAAAGCCGGCCAAAGAGCCGGCCGCACATAGCTTCGCCCTGGGAGGAAGCACATGGACCGACGCCGTTTCGTCGCCGGCAGCGCCGCTATAGCCGCGGGCCTCGCCATCAAGCCGGCATTCGCCGA
>DATDMA010000202.1:0-2293 GCA_036519015.1 Pseudolabrys sp. | reverse complement strand
GAAGGTGATCGACGACCACTGCACCACCGAATGGGCGCTGAGGGTCGCGGCGCCGTGGGCCGACTTCGAACACGCCGGCATCGCCAAGATCAAAGCCGAGCCCGGGCATGAAGTGTATGCTCTCACACCGGCGCAGATCGCCGAGTGGAAGAAATCCGCCGAGCCGCTGGAGAAGGTCTGGGCCGCCAACGTGAAGAAGACCGGCGTCGATGCGGACGCGGCGATGAAGGAGCTCCAGGCTCAGCTCGTCAAGTACAAGGCGAATTTCTAGAGCGGGTGCCGCTTGCAGGGAATCAGCCGCAAGTGACGAGGAGGCGTCATGACCGAACACGTCATGAGTGAAGAAGACGTCGCGCGGCGGCTCGCGGGCGGAAGCGGCACGCCACGCAGGCCCAGTTTGATGGACCGCTTCATCAACGGAATCGAGCTGATCGCGGCCTTCTTCGTCGGCATCGTCGCCGCCGATATCTTCATCTCGGTTTTGCTCCGCTATTTCTTCAGCATCCAAATCCCGGACGCCTATGACTTCGGCCGCCTGCTGCTCGGCATCCTGATCTTCTGGGGCATCGCCGCGACGTCCTATCGCGGCACGCACATCACGGTCGACCTCGTCTGGGCCAATTCGAGCCCGCGCTGGCAGCGCGTCATCGACATCTTCGCGACGCTGGTGCTGCTGTTCGTCGTCATCGTGCAGACCTACACGCTGTTCGACAAGGTCGCCGGCACCTATCGCGACAACGTGCTCACCTTCGACCTGCGGCTGCCGACCTGGCCGTTCTTCGCCGTCGCCTGGATCGGCGACGTCTCTGCCGTGCTGCTCATCGCCATCCGCACATGGCGGCTGATCTTCCATCCCGAGCTGATGGAAGGCGGCTACCAGATCAAGCCGGTCGAGTAAGGAAACGCCATGAGCACCGACGCCGTCGCTATTATCGGGTTCATCGCGCTCTTCGGCCTGATGCTGCTGCGCGTGCCCATCGGCATGGCCATGGGCCTCGTCGGCGTCACCGGCTTCGGCTACATCGTCGGCGGCGTCCCGGCGCTGAAGATGGTCGGCCAGACCTGCATGCGCACGGTCACCGACTACACCTTCGGCGTCATCCCGATGTTCCTATTGATGGGCGCCTTCGTGTCGAATTCCGGCATGAGCCGCGAACTGTTCCGCGCGGCGAACAGCTTCCTCGGCCATTTTCGCGGCGGGCTCGGCATCGCCACCATCGCCGCCTGCGGCGGCTTTGCCGCCATCTCTGGCTCGTCGGTTGCCACCGCCGCCACCTTCTCGACCGTCGCTTATCCGGAGATGCGCCGCTACGGCTATCCGCAGAGCTTCGCCACAGGCGTGATCGCCGCCGGCGGCACGTTAGGGGCGATGCTGCCGCCGTCGACCGTGCTCGCCGTCTACGGCATCATCACCGAGCAGGACATCGGCAAGCTGTTCATCGCCGGCGTGTTGCCCGGCCTGCTCGCCGCCTCGATGTATATCTGCACGGTCGTCCTCATCGGCATGGTCAATCCGAAGTTCTTGCCGCGCGCGCCGCGTCATAGCTGGACGGAGCGCGTGTCCAGCGTGCGTGATGTGTGGGCGACCATGCTGCTGTTCGTGTTCGTGATCGGCGGCCTCTATGGCGGTCTGTTCACGCCGACTGAAGCCGGCGGCATGGGCGCTGGCGGCGCCTTCCTCATCGGCGTGCTGCGCGGGAGGCTCGACCGCACCGAGATCCGCCGCTCGCTGCTGCAGGCGACGCGCACGGCCGCCGCGGTCTTCACGGTGCTGATCGGCGCGCTGCTGTTCGGCTATTTCCTGACCGTCACGCAGACGCCGCAGAAGGTAACCGAGTTCCTCACGGGGCTCGGCATCGGCCGCTACGGCGTGCTGGCGCTGATCATGCTGATGTATCTGGTGCTCGGCTGCCTGATGGATTCGCTCGCCATGGTGATCCTGACGGTGCCGATCATCTTCCCAGTGATGATGCATCTCGGCTTCGATCCGATCTGGTTCGGCATCATCATCGTCATGACGGTGGAACTCGGCCTAATCCACCCGCCGGTGGGCATGATCGTCTTTGTCATAAAAAGCGTGGTGCAGGAGGTAAGCTTCAGCACCATCTTCAAGGGCGTGCTCCCCTTCATCATCACTGACCTGATCCGGCTGGTGATACTGATTGCCTTCCCGATCCTTGCTCTCTGGCTGCCCTCGCAAATGCAGTGAGATTTGTGCTATATAGTTTGGGTCCCAACTATCGGCCGAAGGCCTGACGATGGAACGCTCGTTCAAGAAAGAAGTGCAGGCGCT
>DATDMA010000201.1:0-3989 GCA_036519015.1 Pseudolabrys sp. | reverse complement strand
TCCAGACGCACCGGCAGGTCTATTCGTCGCGGCTGGCGCCGTTCCTGTGCGCGCTCACCGCGGCCGACTACGCCGCCTATGCCGAGGCGCCGGCGCCGCACATGCCGGACATCCGCTCCGGCAGTTTCCGCAGCCTGCTCGTCGACGTCTTCGGCCGCAGCTATCCGGAGAAGCAGTTCTTCATGGTCGATCGCGACGCGGTCGCCCGCTACAAGGCGCGCGTGCACCGCAACGTGGCCGAGCTCCGGTTGCGGATCGAGACGATCCTGGTCAACGTGGCCGTGGCGGGCTGACCTCTGACCGTCACCCTGAGGTGGCCGCGTAGCGGCCCTCGAAGGGTGACTTGTGAAAGGCCGGGGCCGTCGCCCTTCGAGGCTCGGCGCAAGAGCGCCTCGCACCTCAGGGTGACGGGACTTCTTCCGGAATGACAGCAGAGTTTATTTTCCCGCGCGGGCGGCCTATATAGCCGCCGCAACAGCCCCTTCCGTCAACCCGAAACAACAGTAGTCGTCGGTCATGGCCGGTCATTCCCAATTCAAGAACATCATGCACCGCAAGGGGAAGCAGGACAAAGTCCGCTCCAAGGTGTTCGGCAAGCTGGCGCGCGAAATCACGGTGTCGGCCAAGCTCGGCCTGCCCGATCCGGCGTTCAACCCGCGTTTGCGCGCGGCCATCCTTGCCGCCCGCGCCGAGAACATGCCGAAGGACAATATCGAGCGCGCCGTCAAGAAGGCGTCCGGCAGCGACACCGACAACTACGACGAGATACGCTACGAGGGCTATGCGCCCGGCGGCATCGCGGTGATCGTGGAGGCGCTGACCGACAACCGCAACCGTACGGCGGGCGAGGTGCGTTCCATCTTCACCAAGGCCGGCGGCAACCTGGCGGAAACGGGTGCGGTGTCGTTCATGTTCGATCATGTCGGCGTAGTGGAATTCGACGCCAAGGTCGCGAGCGCCGACGCCATGCTGGAAGCGGCGATCGATGCCGGCGCCGAGGACGTGGCCTCGAGCGAGGACGGCCACCAGGTCTTCACCACGACTGAGACGCTGCGCGACGTGGCCAAGGCGCTGGAGGCGAAGTTCGGCGAGCCGCGCAAGGCGGCGCTGCTGTGGAAGCCGCAGAACACCATCGCGCTCGACGACGAGGCCGGCGAGAAGGTGCTCAAGCTGATCGAGACGCTCGACGACAGCGAGGATGTGCAGAACGTCTACGCCAACTTCGAAGTCTCCGACGCGCTCGTGCAGAAGATGAGCGCGTGATGGCCAGGCTCGGCCGCGGTGCTCACAATTTACGGCGCATATTCCATTTCCAGGCTTGACGCCCGCGCAGGTGGGTTTAAGTCAATTGTCGTTTGCTGCGCCTTCGCGCGCAGCGTCGTTCAGGATGCGTTCAACCATGCCAAGCGATGGCCCTAGTCCCAAGCGCCTGCCTCTGACGGCAACCGTGGCCTGAACGCCCCAGTGGCGCACGCCCGGTCGCTGCCAGCGGCCGGCCATTCAGGTGCGTCATGGATATCGAAGTCTCCACAGCCGAAAAGCTCGATCCCGCCGCGCTCGCGCGGGAGATGCTGCAGCACCACGTCGCCGACAACGTCGAGACACTCAATCACCTCGACGAGGACCTGGCGGCCGCCGTCCTGGCGCGGCTTCCCGCCGAGCGGGCGGTCGAAATCCTCGATCAGCCAGAACTCGATATCGCCCCCGAGCTGGTCGTTCTGCTGCCGCCGGACCAGGCCAGCCGCCTGCTCGGCGCGATGTCGGCCGACCGTGCCGCCGACATTTTCCGGCGGCTCTACGATCCCGAGCGTGCCGAACTGCTCGGCCGCCTCGATCCCGAGACCCGCGCCTCGATCGACCGGCTGCTGGTCTATCCGCCCAACACGGCGGGCAGCATCATGACGACGGAGTTCGTCAGCGTGCCGTCGACCTGGACCGTCGCGCAGACGCTGCAGCACATCCGCCACGTGGAGCGCACGCGGGAGACCGTCTACGCCATCTACGTGCTCGACCCGACGACGCGCCGGCTGGTGCAGATGGTCCCGCTGCGGCGGCTGATCGCGGCGGAGCCTGAGGCGTCCATCCTGTCGGCTTGCCGGGCGCATGCCCCGATCACCGTAGCGCCGCTGACGGACCGTGAGGATGTGGGGCGCCTGTTCCGCAAATACGACCTCCTGGCGGTGCCGGTGGTGGACAATGTCGGCCACGTGCTCGGCATTGTCACCGTCGACGACGCGATCGACGCGATGCTCCAGGAGAGCAGCGAGGACGTGCAGAAGTTCGGCGGCATGGAGGCGATCTCGGAGCCCTACATGCAGATCGGCTTCGGCCACATGCTGCGCAAGCGTGCCGGCTGGCTGTGCGCGCTGTTCCTGAGCGAGATGTTGACCGCCAGCGCCATGCAGCACTTCGAGTCGGAGTTGGAAAAGGCGCTGGTCCTCACGCTGTTCATCCCGCTCATCATGAGCTCCGGCGGGAACTCCGGCTCGCAGGCGACATCGCTGCTGATCCGCTCGCTCGCTTTGCAGGAGCTGAAGCTGTCCGACTGGTGGCGCGTGGCGCTGCGCGAACTGCCGACCGGCATCGTGCTCGGCGCCATCCTCGGCGTGATCGGCATCGTGCGCATCACGCTGTGGCAGCGGCTCGGCCTTTTCGATTATGGCGAGCACTGGATCCTGGTCGCGCTGACGGTCGGCACGGCGCTCGTCGGCGTGGTGACCTTCGGTTCAATGGCAGGCTCGATGCTGCCGTTCATCCTGCAACGGCTCGGCTTCGATCCGGCGAGCGCCTCGGCGCCGTTCGTGGCAACGCTGGTCGATGTGACCGGGCTCATCATCTATTTCAGCGTCGCCTTGGCGATCCTGTCCGGCACGTTGTTATGACACCGCGAACAGCGCCAGCGCCAATACGGCAACGCCGAGGCCGATGCGCTTTCGCGTATCGAGCCGCTCGTGGAATATCACCGCGCCCAGGAGCGCAGTGAACACGAAGCTCATCTGCGCCACCGGAACCAGCACGCTCGCCGGCCCGCGCGCGAGCCCGTAGAGCAGCAGCATGAAGGCGAGCACCAGCGCGATGGCCGCGAAGGGCGCATAGCGCCAAGCGCGGGCCGGCACCTTGTAGCCGCGGTCGCCGATCAGCGCGATCAGCGTCGCCAGCGTAATGAAGGTCCAGGCCTGCGCGGCGACGAGGGTTTCCGGCAAGGCGCCGTGCATGAGGCCGACTTTGTGGAAGAAATTGGTGAGCGCCATCGCGACCGTCGCGATCAGCACGCGCACCAGCGACTTGAAAGTCTGACGATTGCCGCTCTTTGAAGGTTCGGCCAACAGCAGCCACACCGCGAGCAGGGCCCCGGCAAGTGCCGCGACCTTGAAGGCGTTGAGCGTCTCGCCTAGCAGCAAGATGGCCAGCGCGGCGGTGATGGTGAAGTTGAGCCGGAAGATCGGCGCGTTCGTGCTCACCGCGCCCGTCTTCAGGCTGGCGAGAAAGTTATGCACGGCAATCAGCAGGAACAGGCCGGCCAGCGCCCCCCACAGGGCCGAGACATGCGGGTCGAGCGTGCCGGTCGCCCAGGCATAGAGCGTGACGGCCGGGCAGAACACGAAAGCCTGCAGCATGGCGAAATGCCGGGCCTCGATGCCCTTCGCGGCAGCGCGCTTGTAGATGAGATCGCCCGCGCCGAAGCAGACCATGGCGCCGAGCGCGAAGCTGATACCGGGTGTCATGGACATCCGCCGTGCACGAAGGCGCCCCGCGAACGCCAGTGAGCCCGGGGCGGTTCGGCTGTCCTAGCAGGTGACGGACGCCGGCGGTATCCCGGTTGAGGGCCCGTTCTGGCCCAACCGGCCGGTTTGGGGCTATCAACGAGGTCCAATGAGAGACCCGATTCGCATCCTCGGCATCGATCCGGGGCTCCGCCGCACCGGCTGGGGCCTGATCGAGAGCGACGGCAACCGGCTGATCCATGTCGCCTGCGGCTCGGTCGAGAC
>DATDMA010000200.1:0-6529 GCA_036519015.1 Pseudolabrys sp. | reverse complement strand
GCCGGCCATGTAGACCACCGCATTGCCGACATGCTCGGCGTCCATGCGCGGCTCGATCATCTTGCGGCCGTCCGGCTGCAGCACGCCGTCGCCCTGCACCATGCGGTCGGTCAAAGGCGTCGCGGCATTGCCGATGTCGATTTGCCCGCAGCAGATGTCGTATTGGCGGCAGTCGAGCGAGGTCGATTTGGTCAGGCCGGTGACCGCGTGCTTGGTCGAGGTGTAAGCCACCGAGAACGGCCGCGGCGCGTGCGCCGAGATCGAGCCGTTGTTGATGATGCGGCCGCCGCGCGGCGACTGGCTCTTCATGATCTTGATGGCTTCCTGCGTGCACAGGAACATTCCGGTGAGGTTGGTCGCCACCACCTGTTGCCAGGTCTCGAACGGCAGATCCTCGAGCGGCACCGGCGGCGCGCCGCTGCCGGCATTGTTGAACAGCACATCGAGCCGGCCGAAGGTCGATTTCACCGTGGCAAAAAGCGTCAGGACCGACTCGCGCTTCGACACGTCGGTCGGCACGCTGAGCGCCTGCGCGCCGATGGCGTTGATCTCGCCCGCGACCTGTTCGAGCATCTCCTTGCGTCGTCCCGCGAGCACCAGGCTGTAGCCCGCTTTCGCCAGCGCGATCGCCACGGCGCGGCCAACCCCCGTTCCCGCTCCGGTCACCAGCGCAATTTTTGCAGTCATTTTTCGTCCTTTTCTCGCCCCAAGAATTCTCTTCTTTGATCCGCATATCACAAAGCGGGGGCCACGCCAGCCCGCGCTGGAACCATGTCGGGGCTTCCGCGTCCACGGGTCTGGAGTCAAGAATTCGTGAGGCTGCGAGCGTTCAGCTCGCCAGCGCCTGCGGCTCGTCGACCTGTGCCACGTCGATGGGCTCGAACAAATCCGGCGAGGCCAGCCGCGCGGTGATCTCCGCCGGCGTCACCGCCTTGCCGAAGCGCCAGCCCTGCATCGAATGCACGCCGGCGGCGCGCAGGAAGAGCTGCTGATCGGCGGTCTCCACGCCTTCCGCCGTCACCTTCATGCCGAGGCCGCGGCCGAGGCTCACCACGGCATGTACGATGGCCGCGGCGTCGGCCGCTTTCTCGATGGAGCGCACGAAGCTGCGGTCGATCTTGAGCTTGTCGAACGGATAGCGCCGCAGATACAGCAGGCTCGAATAGCCGGTGCCGAAATCGTCCAGCGCGAGCCGCACGCCCAGCGCCTTCAGGCGCAGCATGGCGGCTTCCGCCGTATCGACATTGCCGAGCAGCACGCTTTCGGTGAGCTCGACCTCGAGCCGGGCCGGATCGAACTGCGTCTCTGCCAGCGTGCGCTCCACCACATCGACGAAGTCGGCGCGGCGGAATTGCAACGGCGAGACGTTCACCGCCATTGTCAGATCGGGCCAGGCCTTGCCGTCCAGGCAGGCGCGGCGCAGCACCCAGGCGCCGAGCTCGATGATCAGTCCGCTGTGCTCGGCAATGGCGATGAATTCGACGGGCGAGATTTCGCCGCGCGTCGGATGCGTCCAGCGGCAGAGCGCCTCGACGCCGATCACGGTCTCGCCGCTCTTGTTGACGATCGGCTGATAGAGCAGGCGCAGGCCGTTATTGTCGATCGCCTCACGCAGATCGCCTTCCAAGAGCTTGCGGTTGGAGAGGTCGGCGTCCATCGCCTCGTCATAGATGCAAGCGCGGTTGCGGCCTTCGTTCTTGGCGCGGTAGAGCGCCATGTCGGCAAAGCGCATGATGTCGGCGGCGGCGCCGCAGGCCTTGTCCACCACGGCGATGCCGATGGAAGCGCCGATGGTGATGTTCTGCCCATTGATGGAGTAGGGCGCGCAGATCGCGGAAATGATGCGCTGCGCCACCGCCATCATCCTGCTGCCGTCGTTGCCGATCGAGGAGATCACGGCGAACTCGTCGCCGCCGAGCCGCGCCACCAGGTCCCCGCCGCGCAACGTGTGCGACAGGCGCAACGTCACGTTGCGGATCAGTTCGTCCCCGACGTGGTGTCCGAGTGTGTCGTTGACGTCCTTGAAATGGTCGAGGTCGATGTAGAGCACCGCTGCCGGCGCACTGCCGGCGCGCACCTCGCCGATCACAGCCTCGAGCCGTTCGCCAAAGAAGATGCGGTTGGGCAGCCCGCAAAGCGGATCGTGCATGGCGAGATGGCGCAAGCGCGATTCACCGGCGGCGATGGCCGCGGCGGTGCGGCGCATGTAGCGCAGCACAAAGGCGGCGAGCAGCGCGAAACCTGCGAGCGCGACCGCGATGAAGGGCACGACGCTATGCACGATCTCGGCGCCCGGCTGCTTGGGCGTCCAGGCGAAGCGGGCGATCTCGCTGCCGGTCGGGCTGCTCATCGTGTAGATGAAATCGCCGTCCGACACCGGACCCTGGTCGACCTTGCGCAGGTTGGCCAGCCGCAACTGGCTGGCGATGCCGGCGAGCACGTCATGGTCGATGAATTTCACCGACATCAGGATCGGAGCCTTGTCGTCGAGCGCCGGCGGGATGCCTTCGATCGGACCGACGGCAACCGCGGCGATCACCGCCGGCCGGCCGAGCAGATTGAGAATCACCGCCGCCTCTGAATGGGCGCCGCCGCCAGTGAGGTTCAACTGATTGAGGCGGATCGCATTGCGCAACGTCGGGTCGTGTCCGCGCATGAATTCGAGCACCGACGACATGCAGGGACGCGCGGCATCCAGCAAGGTCGGCGACGGATTGTCATGACCGAGCAGCGAATAGATCGGGTTGTCCTGGCTGTCGAAGACAAAGACGTCGTCGTGGTCGAAGAAGGTCTGCAACCACAGCCCGACCCGTTCCTTGGCCCAGTTCTGATCGAAGTTGACGCGGATGTTGCGGATCGCGCCTTCCGAGGTGGCTACACTTTCCGCCTCGCGCAAAACGCGCTCGCCGTAATTGGTGATCGCGTGCTCTAGCAGCTGCCGCTCGTGTTCGACCGCCATCTCGTCGGCGCGTTGGGCTGAGGAGAGGACGGCGACGACGATGCAAACGATGGCGACGGCAACGATGACGCCGATGGGCACCACCACGCTCAGGCGCGCGCGGTCCCAATTCGAATACTGGCGCTCTTCCGAGCGGCTGGCGCGTCCTTCGGCGGGCAAAGGCGATTGTCCCTTAAGGCGTCTTATCCACTGGACTTTTCGCCCTCAGGCTAGGGACTAAAGCTTGCTATTCGCTTTCCTTTCAGGCGCGGGCGCCATTCTTCGTCCCGGCAGCCGGCAAATCGTCCAGCGCCGTTAACCGGTGGTAAAAATGTAGGTCCAGGCTGCGGGCAAAGCCCAATGGCCTCAGGTCGCGGCGCCATAGGGTGGCCGCGGGATACCCATGTGGGCGGCACGGAGCGCGCCGGACCAGCGCTCGCGCAGGTCCTGGAAATAGGGTTCCCCCGGCTCGATGCGGTAATTCACGTCGGCCAGGCAGGCGTCGCGGCGGGCGACCAGGATGTCGATCGGCAGGCCCACCCCGAGATTGGAGCGCATGGTGGAGTCCATCGAGATCAGGCCGATCTTGAGCGCGTCATAGATGTCGGTGTCGTAGCTGATGGCGCGGTCGAGGACCGGCTTGCCGTATTTGTGCTCGCCGATCTGCAGATAGGGCGTGTCGGTGGTGCACTCGATGAAATTGCCCGCCGAATAGATCATGAAAAGGCGCAGCCGCTCGCCGCGCGTCTGGCCGCCGAACAGGAAGGCGACCTCGTGGTCGATGTCGGCCGCCGCCAGCGCCTTGCCTTCGATGTTCTGCACCGACCGGATGGCGCGGCCGATGCGTTGCGCCGCCTGAAACATGGTCGGCGCGTTCACCAGCGTTTCCATTTCGCCGGTCTCCGGGTTTTCCAGGCCTTCGGTGAGGGTCGAGCGCACCGATTGGCTCAGCGACAGATTGCCGGAGGAGGCCAGCGCCATCAGGCGTTCGCCCGGCTGCATGTAGATGTGCAGCTTGCGGAACGTGGAGACGTTGTCGACGCCGGCATTGGTGCGGGTATCGGCGATCATCACCAACCCGTCGCGCACGAGAATTCCGCAGCAATACGTCATTGGATCCGTCTTTTTCTTGTCTGGCCCGGCCGCAGGGTTATAGCGACGGATGGCCATGCCCGGCAACGCTATGTCTGCGACTGCTGCTGGGACTGCTGCCGCGCCTGATCGACACGGACCGCGACTTTCAGGGTTTCGCCGGAGCCGCCATAGCGGGTGCCCCGCACCGGCGCGGCACCGAGGTAGTCGAGGCCGACGGCAATGCGCACATGGGCATCGGTGGGCGAAATGCCATTGGCCGGGTCGAAGCCGACCCAGCCGAGCTTGTCCACATAGGCTTCCGCCCAGGCGTGGCCGGCGTCCTGCAGCACGACATCGTCGCCGCGAAAGAAATGGCCGCCGACATAACGGGCGGGAATGCCGATCTGGCGGGCGGCGGCGATGAAGACGTGGGTGAGGTCCTGGCAGACGCCGCGCCCCAGCGAGAACGCCTCCGCCGCCGTGGTCGCCACGCCTGTCGGATCGGTGTCGAAGGCCATCTTGTCGTTGAGCCGGGTGAGCAGCGCATGCAGCACGCTCAGCGTGTCGGTTTTGGCGCCGGCGCGGACGGTCTGAGCGAATTCGGTGATCGCGGGGTCCGGCTGGGTGAGCGGCGTCTCACGCAGATAGAAGCTCGGCGGAAAGCGCTCGACCGTGCCGTTCACGATGCCGTGGGTGTCGTGCGTGTCGACCTCGCCCTCGACCGCGATCGACAAGTCGGTGAACGGGCCTTCGGCGGTGAATGAATGCGTGATGTTGCCGAAGGCGTCCTCATGCTGATGCAGGAGGCAATCCGCCGACAGGTCGATGCGCCAGGCGGCCACATACTGGCCGTCATGGTTGCGCGGGGTCAGCCGCAATGTCTGCGTCACGCCGGTCGGCGGCGTGTCGTAGTGATAGGTGGTTGCGTGGGAGAGGCGGATCCGCATGAAGGGCGTGGCTGGTCCAAGTCGGGATACGTTCTAGCACAGGCCGGCGCCGAATGGCGGCCTCTCGCTTACACCAGGAACTGTTCGGTGATATTGGCGCCCAAACGGTTGTTCTCGGTGATGAATTCGTTGATGAATTCATGCAATCCGCGCTGGAAGATGCCGTCCATGCGGCTGTTCTGAAGCCGTGTGCGGATGCCGCGCGCCTGCCGCTGGGCGGAGCCCTGGCGGCCATAGGCGCCCGCGATCGAGTCGAGATTTCGCACGATCGCCTCGTAGCAGGAGGCGAGCGAGCGCGGCATCTCCTCGCGCAGGATCAGCAGGTCGGCGACCAGCCAGGGCTTGAGGCTCTCGCGATAGACCCAGTGATAGGCGGTGAGCGCCGAGACCGAGCGCAGGATCGCCGCCCATTGGAAATAGTCGAGTGGGCCGCCGACACGCTCGTTCTCCGGCAGCAGCAGATGATATTTGACGTCGAGGATGCGCGCGGTGTTGTCGGCGCGCTCTACATAGACGCCGAGGCGCGAGAACCAGTAGGCGTCGTTGCGCAGCATGGTGCGGTAGGCCGAGCCGTCGAAGCGCAGCGAGGATTCCTGCACCCAGCGCAGGAAGCGCGAGACTTCCTCGCGCGAGGTCGGCCCGTTGCCGTAGCGCTTGAGCTCGAGCCAGGTGCCGTTGATGGCGTCCCACATCTCCATGGTGAGCGCGGTGCGCACGGCGCGCGCATTGCCGCGCGCCATCTCGAAGCAGCTCTTGATCGAGGACGAATTGGCGGAGGAGAAGGCGAGGAAGTCGGTGACGTTCTCCTCGTTGGCTTCGTCATAGATCTTGAAGAAGGCCGTGGCACAGCCGGCGGTGAGCACCGCCGATTCCCATTCATTGCTGGTGCCGACATAGGTCAGCGGCAAGGCCGAGAGCCGCTGCGTCGCGTCGAGAATGCGCGCCAGATATTCGGCGCGTTCGACGTAGCGGGACAGCCAGTAGAGATTGTCGGCGGTACGGGAGAGCATTACGGCCTCTTGTCCCGGGCGCAGTGCAGCGCGGAGCGAAGCGTAGCGGTGCACTGCAGAACCGGGACCGCTGCAGACGGAGCGCTTGTCGATCCCGGGTCTGCGCCGCAGCGTTGCATGCTGCGTCGCGCCCGGGAAAAGTCCAAAGGCAGCAATTCCATTCTCATCCGTCCAACACCCATGTGTCCTTGGTCCCGCCGCCTTGGCTCGAATTCACCACCAGCGAGCCGGACTTGAGCGCGACGCGGGTGAGGCCGCCGGGCACGATGCGCACGCCGTTGCGGCCGGTGAGCACGAAAGGCCGCAGGTCGACGTGGCGTGGCGCCACGCCTTCCTCGACGCAGGTGGGAGACGTGGACAGCGCGAGCGTCGGCTGGGCGATGAAGTTCTTCGGCGAGGTCTTGAGCTTGGCGCGGAATTGCTCGATCGCGACCTTGCTCGCGGTCGGCCCGATCAGCATGCCGTAGCCACCGGAGCCGTGTACTTCCTTCACCACCAGCTCGTTGAGATGGTCGAGCACATAAGCGAGGTGTTCCTCCTCGCGGCAGCGCCAGGTCGGC
>DATDMA010000199.1:0-5257 GCA_036519015.1 Pseudolabrys sp. | reverse complement strand
GCGCCGATGGAGGGCTCTTCACCCTCCTGATCCGGGCCGCTTTCGCCGCCCTTCATCAGCGCGCACGTACAGCCTTCGACGGCAGCCGGTCGTAATGCCGGCGGACGGCTCCCCGGGGCCTCCCGAGTGCGGGGTTACAAGCCCCGCCCGCGGGCGCCGCATCCTGCCCCATCTTCGGTCTGTCTCCGGAAGACGCCCCTCGATGAGCAGGACGGGAGGAGTATAGTCAGATTACGAGATGGGTCAATAGTCCTATAGGAATATTTTTTGCGGACAATTGAGCAGGTCCGCGCCGCAATCTCACGTCCCCTCTCCCCCAACGTGGGGGAGAGGGGACGTGTGCGCGCGGCGATGCCGCCCGAACGCGATACTCTTACGGCTGCGCGACGTGCCACGCGCCGTTGGCGAATCCGTCACCGGTAATATCGCCCGGCTTCTTGTCGTTCTTCCACGTATAGAGCGGCTTGCCCTTATAGGCCCACTGCTTGGCGCCGTCGTCGCGCGCGACGATGGTGTAGCTGCTCGCCGGCTTGGCGTCGGCGGAGGCCATCAGCGGCGGCCAGTTGCTGGCGCAAGGCCCGTTGCAGGCCGACTTGCCGGCGGCGTCCTTGTCGAAGGTGTAGAGCGTCATGCCGGTGCTATTGGTGAGCACCTTGCCCTTGCTGCTGTCGCCGGTCTTGGCCGGCGCCATCTGCGCGAAAGCCGCGCCGGTAAGTGCGAGCGTCGCGATGACCACGATGGGCGCGAGAAACTTATTCATGAAATCCTCCAGGTTGCACTTGGGCGATAGTCCCGAAGAACAAATGCCGCGCGGCTTATCCTATTCCAAGGCCGTTCGCGGGAAATTTCTGCTGCGGTCGGGAATATTGACGCTGTCGCAATGGCACTGTCAGCGCAAGAAGGCTCGATTGTCGTCCTCCGCGAAAGCGGATCCAGTACGCCGCAGTCTATCGAGAGGGCACGGCGTACTGGATCCCGGGACTCGCTGGCGCTCACCCGGGATGACAGCGGCATTCTGTACGGAGCCTCATTACGCTACATGAAAAAAAGGGCCCCACTGCGGGGCCCTGTGTGCATGAAGGTGGAGGATTCAATGCCGCCGTTCGAGCCTTAGAGGGAGGAAAACGGCGGCTGCGCACAAAGCCAAGTCAAGCGGTCACCGGCACCCGTCACAAGTAAATTGCCTGTAAATTTACCCCCTGGAACTGCATCGTGGAACTGGCGCATTATCCGCCGCGTTCGTGCCCACATCGGAGCTATCGCATGGCCTTCACCCTCTACAACGCGCCGCAATCAACATGCAGTCAGCGCGTGCGCTTCGTGCTCAATAGCAAGAAGCTCCCCTTCGCCGAGGTGAAGCTGAACTTGCTCGAGGGCGACCAGCTCAAGCCCGACTACCTCAAGCTCAATCCCAACGGCGTCGTGCCCACGCTCGACCATGACGGCGCTATCGTCACCGACTCGACCGTCATCACCGAGTATCTCGATGAGGTGGTTCCGGAGGAGAGCTTCACGCCCGAATCCCCCGTGTTGCGCGCCCGCATGCGCGCTCTGATGCATTTTGCCGACGAGATGCCGGCCGCCTCCGTGCGCGTGCCCACCTTCAATCTCGCCTTCTTGCCGACCTTTCAGAAAATGAGCCACGACGAATTCATGGCCATGGCGGAATCGAAGCCGCTGCGCCGCGAGTTCATGATGGCCATGGGCCAGACCGGCTTCCCCAAGGCCGAGATGGACGCGGCGCTCGGGCGTTTGCGTCGGACTTATGAGCGCATGCAGGCCGAGATCGATAAGAGCGGCGGGCCCTGGCTGCTCGGCAAGCGCATCACGCTCGCCGATGTGGCGATCATGCCGGCGCTGGTGCGCATGGACGATCTCGGCATGAGCGACCAGTGGCAGGATCTGCCGCGCGTCGTCGCCTGGTTCGACGCGATCCGTGCGCAGCCGGCCTTTACGCCGACCTATTACCCCGGCTCGCTGGTGTCCGAGCGTTTCCCGCATCTGCGGGAACCGAAGGTGAAAAGCGCGTAAGCTCCTGTATCGGGGCACGGCAATGCCGTTGTCCCCGCCACAGGGAGCTACCCATGAATCCGATTACCGCGCTCGTCACCATTGTCTTCGCCGCCGTCGCGGTGCTGCTGTTTCTGATCGGCCAATTTCCGGCCGCCGTCGGCGTCGGCATCCTCGCGGTGCTCGCCGCCTATTCGCTGAAGATGGCCAACAATTGGGAGCGCTTCGTCATCCTGCGCGCCGGCAAGCTGTCGAGCGTGAAGGGGCCGGGCCTGTTCGTCATCATCCCGATCATCGACAGCATCACGGCGGTCATCGACGAGCGCATCCAGACCACCGGCTTCAATGCCGAGTCGGCACTGACCCGCGATACGGTTCCGGTCAACGTCGATGCCATCGTGTTCTGGCACGTGCACGACGCGCAACGCGCGGCGCTTAACATCACCGACTATCGCGGGGCGGTCGAGCGCGTGGCGCAGACGTCGCTGCGTGAGATGATCGGCTCCTCGATGCTCTCGGCGCTGCTGTCGGAGCGCAAGGCGGCCGATGAGCTCCTGCGCACCGAGATCGCGCGCAAGACCAGCGAGTGGGGCATTTCGGTGAACTCGGTCGAGATCCGCGACGTCGCGATCCCCGTTGCGCTGCAGGACGCCATGTCGCGCCAGGCGCAGGCCGAGCGCGAGAAGGAAGCGCGCGTGATCTTGGGCTCGGCCGAAGCCGAGATCGCCGCCAAGTTCGTCGAAGCGGCCAGGACCTATGCCGGAGAGCCGGCCGCGCTGCATCTGCGCGCCATGAACATCATCTACGAGACCACAAAAGAGCGCGGCGCCACCATCCTCATCCCGACCTCGATGGTGGATTCCATGAGCGTCGCGCTGCCGACGGCCTTGCAGGCTGCGCAGGCGCAGGCCGCGCCGCGCGCGTGAGTACAGGCGCGTGCCCGTTGGCGTCACAGCTTACTCCACTCTTTCCCGCGTAAGCGGGAATCCAGGGGCAACTGGAAATACAGCCATTTTGCGCTGGGTCCCCGCTTTCGCGGGGACGAGCGGCTGACTGGGCGCAATAGCGTACATTACGTCAGCCATCCATGACGGTTCTGCAACGCATCTGCGACGCAGGCCTTAAGCAAATGCCAAGGAGTTCGGACTAGCAACAGGGTATCTACTCTCTTAACGCGCGAGTCGCATGCCCACGCTTCCCCGCTTCCGGCTCAAGATGGCCGCCAAGGCCGTCGTGCTCATCGCCGGCCTCGGCCTGATGTCGGCGCTCGCAAACTGGTTCTGCCTGCAGCGGCTCGACCGTCTCGACGCGATGAACGAGATGCTGGTCGACCACATGGCGCCGGCGCGCCTGGCGTTGTCGGAAGCCAAGATCGCCGTCGCCTCGATGGGGCTCGCCACCTACAAGATGGCCGCATCCAGCAGTCCCGATACGATCAATCAGGCATCGGACGACCTCAAAGGCCAGTACGCCGGCGCCAAGACCTGGCTCAACAGCGTGGTCGGCTATCTGCCGGACGCCCGCGAGGACGTGGGCCGCATCCTCGACAAGCTCGACGTGGTCAATTCCGTCGGGAGCGGTGTGCGCAACATGGTCGTCGCCAACGACCGCCTCCAGGCGCAGTCCACGCTCGAATTGAAATTCGATCCCGCTATGGACGACGCTGCGTTCCATATGAACCGGCTGATCAACATCCTCGGCGGCCAGACCACCGACACCATGGCGGCGGTTGCGGTCAACAAGGCCTGGACCTACCAGGTGCTGCTGGCGGTGTTGATCGGCGGCACGCTGGCGACCGTCGTCGTGGCCATGGCGCTGGCGCATCGCGCGGTGGCGCGGCCGCTTCAGCGCCTCGCCGCCGTGATGCGCCAGATCGCGCAGGGCGATTTCGAGACGCCCATCGAAGGCCTCAAGCGCAGCGACGAGGTCGGCACCATGGCGCGCGCGGTGCTGGTGTTCCGCGATAACGGCGTCGCGTTGCGCGAGGCGCAGGTGCTGCGCCAGCGCGCGCGCGAGCAGGCCGCCGCCGACAAGCACGCCGCGGTCGATGAGTTCGCGCGCAGCTTCGAGAGCAAGATCCTCAGCGTGACCGAGGCGCTGGCCCAGTCGGCCGCGGCGCTCGACCATTCGGCCCGCGCCATGAGCGAGGTCGCCGACGAATCCGGCCGCCACGCCGGCACGGCCGCCAAGGTAGCGGAAGAGAGCACCGAGGTGGCGGCCACGGTGTCACACGCGATCGACGAACTGTCGATGGCCATGCACGACATCGACTCGCAGCTTGCCAATGCCACGGGCGTCGTCGCCGAGGCCACGCGCCGCGCCGATGTCGCCGTCGCCAATGCCGACGGGCTGACGCCCGCCGTCGCCGATATCGAGAAGGTGGCCGGCATGATCCACGCGATCGCCAGCCAGACCAATCTGCTCGCGCTCAACGCCACCATCGAGGCGGCGCGCGCGGGCGTGGCCGGGCGCGGCTTCGCCGTGGTGGCGCAGGAGGTCAAGACGCTCGCCGCCCGCACCACGCAGGCTCTGGCGAGCATCCAGGATCGCACCGGCTCGGTGAGCCACATCATCGGCGACGTGCGCGGCGCAACCCAGTCCATGTCGTCCGTGATCGCGCGCATCGACGTCGTCGCCCGCGCCATCACCGATTCGATCAAGCTGCAGAACCAGGCGACGCAGAAGATCGCCGAGAGCGTCGACGGCGCCGCCGCGCGCACGCGCCAGGTGTCGAACACGATTGCCGGGGTGAGCGATTTCGCCAGCCGCACACGCGCCGGCGCGCAGGAGATCTTGCAGGCGGCCGCCGATCTCAGCCGTCAGGCGGCGGCGTTGCAGGACGAGGCACAACAGTTCGTCGCCCAGATCAGGGCGGCTTAGCCAAAGCCTGTGTCCCGGGCGCAGCGCAGCACGTTCGTGATGCGCTGCAGACCCGGGATCGTCACAAGTTCTGGGATTGGTAAGGCCCCGGATCCGCAGCGCAACACTTCGCTCTCGCTCGTGTTGCGCAGCATCCGGGGCACGTCAGCCTGTTGTTCGGCCTAGCCCGCTTTGACCGGAGCCGCGGCCAACAGCCTTGCCTTCTTCGCGTCCTCGAAGCCGTGCATGCCGCCGTACCACTGGACGGCGACCACCGCGCCTTTCATCGGCTGCAGCAACTCGAGCGACGACACCAACGCGATAAACGGCCACAGCGTCATGCTCAGCCACATCGGCGGGGCATATTCAGTCTCCACCGCCAGCACGA
>DATDMA010000198.1:0-26146 GCA_036519015.1 Pseudolabrys sp. | reverse complement strand
CGCGGGAACACGCCGGGCGAGCGCACGATGCGCACGACCTCCATGCCGTCGAGCACCGGCATGTCCCAGTCGAGCAGCATGACGTCGGGGTCGCAGGTACGGATTGCCTCCAGCGCGGCGAGGCCGTCCGCGGCCTCGAGCACCGATTTGGCTCCGAGATTCATCAGCATCGTGCGCGTGAGACGGCGCATGTACTGATTGTCGTCGACGATCAGGATGTTCAGACCCTGAATCAACGTGTCGACGGGCTTGTTCGGCATGACGACCCCTTGACGCCCCCTTGTACATACAGGCCACAACCCTATGTCGCGGACTCTCTCTATTCCTTGACGAGGCTCATTCAAATTGTTGCAATCGGCCCGGAAAGCCTGGGAATTCCGCTATATTCGACCGAAAGCGATCGATCAATTTGCGTTAATCCACGGTAGGGTAAACAGTCATGAAACAGCCTGGACCTGACCATCCGATCACCATCGCCGCCAACGGCAAGCGCGTGCGCGTCACCTTCGCCGGCAAGGTCATCGCCGATACGACGCGCGCGCTGACGCTGCAGGAGGCGAGCTATCCGCCGGTACAATACATCCCACGCGCCGATGCGGACATGAGCGCGCTGCAGGCGACCACGCATCACACGTACTGTCCCTACAAAGGCGACGCCAGCTACTTCACGATTCAAACGGATGGCCGCAGCGCCGACAACGCGGTGTGGAGCTATGAGCAGCCTTATCCGGCGGTCGGCGAGATCAAGGAGTATCTCGCGTTTTATCCGAACCGCGTCGATGGGATCGAGGAAGGTTGAGCTGGGCTTCGTGTCCCGGGCGCAGTGCAGCGTGAACGAAGTGAACGGTGCGCTGCAGACCCGGGACCTTCGCACATTCGGAATTTGATAAGGCCCCGGATCTGCGGCGCATCATTTCGCCATAAGCGCGCTTATGGCTCACGCTGCGCAGCATCCGGGGCACGCGCTCAATGCAGCCGTGGCGCGCGGAGGAATTTGGTGCGGTCGGATGAATTCACGCGCACGTCGAAGGTCAGTCCTTCGCGGTAGAGCGTGAGCGGGACTTCGACGCCGGCGTCACCCAGCGACCAGACCGTGCGATACAGCTCGCCGAGCGTCGAGACATTCTCGCCGGCGACCGCGAGGATGACGTCGCCAGTCTTGAGCTCGGCGCGCGCGGCCGGGCCCTTCGGCGCGATGCCGACGATGACGACCTTGTCCTCGATCTCGGTCGAATAGACGCCGAGCCACGGCCGCACCGGCTTGTTGACACGGCCGAACTTGCGCAGATCGTCAAGCACCGGCGTCAACAGATCGATCGGCACGATCATGTTGAGGTGCTCGTTCTTGCCGCTGCGCTCGCGCTCGAGCTGCAAGGAGCCGACGCCGATGAGATCGCCCTTGTGCGAGATGAGCGCGGTGCCGCCCCAGTTGGGATGCGCCGGAAACGTGAAGATCGCTTCGTCGAGCACGTATTCCCAATAGCCCGCAAATTCCTGCTTGGCGGCGATATGGCCGGCGACCGAGCGGGTGCGGCCGCCGGCGCCGCCGACGACGACGCGCTCACCGACCTGCGCGGCGGCCGAGGAGCCGAGCCGGAGCGACGGCAGGTCGACGCGGCCGAGCGCCTGCACCAAGCCGAAGCCGGTCTCCGAATCGAAGCCGAGCGCGTGGCCTTCCACCACGTGGCCATCGCCGAGATGCAGCCACACTGTGGCCGCCTCGGTGATCAGGTAGCCGATGGTGAGCACGAGGCCGTCTTCGATCAGCACGCCGTTGCCGGCGCGCTCGACGCCGAGCGTGTCGGCAGTGAAGGCATCGGGCGGTATGATGGAATGCAGGCCGACCACCGAAGAGAGCGCGCGTTCAAGATCGTAAGGATAATCTTCGAGGCGCGGCTGCGCGCTCGGCGGAACTTTCCATTCGGTCAGCGATGCCATCGGCTTCTGCATCCTTCTCGTGTCGGCTCGGCTCATCTTAATGGCGCCGGGCGGCGCGAGAAACCGCAAAGTGCGGCGGCCGCGATCAATCGGACCGCCTGGATCGATTCCAATAATTGGCGTCAGGCAGGGTTACAATGTCGTAATGCGCGGCACGCGGGGTCTAGCGCACCACCAGCCTCAGCGGCAGGCGCTCGGCGCTCACCAGGCGATTGCGGCCGGCGGCCTTGGCTGCGTAGAGCGCGTCGTCGGCCCGGCGCAGCAGGTCGTCGATGCCCGAATCGGAGCCGCGCAGCGTCGCCGCGCCGAGGCTGATGGTGATATGAACCGAACCGCCCGGTGCAGCCAACGCCGCGTTCATCACGCGCAAGCGCAGGCATTCGCCGATTGCGGCGGCGGCGGCGCGGTTGGCACCTGCCAGGATAATTGCGAATTCCTCGCCGCCAATGCGGCCGATATGGTCGTCCGCACGCAAGCCGGACTTCAGCAGGAGGACGATGTCGTGCAAGGCGCGGTCGCCGGCGGCATGGCCATGACTGTCGTTGATGACCTTGAAGTAGTCGATGTCGAGCACGATGCAACTCACGTCGCGCCGATGGCGCCGTGCGTCGGCGATGTCGCGCGCCGCGGTCTCGAGGAACGCGTGGCGGCTGGAGGCGCCGGTGAGACTGTCGACGATGGCGGCGCGGCGCAGTTCCAATTCGTCCATGACCACCTGGGCGAGGTCCTGGAGAATAGAAATCTCCTCGGCCGTGGGACGGCGCACGACGGTATCCATTACGCAGAGGGCGCCGATCTTCAGGCCGGCGCGCGTGCGCAGCGGCACGCCGATATAGGTGCGCACGTGCGGCGAGGCCGACACCTGCGGCAGAGCGGAGAAACGTGCGTCAGCTATGGCGTCGGGCACGACCAGCGGCTCGTCGCATTCGATCGCCTGGGTGCAGAAGGAATCGCCGCGCGGGATCTCGCGCGCGAGCGCGCCATCGCTCGCTTTCAGCCATTGCCGGTCGCGGTCGATGAACGAGATTTGCGCGATCGGCGCGCGCAGCACGGTTTTGGCCAGACGGGTGATGCGGTCGAACGCGGCCTCGGGCGGCGTATCGAGCACCTTATAGTCGTGCAGCGCCGCCAATCGGCGCCCCTCTTTCTTCGCGGCGATATCGGTCATGGCTGGCGGCGGTGCGTTCCGGTTCACATATACGAGCGGGCCGTGACGTGTCCCGCTTGCGACCCCACCTGATGGATGAGGCAATGAAAGACTACAACCTACTTAGGCGCAGTTAAGGCATCCCGTGCTATTACACGCATTGATTTCACGGATATGAATTCCGGTCCCCATGATCCCGCTTTCCGTCCTTGATTTATCCCCTGTATCCGCCGGATCGACTGGCGCCCAGGCGTTGCGCAATTCGCTCGACCTTGCCCAACTGGCGGACAAACTCGGCTATGTCCGCTACTGGGTGGCGGAGCATCACAGCATGCCGGCCATCGCCAGCTCGGCGCCCGACATCATGATTGGGCAGATCGCGGCGGTAACCACGCGCATGCGCGTCGGCTCCGGCGGAGTGATGCTCCCCAACCATGCCCCGCTGACGGTAGCGGAGCGCTTCAAGGTGCTGGAGGCGCTCTTTCCCGGCCGCATCGATCTCGGACTGGGACGCGCGCCGGGGACCGATCCGGCGACATCATACGCATTGCGTCGGCGCCAGGGCGTCACTGAAGAAGATGATTTCTTGGAGCGATTCAACGAGCTGATGCTGCTGGAGACGCGCGCGTTTCCGGCGGGGCACCCATTTCACAATGTGCGCGCCATGCCGTCGGATGTAACGCTGCCGCCGATCTATCTGCTCGGCTCGTCCGACTACAGCGCGCAGCTCGCCGGCCACATCAGCGCGGCCTTTTCCTTCGCGCACCACTTCGCCACGTTCGACGCGGCCGAAGCGATGCGGATCTACCGCGAAAGCTTCAAGCCGTCGGCGGCGCATGCCAAGCCCTACGCCATCCTCGCCACGCATGTGGTCTGCGCCGATACGGATGAAGAAGCGGAGCGGCTGGCGAAGACCGTCGATCTGAATTTTGTGCGCCGTAACAAAGGCGAGTATCAGCCCCTGGCCTCGCCGGAGGATGCCATAGCCTACGACTATGCACCGGTAGACAGAGCGCGCATTGCGCAGAACCGCACGCGGCTGACGGTCGGCTCGCCGGCAACGGTGAAGGCGAAGCTCGCGCCGCTTCTCGCGGCGACGCATGCCGACGAGTTGATGGTCACGACCATGATCTACAGCCACGAGGCGCGCAAACATTCGTATGAGCTGCTGGCGAAGGCGTTTAGTTGAGAGCCTCGTGCCCCGGACATGACAAGAAATAGTCAGCGCACCCCGGAATGACGAAACAGACTCGCCGTGCTAGAAGCCGCCGCGAATGCAGCGCATTTCCGCGTATCCGCATCGATTGACCGAACGGAGGTTCCCCTTGGGCCAACACATTACCCTCACCACCGCCGACAAGCACACGCTCGGCGCCTATCGCGCCGAACCGGCGGGCAAGCCGAAAGGCGGCATCGTGGTGATCCAGGAGATTTTCGGCGTCAATCACCACATCCGCGCAGTGTGTGATCGCCTCGCGGCGCAGGGCTATGTGGCGGTGGCGCCGGCGGTGTTCGACCGCTTCGCGCGCGACTTCGAGTGCGGCTATACGCCGGACGAGATCGCGCATGCGCGCAGCCTGATGGGCAATTTGAACTGGGACCACATGACCGCCGACATGACCGCGGCGGCGGAAAATCTGAAAGGCGTCGGCCCGGTTGGCGTGATCGGCTTCTGCATGGGCGGAACCGCGGCCTTCCTCGCCGCCTGCCGCATCCCCGGCATGACGGCGGCTGTGTCGTTCTACGGCGGCATGATTGCCAAGTTCGCCGATGAAAAGCCGAAGTGCCCGCTGCAGATGCATTTCGGCGCTGAGGATCAGGGCATCCCGCTCGAGACGGTCGAAGAGATCAAGAAGAAGCAGCCGCAGGCCGAGACCTACATCTACGAAGGCGCTCCGCACGGCTTCTGCTGCGATGAGCGCGCGTCGTTCCGCCAGGAGGCCTGCGAGCTCGCCTGGAGCCGGACGTGGGAGTTTTTGACGAAGAATTTGAAGTAGTCGGACGCGAAGTTCGCTCGCCCGAATACGAAAAGCCCCGGTCAAGCCGGGGCTTTTTGTTTGCTGTCAGAGCGGCCCCATGCACCGCTCATTCCCGCGTAAGCGGCAATCCAGAAAATACTGGGTCCCCGCTTGCGCGGGGACGAGCGGAGAATGCGAGAGCCCTGAACGTTCTAAAACCAACGCTCCTTGACGACGATGGTGTCGCCGGGGCGTAGGGGATAGGCGAGCGGCACGTTGCCGCGGAACTGTTGGCCGGGCGCGTTGCGCGTGATCTCGATCGTCCGCTTGTCCGCGCGCGGCGAGAAGCCGCCGGCGATGGCGATGGCGGTCTCCGCTGTCATGTTGGCGACGTAAGGATACTGGCCGGGCGTCGTCACCTCGCCGAGGATGAAGAACGGCCGATAGGTGTCGACCTCGACGCTGACATGCGGCTCGCGCACATAACCTTGCTTGAGCCGCTCGGAGATCATCTGCGAGAGCTGCTGTGTCGAGAAGCCGCGCGCCGGCACGCTGCCGACCAGCGGCAAGTTCACACTGCCGTCGGCGCCGACGACATAGCTGTTGGTGATGCCGTCCTGGCCGAACACCACGATGCGCAGCTTGTCGCCCGAGTCGAGCGTATAGACGGGCTGATAGGTCGACGGCGCGGCGGCATAGCTCGCTGCCGGCGCGGCGACATAAGGCCCGCCGGCGCCGTATTGCGGCGCGGCAGTTTGAGGAGCGGCAGTTTGGGGCGCGTAATCCTGCTGGTAGGCCGGCTGCGGCGCGTAGGCCGGCGTGCTCGAGCGCGAATTGAACAGACCGCGGCCGCTGCTCGGCGCACTCTGAGGCGCCGGCTGCTGATATGTGGGCTGCTGGTAGCTCTGCTGCGCGTAGCTCTGCTGCGCGGACGAGGGCGACGACGAGAACAGTCCGCGATTGCTGCTCTGCGCATATTGCTGCTGAGGCTGCGCCTGCTGCTGGTAGGCAGGCTGCGCATATTGCGATTGATCGGTGGACGCCTGCTGCGGATATTGCAGCGGCGCGTAAGGCTGCTGTTGCGGTTGCTGCGCCACCACCGGCACCGGCTGGCCGGTCTGCGGATCGATGACGTAGTAGGTTTGCTGCTGACGCGCGCAGCCGGCAGCCGCCAGCGCCACGCCCAAAGCCAACAGAAATCGAAATTCCCGCATCAAACGAATCCGGACCTGCCCAAAAGGAAGTCGAGCCCGATTAACGCGTTATATGGTTAAAAAAGTCTGACCATCGTCATCCGGGGCGTCCGCCGAAGCCCAAAGGGCGAAGGCGGGCGAACCCGGAATGACAAGAGGGGCGCCGAAGCGCCCCTTAGTCGAGTTGAAGATAGAAAGCGGTGCTTACGCCGTCACACCCACGAGCTTGGCGCCCGTGCCGATCGGGCACGACACGCCGGTGCCGCCGAGGCCGCAATAGCCGAAGGGATTCTTCGCCAGATACTGCTGGTGATAGTCCTCGGCGAAATAGAACGGCGGCGCATCGACGATCTCGGTGGTGATCGCGCCGTAGCCCTTCTTCTTCAGCTCGGCCTGGTACATCGCCTTCGACGCCTCGGCCGCCTTCTTCTGCTCGGCGGTGAACGCGTAGATGCCGGAACGATACTGCGTGCCGACATCGTTGCCCTGGCGCATGCCTTGGGTCGGATCGTGGCTCTCCCAGAAGGCCTTGAGCAGGGCGTCGTAGGAGATCTTCTTCGGGTCATAGACCACCAGCACCACCTCGTTGTGACCGGTGCGGCCCGAGCAGACCTCCTCATAAGTCGGATTGGGCGTGAGGCCGCCGGCATAGCCGACCGCCGTCACATAAACGCCGTCACCGAGCTCCCAGAACTTGCGCTCGGCGCCCCAGAAACAGCCGAGGCCGAACACCGCCATCTCCAGGCCCTCCGGATAAGGGCCCTTCAGCGCGTGGTGATTGAGGAAATGCTCTGCTGCGGTGTGGAGCGGCGTGCCGCGGCCCGGAAGCGCCTCGGCCGCACTCGGCATGGAAATCTTCTTGAAGCCGAACATGGTGGGTCCTCTCTTGTCGATTCTTATTGGTCTTGTGTCGGATTTTGGAAATCGATGAGCGCAATATAAGCGCGCGGCTGGCATTCCGAAACGCCGCGCCGATCACGAGTCGCGGGGGAACCGGAAAAGCAGGTTCACGCCGGCGCGAGAGTGCGTGCCCCGGGCGCGGCGCAGCACAAGCGCCAGCGAAGTGCTGCGCTGCAGACCCGGGGCCTTACCGAACTCCGAATGCGTGAAGGTCCCGGGTCTGCAGCGCACCGCTTCGCGCTGCGCAGCGCCCGGGACACGGGCCCTACGACCGCGCGTAGCCGATGAGCGGCTTCTTGCGGCGGCCGAGCAGGATGAAGACGATGCCGAGGACGCCGAGCAGGCTCCAGGACGGCGCCGCCAGCAGGCTGACCATGCCCGGGTCCCACAGCATGCCGTCGGCATAGGAGATGAGCAGCGGCTTGAGCTTCAGGAGGCTGGCGGCATTGATCAGCTCCCACAGCGTGCGCACGCTGGTGAAATAGAACGTGTTCGCCGCAATCGACTTGGTGCCGTCATAGATCACCAGGATGAAGGCGGCGGCCAGGCACAAGAGCCCGAGAAGTCTGAAAAAAAAGCGAATCATGGCACCCCGGTGGGCGTCCCCACGCTGTCACAGAACAAGGCACGGATTAACCCTACGGGAGCCAGGGTTGCAAGCCGCGCAGGGGCCTTTGCCTTGAGCCGGGCCTGTACCTTCCGCTAGTGTCCCGGCGCGTTGCGACGAAATCTGTGCCGGTTTAACCCCCCTCATCGCGCATTTTTATGTCCGAAAACCCGTTCGCAGCTTTCGGGATATTGCGCTAACGTCCGCTTCCGCCGGCTCTTCCGGTCGAGGTCATGGAGTAGAAATGCCTGCCAAGCCCCCCGGCCTCACGCGGCCGACCTTTACCGACCAGGAAGCCCTGCAGTTCCATAGCGTTGGACGCCCCGGCAAACTGGAAGTCATCGCCACCAAGCCGATGGCGACCCAGCGCGACCTGTCGCTCGCCTATTCGCCCGGCGTGGCTGTGCCAGTGCTGGCCATCGCCGAAGACCCGAGCAAGGCCTACGACTACACCGTTAAGGGCAATTTCGTCGCCGTCATCACCAACGGCACCGCCATTCTCGGCCTCGGCAATCGTGGCGCGCTGGCGGCCAAGCCGGTGATGGAAGGCAAGGCGGTGCTGTTCAAGCGCTTCGCCGACATCGACTCCATCGATCTCGAAGTCTCGTCCGAGGACCCTGACGAGATCATCAATTGCGTCAAACTGCTCGGCGCCGGCTGGGGCGGCATCAACCTGGAAGACATCAAGGCGCCCGAGTGCTTCATCATCGAGCAGCGCCTGCGCGAATTGATGGACATTCCGGTCTTCCATGACGACCAGCACGGCACCGCGATTATCGCCGCCGCCGGCCTGCTCAACGCGCTCGATCTCACCGGACGTAAGATCGAAGACACCAAGCTCGTGTGCAATGGCGCCGGCGCTGCCGGCATCGCCTGCCTCGAGCTGTTGCGCTCGATCGGCTTCCGCCCGGAAAACTTGATCCTCTGCGACACCAAGGGCGTGATCTACGAAGGCCGCACCGACGGCATGAACCAGTGGAAGTCGGCCTACGCGGTCAAGACCTCGGCGCGCACGCTGGCCGACGCCTTCGAAGGCGCCGACGTCGCCTTCGGTCTGTCGGTGAAGGGCGCGTTCACGCCCGACATGATCAGGTCGATGGCGGACAAGCCGATCATCTTCGCAATGGCCAACCCCGACGCGGAAATCACGCCGGAGGAAGTCGCAGCGATCCGCGACGACGCCATCATGGCGACGGGCCGCTCCGACTATCCGAACCAGGTCAATAACGTCCTCGGCTTTCCTTACATCTTCCGCGGCGCGCTCGATGTGCGCGCATCCGCGATCAACATGGAGATGAAGGTCGCCGCCGCGCGCGCGCTCGCCGATCTGGCGCGCGAGGACGTGCCCGACGAAGTCGCCGCCGCCTATGGCGCGCGGCCGAAATTCGGGCCCGACTACATCATCCCGGTGCCGTTCGATCCGCGGCTTATCTCATACGTGTCGCCGGCGGTGGCGCAGGCGGCTATGGATACCGGCGTCGCGCGCAAGCCGATCGTCGACATGGACGCCTATCGTCACCAGCTCAACGCGCGCCGCGATCCCGTCGCCGGGACGCTGGTGCAGGTGTTCTCGCGCCTGCGAAGGCAGCCGAAGCGCGTCGTCTTCGCCGAGGGCGAGGAAGAGCAGGTGATCCGCGCCGCCGCCGCCTTCGTCGCGCAGGGCCTTGGCACTGCATTGCTGGTCGGTCGCGAGGACCGTGTGCAGCATGCGGCGACCGAGGCCGGCATCGAACTCGACGGCATCGAGATCGTCAATGCACGCCTGTCCACCCGCAACACCGCGTACCTCAATTACCTGTACGAGCGCCTGCAGCGGCACGGCTATCTGCTGCGCGATTGCCAGCGGCTGGTGAACACCGACCGCAACCACTTCGCCGCCTGCATGGTGGCGCTGGGCGATGCCGATGCCATGGTGACCGGCGTCACGCGCAATTTCTCGGTGGCGCTCGACGATGTGCGCCATGTGATCGACCCCAAGCCGGGACACCGCGTCATCGGCGTCTCGATGGTCGTGGCGCGCGGCCGCACCGTGCTGGTCGCCGACACCGCGGTCACGGAAATGCCGACCGCCGAGGAGCTCGCCGACATCGCGATTGAGGCCGCCGGCGTTGCACGCCGGCTCGGCTATGAGCCGCGCGTTGGCATGCTCGCCTTCTCGACCTTCGGCCATCCGCAGGGCGAGCGCTCCACGCGCGTGATCGAGGCGGTGAAGATCCTCGACCATCGTCGCGTCGACTTCGAGTATGACGGCGACATGGCCGCCGACGTGGCGCTCAATCCGGAGCTCGCCGCGGCCTATCCGTTCTGCCGCCTGTCGGGCCCGGCCAACGTTCTTGTGATGCCGGCGTTCCACTCGGCGTCGATCTCGACCAAGATGCTGCAGGAGCTGGGAGGCGCCACGGTGATCGGCCCGCTGCTGGTCGGCTTCGACCGGCCCGTGCAGATCGTGCAGCTCGGCGCCAAGGACAACCAGATCGTCAACATGGCCGCGCTGGCCGCGTATAATGTGAGTGGCTAAGCAAAAGAGCGAATAGTGAGTAGCGAATAGCGAGTAGCTGGAAGAAAGTGGTCCCTTTCTATTCGCTACTCGCTATTTCGCTATTCGCCGTCTTTAGGGGAAATGCATGTCCAAGAAGAATCTGTCCGGCGTCATCGCCGCGATCGCTACGCCGATTGACGAGAGCGGCACGCCCGATCTCAAGCGCGCGATGAATTTGGCGCGCTTCCTGCTCGACAATGGCTGCGACGGCCTCAACGTGCTGGGCACCACTGGCGAAGCGACCTCGTTCTCGCTTGCCGAACGCAAGACAGTGATGGATGCCTACAAGACGAACGGCCTGCCGCTCTCCCGGCTGATGGTCGGCACCGGCGCCGCCGCCGTCTCCGATGCAGTGGCGCTGACGCGGCACGCGGCCGAGCTCGGCTTTGCCGGCGCGCTCGTGCTGCCACCATTTTACTACAAGGGCGCGCCCGATGACGGGCTCGCGGCCTATATCGATGCGCTGGTGAAGGCGACGGCCGATCGGCCGATCCCGCTCTATCTTTATCACTATCCGGCAATGTCCGGCCTGCCCTGGCATGTCGCGCTGATCGAGCGCCTGCTGGAACAGCATCCGGGCCGGATCGTGGGTTTGAAGGACTCCTCCGGCGACATGGCCTATGCGCGGGCCGCAGCGGCGATCTCGCCCGACTTCGACGTCTTCCCGTCCACCGAAGCGGTGCTGGTCGAGGCGCGCGATGGCGTCTTCGCCGGCTGCATCTCGGCGACCGCCAACCTCAATGCCGATCTGTGCGCGCGTGCCTGGGCGACCGGCGACGCCGGAGCGCTCGACGCGGCGGTTACGATCCGCAAGCTGTTCGAGGGCAAGCCGTTGGTTTCCGGGGTGAAGGCCCTGCTCGCCCATATCCATGGCGATCCGGCGCTGGCCCGCATGAAACCGCCGCTGGCAGCCCTTTCCGCGGCCGATCGGACCGCCGTAACGGCCGGTTACGACGCGGTCCGGGCCAGGCGGGTGGCCTGAAACCCGGGCGCCGGAACGGGCGTTGACGCCTGGGCGGGGTCTCTCTATAACCCCCACCCTTGGCGGCGGGTTGTCCCGGCGTCACACCATCTTCCATATGCCGGTCGCTCCAGCGGGCCCATCCGCCGCGCAGCGCCGCTCGCGAACGAGAGTTGAAATGGCCAATACCAAGTCTGCCCGCAAAGCCACCCGCGTGATCGCGCGCAGGACCGAAGTGAACAAGGCCCGCCGCTCGCTGTTTCGCGGCTCGGTCCGTAAAGTCGAAGAGGCGATCACCAGCGGCGACAGCGCGGCAGCATCGGCGGCGCTGAAGGCCGCGGAGCCGGTGATCATGCGTGCAGCGCAGCGTGGCGTCGTTCACAAGAACACGGCCAGCCGCAAGGTCTCGCGTCTCGCGCATCGCATCGCCAAGCTCGGCAAGTAACACGCTTTGCTGAACGTAGGCCCCGCGCCAAGCGCGGGGCCTTTTTTTTATCGCATTGAAGCAATTTGACATTGGCCGGTTGCCGCTTCTGAAATGAAGCGGTGGCCGGTTCATGCTTTGTGTCGCGAAACCGTCATTGCCCCGTCAGGGAATTCTGCGCGCATCGAGTTTATTGGCACAAATCAACTGCCGTTGTGCGCCAAGCCCTACATCCACCGAGACTGTCTGCCGTGGGGCTACCTTCAAAATTGCTCATGAATCCTATCGCGAGTCTAACGACTTACCGGACATGTTCGGCGGGGACCCGGACTTGCGGAGCCAAGCACCATTCGCGGTAAGCGGGCATGTCAAATTTAGTTTCGCTGCACGCCGCTACGCGAAATCAAATTGCGCGGCGGAAATTCCATCGACTCTCAACACGTTGAGAAATGCCGCCGCATGCAAGCGCGCAACAGCCGTTGCAAATCGCTTAGCGCATCCGCGTCATCCGTTACAAAACCGTTGCTCGCCGATTTTGCTTGTGTATCTTGACTGAGCGCACGGCAATTTTCTTCCTCGTGCGCACTCAATAACAAGGTGACTGCGCGCTCATCGGCGGATGAGAACGGCTATTGCTTGCCTGAACGTTTCAAAATAGCCGCCTCACAACGCCGGAACGATCATGCACCGCTGAACGTCGAATTGCATGAATTGCTCGATATGCGTTGATGCGACTTCAATCTGATGCGGTGCGATAAAAGTTCGACAGCGCCAATGCTGAATGGAACTTCGAGTGACGACACTGATCATCGGGCGCTTCGCCCGGCGAATAAGCGAGGGGGATGACATGACAGGAGCAGGGACAGTGCCAGTGATCAGCGCATCGCGCGTTGAACCGGGTTCTTCCAGCTTGCACATCGGTATCACTGTTGCCAGTTCCGTCTTGTCTAGCCTCCAACCCTGTAGCAACGGACACGCTTCGTGTCCCACCGTCACGGCCGGTGCGTTAGGAGCCGCGTCTCCGCCCAGCGGCTAGGACGCAAGCACTCCCGACCCGTCGTCGATGGCTTTGTGCCGGTCTCACCGAGGCCGGCGTAGATTGCCTGTCCCCGACAAGATCATCGAGCGAGTGTTGTTGCGTCGCGTTTTCGGCGCGTTGGCGGGTTCATGCCCGCCAGGCCGAGCCACCGAGTTCGTTTCCACCATTTAATCGGACAGAGAAAAAGAAAATGTCGAACGCGGATCAGGATAGCTGGTCACGGGTCAGAGATCGTCTGCGCGCCGAGGTGGGGGACGATGTCTACTCGAGCTGGTTTGCGCGCATGGATCTGGAAGCGATGGAGGACGCGACGGTGCGCCTGTCGGTCCCGACCCGCTTCCTCAAGAGCTGGATCCAATCGCATTACGCCGAGCGCGTCCTCGCATGCTGGCAGGCGCAGGACGACAAAGTCAGCCGTATCGAGCTGATCGTGCGTTCCGCCGTGCTGCGCTCGACCGTACCGGCCAAGCGACCGGAACCCGCGCCGATGACCAGCGGCAACACCAGCGCAAGCCACTTCGGCAACGGCAATGGCAACGGTGTTGGTCACCGGCCGCCGGTGGCTGCCGACGGCAATGGCCACGAGGCGCTTGGCGGCTCGCCGCTCGACCCGCGGCTCACCTTCGACAGCTTCGTGGTCGGCCGTTCCAACACGCTGGCGCAGGCCGCGGCCAAGCAGGTCGCGATCGCCAAGCGCACTGACCCGGTGATGTTCAACCCGCTCTACATTCATGCCGGTGTGGGCTTGGGCAAGACGCATCTGCTGCAGGCGATCACCTGGATGGGAAACGCCGCGGGCGAGCGCAAGATGCTCTATCTCACCGCCGAGAAGTTCATGTACGGCTTCGTGTCGGCGCTGCGCACGCAGACCGCGCTCGCCTTCAAGGACGCGCTGCGGGGGATCGGCGTGCTCGTGATCGATGACCTGCAGTTCCTGCAGGGGAAATCGACGCAGGCCGAATTCTGCCACACGCTCAATGCGCTGATCGATGCCGGCCGCCAGGTCGTCATCGCCGCCGATCGCCCGCCGTCCGATCTGGAAAGCCTCGACGACCGCGTGCGCTCGCGCCTCGCCGGCGGCCTGGTGGTGGAAATGGGTGGGCTCGGCGAAGAACTGCGCTTCGAGATTTTGAAGGCCCGCGTGCTGGCGGCGCGCGCGCATCATCCGAGCTTCGACGTGCCGCTGCCGGTGCTCGCCTATATCGCCAAGACCGTGACGCATAACGGCCGCGACCTGGAAGGCGCGCTCAACCGCCTGCTCGCGCACAACAAGCTGACCGGCCATCCGGTGACGCTGGAGATGGCCGAGCGCGAGGTGCGCGACCTGATCCGCCCGCAGGAGCCCAAGCGCGTCAAGATTGAGGACATCCAGCGCATCGTCGCGCGCCAGTACAATGTCAGCCGCTCCGACCTCTTGTCGTCGCGCCGCACCGCCAACGTGGTGCGCCCGCGCCAGGTTGCGATGTATCTGGCCAAGACGCTGACGCTGCGCTCGCTGCCGGAGATCGGCCGGCGCTTCGGTGGCCGCGACCACACGACGGTGCTGCACGCCGTGCGCAAGATCGAGGGCCTGGTGGGCGCCGACATGGCGCTGGCCGAGGAGATCGAGATCCTGAAGCGCCAGCTGCAGGAGTAGGCGGGGCCCGTGTCCCGGGGGGCAGCATCGCAAGTCGGATATATCCGACTTGCGAATCTAAAGTAGTGGCGAAAGTCGAGTAAAACCGACTTTCGCTGTGAAACGGTGCGCTGCTGACCCGGGACCCCGGTTTTTTGAAGCTGGGCCCCGGATCTGCGCCGAACCACTTCGCCACAGCGCGTAAACGCGCTTATGGCTCGTGCTGCGGCGCGTCCGGGGCAAAGGCCCCTGTGGACGCCCTGGGGATATGATCGGGGACCAAAAACACGCCCTTGCACAAGTCGCGCAGTTTCGCCACCTTTGCGCCCCGGCCCCCGCATTCCGCGAATGGCCGGCTAGGCGTCGCGCCTGATCTCCAGGCCGTTTTCAAGGCGCCGAAGCGGGTCTCCCATGAAGGTTACTGTTGAGCGTGCAGAGTTGCTGAAGTCGCTGGGCCACGTGCACCGCGTGGTCGAACGGCGCAACACGATCCCCATCCTGGCGAACGTGCTGATCAAGGCCGACAACGGCAATCTCAGCCTGAAGGCCACCGATCTCGACCTGGAAGTGACCGACACCACGGCCGCCGAGGTGGCGCCGGGCGGCGCGACCACGGTGCCGGCGCACATGTTCTACGACATCGTGCGCAAGCTGCCCGATGGCTCGCAGATCGTCATCGAGGGCTCCGGCGACCGCGCCGTGCTGTCTCTGCGCGCCGGCCGCTCGCGATTCACCTTGCAGACGCTCCCCGAGAGCGACTTCCCCGATCTGGCCGCCGGCGAGATGACGCATTCGTTCAAGCTGCCGGCCGGTGACTTCAAGCGGCTGATCGACAAGACCCAGTTCGCGATCTCGACCGAAGAGACGCGCTACTACCTGAACGGCATCTATCTGCACACCGCCGGCGTGGAGAAGACGCCGACGTTGCGCGCAGTCGCGACCGACGGCCATCGGCTGGCGCAGGTGGAGCTGCCGCTGCCGGAGGGCGCAACGGGCATGCCGGGCATCATCGTGCCGCGCAAGACGGTGAACGAAGTGCAGCGGCTGATCGAGAGCGGCGAAGGCGAGGTTGCGATCGAGCTCTCGGCCGGCAAGATCCGTTTCACCATCGGCAATGTCGTGCTCACCTCGAAGTTGATCGACGGCACCTTCCCCGATTACGGGCGGGTGATCCCGCTCAACAACGACAAGAGCCTCATCGTCGACAAGAAGGACTTCGAGGCGGCGGTGGACCGCGTCTCGACCGTGTCGAGCGAGCGCGGACGCGCGGTGAAGCTCTCGATCACCGGCGGCCGGCTGGTGCTGTCGGTGACCAATCCGGATTCCGGGAGCGCCACCGAGGAGCTCGAGGTCGAGTACGAGGCCGATCCGCTCGATATCGGCTTCAACTCGCGCTATCTGCTCGACATCGCCGCGCAGATCGAGGGCGAGGTGGCGGTGCTCAAGCTCGCCGATCCAGGCTCGCCGACGCTGATCCAGGACAAGGACGCCAAGGGCGCGCTCTATGTGCTGATGCCGATGCGGGTGTGATAGCTTCGCGATGTGAGCGGTTATCCCCTCTTCGTCATTCCGGGACGGCCCGCAGGGCCGGACCCGGAATCCATAACCCCGGTCTGTGAGTATGGATTCCGGGTTCGCCGCGGAGCCTGTCATCGGGCCGCGCTACGCGCGGACCCGTTGGCGGCGCCCCGGAATGACAGAGCATCATGACCGCCGCCTTCATCCGCCGTCTGACGCTGAGCAATTTTCGCAGCTACCACGCCGTGCAGATTGTGCTCGACCGCGCCGGGCCGGTGGTGCTGACCGGCGCGAACGGCGCCGGCAAGACCAACCTCATCGAAGCGATATCGCTGCTGGCGCCCGGCCGCGGCCTGCGCCGCGCCACCATGGAAGAGCTCGCCTTCTCGGAAGGCGACGGCGCCTGGGCGGTGAATGCCGAGATCGAAGGCATGCTGGGGCTGGCGACGCTCGGCACCGGCATCGATCCGCCGGTCGGCGAGGAATCATCGCCCACGCGCCGGTGCCGCATCGATCGCGAAGCTGTCTCCTCGGCCACGGCCTTCGCCGATCATTTGCGCGTCGTGTGGCTGACGCCGTCGATGGACCCGCTGTTCAACGGCCCTGCCTCGGAGCGGCGGCGCTTCCTCGATCGTCTTGTGCTCGCGGTCGATGCGCAGCATGCGAGCCGCGTCGCCGCGCTCGAGCGTTCGCTGCGGTCGCGCAACCGGCTGCTGGAGAACGCGCAGAGCGACCCGCATTGGCTCGACGCGGTCGAGCATGAGACCGCGGAAGTCGCGGTCGCGGTCGCCGCCGCCCGCGCGGAGACGGTGAACAGGCTCTCGGCCGCGCTCGGCAATGCGCGCGATGTGGCGCCGGAGTTCCCTTACGCCGAGATCGCGCTCGAAGGCTGGATGGAGCAGTTGCTGCCGGCGCACAGCGCCCTCGAGATCGAAGATCGCTATCGCGCGCTGCTCAAGGACAGCCGCGCACGCGACGCGGCCGCCGGGCGCACGCTCGACGGCCCGCATCGGTCCGATCTCGCCGTCACCCATGCGGCTAAAAATATTCCGGCATCGGATGCATCCACCGGCGAGCAGAAGGCGTTGCTCATTCGGCTGGTACTCGCGCATGCCCGGCTGATCAAGGACATGACCGGCTACGCCCCGCTGCTTTTGCTCGATGAAGTGGTGGCGCATCTCGATCCCGGCCGGCGCGCGGCGCTCTATGACGCACTTTCTGCGCTCGGCGCACAGGTCTGGATGACGGGCGCCGATCCGGCGGCCTTTGGCGACATCGTGGCCAGAGCGCAAGTTTATGTGATCCGACCCGGCATCGCCGAAACGGCCCCCTCCGCGTTAATGTGACGCCCGGCATGAAGGCGAGGATTACGCCGCTAAGTTGCGGAAAGTGTTCCAAAAATTGAGTAATCTGACGCCGCCATTCAGGAACAATCGGGCTTTAATGGGTCTTATCCTAATGGACAGCGTTATCCGCTGCGGTATGAGGTTACAAAATGACGACGGCGACGGCAGCAGATCGGGTGAAGTGCGAGATCAATCGCGCGCTCGATAACGTGCGCGCCGAAATCGACCGCATCGAGATCCTCACCGCCGCCTTGGCCGCCTTCGCGCGGCCGGTTCCCGACTACGAACCGGGCTTTCAGCACCTGCAGCACCTGACGGTGCATGCGCAGGAGCTTGGACGGCCCGTGCGCGGTAAGTGACGCGAGACCCTCAGGTCTCGCCCATGAGTTCTCGACGCTGGCGCTCCGATGCGTCCGAGTAGCGCCGGAGCGCGTGCGCTTCCGTGAGCAGGCCGCTCACCTGGCGGCGCTCCACCGTATCGACGACGGCGAGCGCCTCCGCTTCGTATCGGTCGAAGGCGGCGATGGCTTCTTGCGCAATCATCTGCGGCAGCAGCATGTGGTCGGTGTGGTGCAGGATTTTGCGCACCGAGTTGGTTGCGCCGAGTTCCGGCGCGTGTGCTTCCGCCACCAGCACCATGCCGGCATAGCGGCCGTCGTCGTCGACGGCGATGACTTGGTTGGTCGAGCCGAGCGGGAAGGCTTCGCGGAAGGCGGAGACCGGCGTCTCCACCGGCGTCGTGCGCACATCCGAGCGCATCATCTGCCCGACGGTGAGATCGCGGATCCAGCCAACGTCGGCCGCGCTGCGGATCGTCTCGCCGCGCAGATGGAAGCGCCAGGTCGCGAAGGAGTAACCGAAGAATTCGCGCGTCACCTGCATTGAGACGATGACCGCGATCAGCACCGCCGTCGTCAGCCACAGATCCCCGGTGGTTTCCAGCGCGATGAAGGTCATGGTGAGCGGGCCGCCGATCACCGACACAGAGAGCGCGCTGAGTCCGATGATGGCATAGGCATCGGGATCGAGCCGCACGCCGGGGATCAGGCCGGCCAAGCCACTGGCAAACAGTTGCCCCCCGAGCGCGCCGAGCAAAAGCGACGCGAAGAACAAACCGCCGCGGAAACCGGAGCCGAGGGAGATGACCGAGGCGACGGCCTTGAGCACGAAGATCAGCGCAATCATCTCCAGCGGCAGCTTGAAGATGCCGGTGAGGTGCAGCGCCCCATGCCCCGACGACATGACTTGCGGCGAGATCATCGCCAACAGCCCGACCAGCGCGCCGCCGATAGCCGGACGAATGGCGGGCGGCACCCGCAGGCGCACGAACAAGCGCTCGCAGGCGGCAACGCCGCGCATCAGCGCAATGCCGAAGATGGCCGCGACCAGGCCGAAGCCGGCGGCGACCACCACGTCACGCACGGCGACGTCCGTCACCGCATTGGCCTCAATGCCGAGCCGCAGCGGGGCAAACGCTTGCGAGGTGAGATAGCCGACCAGGGCGGCCATGCCGACCGGCGCAAGGCTCGCGATCGAATAGGTGCCGATGACCAGCTCGAAGGCGTAGAAGGCGCCGCCCAAAGGCGCACCGAAAGCGCCGGCGATGGCGGCGGCGGCGCCGCAGCCGACCAGCGTGCGCATGTCGCTGCGGCGCAGACGGAACGAGCGCCCGAGCCAGGAGGCGATGCCGCTGGCGAGCTGCGTATAGCCGGCTTCCAGACCGACCGAGGCGCCGACGCCGCTCGACCACACGGTCTGCAGGGCGACGATGATGCTGCCGAGCAGCGACATGCGCCCGCCATGCAGGGCGTTGGCCTCGATCGGATCGACCTCGGTGCCGCGCTTGCGGGTGATGTAGGCCGTGACCAGGCCGAAGGCCAAGCCACCGAGACAGGGTGCGAGAAAGGCATGGAAGGGATCGAGCGAGGCGCGTCCCGACAGGCGTTCACCGGCGGCCAGCCCGAAGAACAGCGTGTGCATGAGGCCGACCAATTCGCTCATCGCCGAGACGACGAGGCCGCTGACGAGACCGACCAGCGCCGCAAGCACGATGATGCTCGACTCGCGTGCGCGCACGATCGCGCGCAAGCGGTGCGGGACTTCGGGAGGGCGGCTCATCCAGCGCATCGGAGAGACTAATCGGCTCAGGCGGAAAGCGACCCTGCTTAGAGGCCAAGTGATCGTGACAGGCAAGTCTGCGTTTGCCCCCACAGTGAACAGTTTCACCTTGCTATCTGCTGAACGGCCGTTGGCGACGATGTTCGAAGGCTCGGTTTGTCCGCCCGATAGGCTCCGCGAGAGGCAATCGACGCAAGAAAACTCAACGCTCGGGCAGGCTGCGAATGCGGCTTTTCGGGGGGCGGAATCAGGCCCGTTCAGACACCCCGTAAACCTTGAAAAATGCCTTTTTCATCAACATATTATCCCTACCGACTTTGCTCTGTACGAGACCTGATTTTCGTGTCACACAAACTCCCAAAACCGACTCATAGTCGCGCCTGCTGCGAGGATGCCGTCGATGGCTGAACCGGCCCGCAATATCCAACCCGAGTCCGATTATGGCGCGGAATCGATCAAGGTCCTTAAGGGCCTCGACGCCGTGCGCAAGCGGCCGGGCATGTATATCGGTGATACCGACGACGGCTCCGGCCTGCACCACATGGTGTACGAGGCCGTCGACAACGCCATCGACGAAGCGCTCGCCGGCTACGCCACCGAAGTGAACGTCACGCTCAATCCGGACGGCTCCTGCACGGTGCGCGACAACGGCCGCGGCATCCCGACCGGCATCCACACCGGCGAAGGCATTTCGGCGGCCGAGGTCATCATGACCCAGCTGCACGCCGGCGGAAAATTCGACCAGAACTCGTATAAGGTCTCCGGCGGCCTGCACGGCGTCGGCGTCTCCGTCGTTAACGCGCTGTCGACCTGGCTCAAGCTCAATATCTGGCGCGACGGCAAGGAGCACTTCATCGAGTTCCGCGACGGCGTGGCCGTCGCCCCGCTGAAGGAAATCGGCGACGCGCATGGCAAGCGCGGCACGCAAGTGACGTTTCTGCCTTCGCCCGCGACCTTCACCATGGTGGAGTTCGACTTCGCCACGCTCGAGCACCGGCTGCGCGAGCTCGGCTTCCTGAATTCCGGCGTCACCATCGTGCTCTCCGACATGCGCCACGCGGTCGAGAAGCGCGAGGAGATGCGCTACGAGGGCGGCGTCGAGGCCTTCGTGAAATACCTCGACCGCAACAAGTCGCCGCTGATTCCCTCGCCGATCATGATCAAGGCGGAGCGCGACGGCATCACGGTGGAATGCGCCATGTGGTGGAACGATGCGTACCACGAGAGCGTCCTCTGCTTTACCAACAACATCCCGCAGCGCGACGGCGGCACGCATCTCGCCGGCTTCCGCGGCGCCATGACGCGGCAGATCACGCAATATGCCGAGACGCTCGGCACCACGCGCAAGGAGAAGGTGGCGCTCACCGGCGACGACGTCCGCGAAGGCCTGACCGCGGTGCTGTCGGTGAAGGTGCCCGATCCGAAGTTCTCGTCGCAGACCAAGGACAAGCTGGTATCGTCCGAAGTGCGGCCGGTGGTCGAAAACGTCGTCAACCAGGCGCTCCAGGGCTGGTTCGAGATTCACCCCTCGGAAGCCAAGGTGATCGTCGGCAAGGTGGTGGAAGCCGCCGCGGCGCGCGAAGCCGCGCGCAAGGCGCGCGAGCTCACCCGCCGCAAGGGCGCGCTCGACGTGTCCTCGCTGCCGGGCAAGCTCGCGGACTGCCAGGAGCGCGATCCGGCCAAGTCCGAACTGTTCATCGTCGAGGGCGACTCGGCCGGCGGCTCCGCCAAGCAGGGCCGCAATCGCGAATTCCAGGCCGTGCTGCCGCTGCGCGGCAAGATCCTCAACGTCGAGCGCGCGCGCTTCGACAAGATGCTGGGCAGCCAGGAGATCGGCACGCTGATTACCGCGCTCGGCACCGGCATCGGCCGCGACGAGTTCAATCCAGACAAGCTGCGCTACCACAAGATCATCATCATGACGGACGCGGACGTGGACGGCTCCCACATCCGCACGCTGCTGCTGACCTTCTTCTTCCGGCAGATGGAAGAGTTGATCCGGCGCGGCCACATCTACATCGCGCAGCCGCCGCTCTACAAAGTGAACCGCGGCAAGTCCGAGCAGTACCTCAAGGACGAGCGCGCGCTCGAGGACTATTTGATCGCGACCGGGATAGAGGAAGCGGTCCTGCGGCTCGGTTCCGGCGAAGAGCGCGCCGGCCCCGACCTGCGTAGGCTGGTGGAGGACGCGCGCGCGATCCGCAACACCCTGCACGGCCTGCACAGCCGCTATAACCGCAAGGTCATCGAGCAGGCGGCGATCGCCGGCGTGCTGCGGCCGGAGGTCATCCAAAATCCGCAGGATGCCGAGCAGGCCGCCGGATATATCGCGCGGCGGCTCGACGCACTGGAAGAAGAAACCGAGCGCGGCTGGGTCGGCAGCTTCAACGAAGAAGGCTTCCATTTCGAGCGCACCGTGCGCGGCGTCAAGGAAGCCGCCATGATCGACCAGGCGCTGATCGGCTCGGCCGACGCGCGCAAGCTCGACGAATATGCGCCGTCGCTGCAGCAGATCTTCCCGCGCCCCACCCCGCCGGCCATGCTCCGCCGCAAGGACGAAACGACGCCGATCTACGGGCCCGTGGGCCTGTTCGAGGCGCTCACCAATGCCGGGCGCAAGGGCATCTCGATGCAGCGCTACAAAGGGCTGGGCGAGATGAACCCGGAGCAGCTCTGGGAGACGACGCTCGACATCAATGCGCGCTCGCTGCTGCAGGTGAAGATCAAGGAAGTGGACGAGGCCAACGTGCTGTTCGACCAGCTCATGGGCGACCTCGTCGAACCGCGACGGCAGTTCATCCAGGACAACGCACTCTCCGCCAGCGTGGACGTTTAAGCGGCTGGCTGTGTTGTTGTCGGGGAACTCATAAGCCTGACTCTATAGAGCAAAAGTCAGCCCCGGCGGACGGATGTCCGCCGGGGCTGCGCACGATCAGTGCCTGTCGTCGCGATGGTCGTTATCGCGATGATCGTCGCGATTTCCGTCGTCGCGATTCCCGTCCGCGGATTTGACGTCTCCCGGCGCGATGTAGGTCGGGAGCGTCACGCGATACACGAGCACGAGGCTGTCGACGTTATATCCCGACGCATCTTTGTACGGCTTGCCCTGCATCACGCCATCCTGCGTGATGAAGTCGTTGTCGCTGCCCACGAACAGAAAATAGTCGTGGGGTGCCTTCTTGTCGCCGACCGGCACGACCGCGATGCTTTCCCACTTCTCGTAGAGATCATTGCTGTTGTTGGGCGCGCCGTTGTGCAGCCCGAGCCGGTTGAGCTGCTTGTTGTCGTTGATATTGAGGAAGCTTTGGTAGGCGACCGGCTTGATGGCCGGGTTGAGTACGCCAAGCGGCGCGATCGGGTTTTCCGGCTGATCGTACTTCGTGTTGGCGATGTTGGTCGCCTTCGAGATGTCGATGAGATCGATGCTCCGGTAGACCGAGCCCGGGGTCGCCGGATAGGTCATCCCGACGCTGCTGTCGCGAGCGAGCACCAGGAACTGGTGGTCGTTGAGCGCGTGAAGCTCGCTCTGGGCTGCAATCAGGAGCGACGGCGTGGTCTTGGTCTGGTCCTGATAGAGCGGCAGTTGGACGGCGTACTCGCCAACGAGCTTCTTGTCGTGTTTCAGGTCATAGGCGAGCAGACGCGTATTGCGCCGCGTGGTCTTGATGTTCGCCGGATCGAGATCCTGGATCAGCGCGCTCTGCAGCAGCACGAACAGAGTGTTGCCGTCCGGGCTGATCGCCAGGCCTTCGAAGCCCTGATTGTTCTGGCGGCCCGAGACCGGATTGCCGGGATCCGGATTGTAGGTAACGCCAATCGGGGGCGCGTCCGCGGAGAAATTCTCGACCGCCTTGCCGGACGCATTTTTGCGCATCGGAATGAATGCCGCCGGCGGACGGATGACGTCGAGCAGCGTGCCGTTCGCCGCATAGTGATAGACATATGGGCCGTACTCATCGCTGACCCACATTGTGCCGTCGCCCGGAAGGACCACACCTTCGTCGTCGACGACGATGTGATTCTTCGAATCGATCGGCATATCAGGGAAGCGGAAGTTCTGCGGCCGAACGGCCGTCGCGTCGAGCCCCGTCGTCGGCGTTCCTGTTAATTCACGGAACATAACGGAGCTTTTATAATCGAGCGTGAGCTGATTCTGGGCGGTGGTGCTGGTGCCGTAGAACGGGTTGAGCTTCACGTCGAAGCGATGTAGCCGGCCGGCGAAGTCGACCGTGCCTTGCGTGTTCCAGCCTTTATCCGGCAGCATGTAAAGCGTGCCGCTATAGCTGCCGTCCCGCCCCTGACGCCAGCTTTGCAGATCCATGGCCATGGCGGAGCCGATGCCGCCCATGGTATCGCCGAACTGGTCGCGAGCGTTCGAGGGACCGCGCGCGACACCGACGAGCCCCTGATTGACAAAGGTGTTGCCTTCGAACTTGACGGACTGCGCACTGGCGACTCCGGTCGCGAGGAGCACGGCGATGGCTGCGCCGCTTGCGCTACGGGCCCATAAGGAACGCCGGCGCGCTGCGGCGCGGTGATCGTGGCTCTGTACTCTCATAATGTCTTTCTCTGTCTGGCTTCGACGAGCGCCGTTGACCGCGTGTTGGCACGGCCTTCACAGGAATGCGCTCGGTCGTGTCTCGAGGAGATTTTTAATGAAATCGCACGGCACAAACGTGCGTACCGCTGCGCAGATCCGTCCCCCCGGTCGGGATCAGGCGCAGACGCGGGCTTAACTCCGCTCATTATCAGAATTATTACGGCATCATGAACGCGCACTGCGGCCAGCCCGAGAGCAGGTTATGCTTATGTATTATGTTGATCCGTCTTGCGATTGATTTCAAAGACGATTTGTCGGACGTGAATGCGTCGCCTGCCGACCAAACATAATCTAGCGGACACTCATGGCACATAGCCAGGTGGGGCTTTTTGCCAAGGGTATCCAGCGCGGCCTTTTTGTAATCCGTACGCAAAGAGCGATCGCATGTATCCTTTGTCGAACGGTCCCTTGTAAGGCACATCAAAATCATCGCCGATCGAAGCGAGATTGAAATCGACGCCGTCTCGTCTCGTAACGAGGTAGATGCGGTAGGTGTCATTGACGCCGCTTGACGTCGTCATTGTGGCAATCGCCTGCTTGGCGATGGCAAGCGTTTCTCTATCGATTTTTTCTTCCGGTCGCGCGAGGCGGCCGTTGCGGATCACATAGGCGGTGCGTTTTCGCTGCGCCCTGAACTGGGCCGCGCTGATACCGAGACTGGCCGTTGCCCGCGCAAGCGAGAACGATGGAGGATAGAGAAAGGCTTGGGCGATCGCTCCGCCGTCAACATGCATTTCCTGATAGCGTTGACCGCCGATGGTAACGTCAATCATCACTGGCGGAAAAACCGCCGGAATCGAGGCCGAGGCCAGCAGGACGTCGATCATCAGCTCACGGCTGCGCGGGTGGCCGCTTGCGGCGATAGCACCGATATTCCAAATCACCGGACGGCCCTGATCGAGGTTGGTCGTCAGTATGAAGAGCAGCCGCCCTTTGTTGTATTCTTCAGCGATGCTCCGGACCACCGCGTCGTCGATGTAGTGACCGATCATCTGTCGCAATGGCGCGCTGTCCGCCATGGCGTCGTTCGTCACTGCGGCGAGAAGCATACGCGGCTTGAATATCTCGTCGGCACTTGAATCGGTGTAGACCTGCTTCAGATGTTGATCGTAACCGCGACCGAGGTAGGCAAACGGGGCGGATAGCGCGCCCGTACTGACGCCGGTTACCACTCCGAAGTTCGGTCGATCGCCTCGCTCGCTCCAGCCAACCAGAAGACCGGCGCCGAAAGCGCCGTCGTCTCCACCACCAGAAATCGCCAGAAAATTCTGCGGCTCTGAAGCATGTTGTATTTTGCTGCGCCGTTGGTACGCCGCCACCGCTATCGCGGTCATGCGCGCGGTGTCCGTCGTGTAAAAACGCACGTCGGAGATGTTCAAGATGTCAGCGTTTGGCGCTTGCGCAAGCTTCACCGCTGGCAATCTCTCGAGGGAGGCGCAGCCGACAACGCCCATAGCCAGCAACAGCCCAAGCAGCGCCATCGATACGCGATGGCCAAGCGACCGGACGCTGATACCAGGACATGCGCGGATTTTTTGAATCCAGCCCAGGGGCCGCTTCCTTCTCATGTAAGGCGCGACAAACGGATCACCTTATTTGACGGACCGGGATGCCTCTTGTTTCATACTAACACGATGTACATTCGCCCCGCACACGATTCAAAATCAATGTTGGCGTAAGTGTGCCAGCAAACAGAGGGGAACGACATGTACAGGGCACCACTCTCTGCCGCTATCGCACCTTGTTCACGAAGCAAACAGAGTTGGGAGGCGGCAATGCTTGGTCTCTATCGCATCACAAAATTCGGTTTAGTCATTTTGGCGGCAGCAGTCATGCTGGCAGCGTCACCTGCGCCATCCCGTGCGGATACCGGCACGGTCCGCGCCACAGTAACAAGGGGCGGGTTCATCGTCGGCGTCGGCGGTGGCACCGGCGTCTTGCGCTTCCATGGGCGGAGCTACCCATTTCGGATCGGCGGCATGAGTTTCGGCGCCACGATCGGTGCGTCGTCGACGGACCTGATCGGGCGAGCCTACAATCTGCGGACGGCATCCGACCTCGTCGGCACCTATACCTCGATCGGCGCCGGAGTAGCGGTCGCCGGCGGCGCCGGCTCCGTACGATTGCAGAACGCGAAAGGCGTCGTTCTCGAACTCAGAGGGCGCAGGGTCGGGTTTGAATTCTCCGTCGCTATGGGCGGTGTCGAAATATCGATGCGATAGCTGCCGCCTCATCGGGCATTT
>DATDMA010000197.1:0-4206 GCA_036519015.1 Pseudolabrys sp. | reverse complement strand
CATGTCGCGGCCCTCGGCGTGCAGCGCGGCGACATCGGCGGCGAGGCTCTCGAGCCACGCGCGCTTGAGCGCGCCGGCGGCCGAATCGACCAGCAGCGAGGAGCCGACCTTCACCACGATGCGGCGGAAGGAGGCGAGGGCGGGGGTTTGGGGCGAGGCAGGGTTAGGCATGGTCCCGGCGGGGGTTAAGAAGTGCGCGGGGTGTAGCATGGGGGAGGCCGCCCCCAAAGCGGGCGGTTACGCCGCGCGGACGCCGTCAATGAACTGATTGACTTCGGCCCGCAGGTCCTCCGCCTGCTGCGATAGCTGGCGCGCGGCGTTGAGCACGCGATTTGCTTCCTCGTCGGTCGCCGCCGCCGCATCTTCCACACCGTCGATGGATTGTTTGACATCTTGCGCGCTGTTGGCGGCGCGTTGGACGCTCTGGGCAATCTCGTGCGTGGCGGCGCGCTGTTGCTCAACGGCGGCGGCGACTTCGCCGGCGATCTGATTCATGTCGCGGATGGTGGTCGCCATCGCTTGAATGGCGCCGACGGTGTTGCCGGTCCCGACCTGAATTTGCGATATTTGCACGCCGATTGCGTCGGTCGCCTGCGACGTCCGCATGGCAAGCGTCTTCACCTCGTTCGCAACGACCGCGAATCCGCGCCCCGCCTCTCCTGCACGCGCCGCCTCGATCGTCGCATTGAGGGCGAGCAGATTGGTTTGACGTGCGATGTTCTGGATCAGGAGCGTGATATTGCCGATTTCTTCGGCGTCATGCGCCAGCGCCTGCACCGTACTGTCGGTCCGTTTCGCCTCTGCCATCGCGCTTGTCGCGATGTCTTGGGATCGCAAGACCCGATGGGCGATTTCGTCGAAGGACGACGACAGTTCTTCTGTCGCGCGAGCGACGCTTTCCGCATTGTCCGCCGCGTGCCCGGCGGAAGCCATCACCGCGGAGGACTTTTCCCCAGTCTGCGCCGTGGTGCCATGCATCAACTCAGCGCTTTGCGTCAGCTCCGCGGCAGCGACCGAAAGGCTGGATGCAAGCGCGCCAACTTTCGCTTCGAACTTGGCGTAGAGTTGCTCGAGCGCCTGCGTGCGGCGCGTCTTGGACTGGCGTTCGGTTTCCCGCTCTTTCGTCAGGTGTGTGGATTCGATGGTGCGATCGCGGAAGACCCGCACGGCGGAGGCCATTGCGCCCAATTCGTCGCGGCGGCCTTCGTGCGGAATGTCGATGCTGACCGTACCGTTCGCCAGCGCGCGCATGACCTCGGTGATTTGCGTGATGGGTCCGGCAGTACCGCGGCCGATGAGTATCGCAAGCGCGATGCCGAGGATGATCGCGAGGGCGGACGTCATGCCGCCAAGGCGGCGCGACGACGTGACCGCATTGATCATCTCCTGGACGGATTTGATCTGGGTCTCGACAGCCGCGGTGTGGATGCCCCGCGCCGCTTGAGACATCTTGTCCGCGACGTCCTGGCGTTCCGCCGTCAAGGTGGCGAACCACTGTGTGTCGGCTACCAATCCATCGATAGCAACGATGTAGCGCCCCAGGGGCTCCGCCGCCGCATTCAGAAACCGTTGGACGCGCTTGTTATCGATATTCTGCTGTTTGAGCTCGTCGAACACGCGCCGCATGGCGTCGGTTTCGACGCGCGCGCGGTTTGAATCGGCGGGGTCTCGCGTCGCGAGAAAGCGCGTAGCGGTGGACTTGCTGTCGTAGAAACTCTGCATCAGCCGGGTTGCGGGCTCGAGCGCGCTGACGCCACCGGGGTCGCGCACGAGAACAGTGACGATCGCCGATACGATATTTCCCAACTCCGTCGCATTCTCGGTGAAGTCGACGATGTGAGAGCGTCGGGTGTTTATGATCGCGATCGTGTCAGCAAGGACTTGGCGGTATCGCTCTTCAAGGCCGCGCAGCACTTCGACGCTTTGCGCAGCGCGATTGCTTCCCTGTCCGTAGGCTTCTTCCATCTCGGTTGTGGCGTGCTGCAGCCGCTCGATCGCGGCCTGGGCCGCCTGCAGGTCCGAGTCGCTTTGCGACAGCGCATATTGGGTCACGCGAGAATGGACTTGCCCCATCCCGGCCGCAAATGCGCTGACCACGGACATCTGATGCGCATTTGCTCTGACATCCTCGGAGTCGAAATCGACCATTCCGATGCCGCGCAAGAAGATCGCCGACACGACGATCAAAAGAAGCAAGATGATGGAGAACCCGCCGTAGATGCGGTGCCGAACCGAAAGTCGCGGACGGATAGCTTCTCTGATTGTTTTTGTCGCAATCATAAAAAAGGCTGCAACGTCTTTTGACATCACTGGACCTGTTCGATTTTCTCGATTATCTCGGTCCCGAACCGCTTGGCAAACTCCGGTTTTGCCGATGCCATCGCCGCCGCGAATTTTGCGCGATCGACGTCGATGACGATCTTCATTCCGGCCATTGTAAGCTCTTCGATGCCTTTCGCTTCGGCGGCGGCGGCGAATCGGCGCGATGCCGCGCCGGCCAGTTTCGCGGCGGCCGTAAAGCTCGCCTTGTCTTCGGCAGAGAGATCATCGAATGCGTCGGGCGACATGAATACGATGGCCGGATCGTAGACGTGGCCCGTCAGGGTCAGATATTTCTGCACCTGATCGAATTTCGACGCTTGAATGGTCGCGATCGGATTTTCCTGGCCGTCGAATTGTCCGGATTGCAGGGCGCTGTAGAGCTGCGGGAACGGAAGCTGGCTGACATCGGCGCCAAGCGCCTTGAAGCCGGCCAACATGACATCGGACTGGGGCAAGCGAAGCTTCAATCCCTTGAGATCGTCGGGCGTGTGGATCTCTCTCTTCGAGTTGGTGATGTGACGCATCCCGTTTTCGCCCCAGGCGAGGGCGACGAATCCCTTTTCACGGAATTTGCTGAGGTAAGACTGCCCGACAGGTCCGTCGAGAACGGCGTGGGCATGTGCGACATCGCGAAACAGGAACGGAATGTTGAAGACGCCGACCTCAGGCAAGAAGTTCGGCAACGGCGCGCCGGTGATGAAGGCGAGGTCGATCGTGCCCAGTTGCACGCCCTTCATCATTTCGACTTCGCCGCCCAATGCGGCGTTTGGGTAGCCCTCGATTCGATAGCGGCCATTTGTTCGCTTGGCGACTTCGTCCGCGAAGACCTTGGCGCCTGCGCCCAGTTGCGAGTCGGGCGTCAGGATATACCCGAACTTCAAGACCCTCGGGGATTGCGCCGCTGCCGGCGTTGAGATGGTGAGACAGGCAAGAATAGCCGCCATGATCGCGGCTGAAGCGGCGATGCGTGTGAACACGGTAGACCCCCCGTCGGGCCCAGCTACGAGGCCAAAGGCGGGCAATATGGTCGATAATGAGTTAACGCAAGGTTCATTGATACCGTCGACCCGCGTGGTCGCACCGGCCCACGCGCGACGGTAGGCGAACGGCGATCAGACCCAGCGCCAGCCGCACACGCGACGCCGCCTGCTCCTGCTCCACCAGCAAACCCATCTGCGGCGACGGTGCTGAGCCTTCTCGACCAAGTCGTCGATCGCCGCACCGGTCGTCTTGTTCACGGCGAGCGGCACCGCCGCGCCAACTTTGGGTGCGATTGCCCAGCCGGCCGTCGCAACGCCGATGGTAGCGACGGCGGCGCCGGGCAGGATTTCTCTGAGCAAGGTACGGCGGTTGATTGCAGCCATGATTTGCTCCCTGATTTAAAAAGGTATCGGAGCGCTAGGCGACGCACGGCGATATGTCGTGCCGGCAAGCTTGCCGGTACTGGCCTATGGGGCAATGCGAAGGATCGTGATTTGAAGAGGAAGACGCATTGCCTTGATGTAAGATTCCACGACAAAAAATCTGGTGCTGGAGCATCTTCATAACAAGGTGACGCTGTCCGTTTTTTTGCGCGTAACCGCGTGATCATGGGAGGCGAAAAATGGAACGTCGTGAGTTCTTGATTCTCGGCGCGCTAAGCGCCGCAACGGCCGCCGGCGCTCAGCCCGAACATGCTCACGCGCAATCTCCGCCTGCCGCGGGTCAACCGCTGGCGCCGACGGATCTGCAGACAACTGTCGGGCGTCTGCGTGCGCAATTCCTCAAAGAGTTTGACCCGGCCTACGTGGAGAATGTGATTGTGCCTTGGTTTTTGGTCAGCACCTTTCTAGGCGAGAGACCATCTCTGCCGATGATCGATGTGGCGTTGACCAAGCAGAACGC
>DATDMA010000196.1:0-6386 GCA_036519015.1 Pseudolabrys sp. | reverse complement strand
CTCGCCGACGGCCAATCGCGACTCATCTCGGTGCAGCCGCCGGATGCGCTGAGCGAGCAGGGCCTGAAAGTCGGAGAGGAGCAGGGCGGCGTACGCTTTGCCAAGAACATGTGCCCGAGCCAAGGCACGATGGACATTTTCATCGAGCCGGTATTGCCGCGCCCGCAGGTGGTGGTCTTCGGCTCAAGCCCTGTGGGGATCGCGGTGGCGGACCTTGCCCGGCGCAGCGGCTTCGCCGTCACCGCCTGCGCCCCGGCGGCGGAGCAGCCGGCGTTTGGTGAGGTGGACCGTCGCATCGAAGGCTATGCATTGCCGGTGAATGAATCCGGTTCGCGCTATGTCGTCGTTTCCACGCAAGGCCGCGGGGACGAGGCGGCGTTGCTTGCGGCACTCGCTGTCGACGTCGACTATGTCGCTTTTGTAGGCAGCCGCCGCAAGGCCGAGGCGCTGAAGAAGACGCTCGCTGAGCGCGGCGTCACGCCCGAGCGGCTGGCGAAGCTCAAGGCGCCGGCCGGCCTCGATCTCGGCGCCATTACGCCCGACGAGATCGCCATCTCGATCCTGGCGGAGATCGTCGCCTTACGTCGCGGCAGGCAGGCGCGTGGCGCGCCGGCGGCGTGATTATTGTTTAGGGCTTCCAGATCGTGACATCAGTGCCGTCGATTTTGCGCGGCAGCAGCCCTTCGGCGAAGAAGGCGTCGGAGATCTTGTTCTGTTCCACGAGCCCGTCTTTGGTGACCAGGCCCACTTTGTAGCTGCGATGGCTATTGGCTTCCTCGATCGTTGACGCATCGATGTGCCAGGTGTCGGCCAGAAGTGCCGCGGCGTCTTTCGGGTGCGCCTTTACCCACTGTCCGGTCTCGTCGAGTTTGTCGTAGATCACCTTCAGCACTTTGCTGTTCGCGCGTGCATAGCTATCCGAGGCGAGATAGTAGCGCTTGTAGTTCGCGAGCCCTGTCCCGTCGGCCAGCACGCGCGCGCCATTTTGCTTGAGCGCGGTGGTGAGGAAGGGGTCCCAGGCGACCCATGCATCCACGTTGCTGCTGACAAAGGCCGCGCGCCCATCGGCGGGCGTCAGGTAAGCCGGCGTGATGCTCTTTGTATTGAGTTCGACGCGGCCCAAGGCGGCAATCAATAGGTAATGGCTGCCCGCAGCCTTGGTGACCGCGACCTTCTTGCCCTTGAGGTCGGGGACGCCCTTGATCGGCGAATTCTGCGGAACGAGGATTGCCTGCGCGCTTGGCGAGGGCGCTTCCTCCGCGATAAAGGCGAGCTTGGCGCCCGCCGCCTGCGCGAAGATTGGAACGGTATCGGCGACGTCGGCGGAAAAGTCGATGTTACCGGTGTTGAGCGCTTCGAGTTGCGGCAGTCCGCTGGTGAACTCGTGCCACGTGACCTGCACACCCAGTGGAGCAAGAGCCTTCTCCAGCCCCCCATTGAGCTTCAGGATGGCGATCAATGTCGACGAGCGCTGAAAGCCGATGCGCAGCGTGCTGTTCGCCGGCGTCGTTTGCGCCATGGCAGCGCTCGTCAGCAGGATCGGCAATGCGGCGAGCAGAAGACGGCGTGAGATCGAGGCAATCATTGGAAAACCTTTCTAAATTTTATATGGAATTTGAAGAAGTAAGTTTTGCTTCTGGCCAAGTCTCTCAGTGACCAAGTCTCTCAGGCGGTCCTCACGATCCATTGCCCACAGCTGAGAAGGCCCCGTGCCAATGCGCCAGCGCCTCATCTCCGCCTTCGGTGCGCACCGCCAAAACCCTGCCGATGACAATCGAATGCGTGTGGCGATCGATGATCTCCTCGACGTCGCAATCGATGCTGGCCAAGGCATTGGCGAGAACCGGCGCGCCTGACACGAGCGAAATCCAATCCCCGGCATCGAAGCGTTCGCCGCCGTTGACACCGCCGCGTCCGGCGAACCGTTCCGCGAGGTGCTGCTGCGAGGCGCTAAGGAAATTGGCGCTGAAGTGCCCATGCCGCTGCAGAATCGGCGCCAATGATGAATTCCGCGAAATGCAAATGAGCAGCGTGGGCGGTTCCACCGAGAGCGATGTGACGGACGTTGCGGTGATCGCGGCCCGGTCGCCGGGCCCGCCCGCGGCCAGGATGCTGACGCCGCTGGCCAGATAGCGCATCGCTTGCCGAAACGAGTCCTGCGACGCCTGCGCGCAGCTGATTGCTCTGTCGACTTTCATGTCATTCCACCGGTACGCGACGTCGCTTCCGTTGGAAAGTAAGACGAAGTCCGAAAAAACCAACAGCAATTTGTTCGGACCAGCCAGTTTGGAAAAATTGCGTTGCGCAGTCGGGTTCCGATGGAAGCGCTGAAGCGTGATTGGCATCAGCAGGGAATATTTAGCCTAGCGCGGTCAGATAAATTGTTCTCCATGCGGCTGAGAACATGAGCGCGAAACGCGAGGATTGCTCTCGCTCGATCATGCCGTGCATGGGCGCCTTGTGACGATGTCACAGGCGAAACAGCATTTCCTTGCGACGCGTCGAAAGAGACAGTTATCGCCGCGCGCGGAGCATCTTTGGTTTTCCATTCCATCGACTTCGGAGAAAAATATGCCAACATTTGGCTTTATCGCGATCGGCCTGCGATCGCGTCGGGAGGCGATCGTCATGGCATTTGGTGTGAAGGTTTTGCGCGGCCTGGCCGTCGCGGCTCTTGCGGCGTTTGTCGCAACTGCGGCGCACGCGGACGACAAGGTTGTCCGCATCGGATTTCAGAAATACGGCAAGCTTGTCCTTCTCAAAGGCAAAGGCACGCTCGAAGGCAGGTTGAAGGCGATCGGCTACTCCGTCGAGTGGAAGGAGTTCCCCGCCGGCCCGCAACTGCTGGAGGCACTAAACGTCGGCGCCATCGACTTCGGCAATACGGGTGAGACGCCGCCGATCTTCGCGCAGGCCGCGGGCGCGCCGCTCGTCTACGTCGCTTATGAGCCGCCGGCCGAGAAAGGCGAGGCGATCCTCGTGCCGCAGGACAGCCCGCTGAAGTCGGTTGCGGACCTCAAGGGCAAGAAGGTCGCGCTCAACAAGGGCTCCAATGTTCACTACCTGCTGGTGAAGGCGCTGGAGAAAGCGGGCGTGAAATATTCCGAGATCGAGCCCGTGTTCCTTGCGCCGGCCGATGCGCGCGCGGCGTTCGAGCGCGGCGCGGTCCAGGCCTGGGCGATCTGGGATCCGTTCCAGGCGGCGGCTGAGGCCTCGGTCAACGCGCGCGAACTCACCAACGCCGAAGGCCTTGTCCCGAATTACCAGTTCTATCTCGCCTCGCGGAAGGCGCTCGACGATCACGCCAAGGCGCTTGATGTAGTTCTCGAGCAGTTGCGGGAAGTCGACGGCTGGGCGCAGACCGATATCAAAGGCGTGGCCACTCAGCTCAGCCCGTCGATCGGCATTCCGGCGCCGGTTCTCGAGGTCGCGTTGAAGCGGCAGTCCTACGGTATCAAGCCGATCGATAAGGGCGTGGTCGCCGATCAGCAGAAGCTCGCCGATCTCTTCCTTCAGCTTGGCTTGCTGCCCAAGCCGGTCAAAATCTCCGATGCAGTCAGGTCAGGATCATGAGCGTTCCATCGGTCTCACGCGCCAACCTCCTCTGGTTTTTGCCGACCCACGGTGATGGCCGTTATCTCGGCACGCAAGTTGGCGGTCGCCATGTCGACATCCACTATTTGCGCCAGATCGCGCAGGCGGCGGATGATCTCGGCTATTTCGGCGTGCTGTTGCCGACGGGACGAAGCTGCGAGGATTCGTGGGTCGTCGCCTCGGCGGTCGCGCCGGCGACGCAGCGCCTGCGCTACCTCGTCGCGGTGCGTCCGGGACTGCAGTCGCCGTCGGTCGCCGCGCGCATGACGGCGACGCTCGACCGCATCACAAACGGGCGCCTGCTCATCAATGTGGTGACGGGCGGCGATCCGACCGAGAACAAAGGCGATGGCATCTTCCTGTCGCACGACGAGCGTTACGAGGTCACGCGCGAGTTCCTCACCGTCTACAAGGATCTGCTGGCCGGCAAGCCGGTCAACTTCCACGGCAAGCACATCAATATCGAAGACGGCCGGTTGCTGTTTCCGCCGATCCAGGCGCCGCATCCGCCGCTCTATTTCGGCGGTTCGTCCGGCGCGGGCACCTCGGTGGCGGCCGAGATCGTCGACAAATATCTCACGTGGGGCGAGCCGCCCGCCGCTGTCGCCGAAAAGGTGAAGGGCGTCGCCGAGCTTGCCGAGCGCAACGGGCGCAAGCTGTCGTTCGGCATCCGCCTGCACGTGATCGTGCGCGAGACGAACGCGGAGGCCTGGGCGGCGGCCGAGGATCTCATCAAATACGTCGGCGACGACACCATCGCTAAAGCGCAGGCGACCTTCGCGCGCATGGATTCCGTCGGACAGCGGCGCATGGCAGAGCTGCACGGCGGCCGGCGCGACAAACTGGAAGTCAGCCCCAATCTGTGGGCGGGCGTCGGCCTGGTGCGCGGCGGCGCGGGCACCGCGCTGGTGGGCGATGCGGACACGGTTGCCGCGCGCATCAAGGAATACATGGCGGTCGGGGTCGATACCTTCATCATGTCGGGCTACCCGCATCTGGAGGAAGCCTATCGCTTCGCTGAGCTTGTGTTCCCGAAGCTGCCGCTTGCGCATACGGATGCTCCGTCGGCCGACGCATTCAATAGCGGCCCGTTCGGCGAAATCATCGCCAACGACCAACTGCCGCTTCAGAAGCAGACGGCGCAATCATGAGTGTGGCGGAACGCAGCGGCAGATTTGGCGCGCTGACGCAATGGGCGTTGCCGGTGGCGATCATTGCCGTCTGGCAGATCCTGTCGTCCGACGGCCTAATTCCGCTGCGCGTCCTGCCGGCCCCGAGCGATGTCGTCCTCGCCGGATGGAAGCTGTTGCTCAGCGGCGAATTGCTCAGGAACATGTGGGTGAGCTTCTGGCGGGCATCCGTCGGCTTCGCCATCGGCGGCAGCATCGGCTTTGTACTCGGGCTCGCCAACGGGCTGTCCCGCACCTCTGAACGTATCCTCGACAGCACGTTGCAGATGGTGCGCAATATCCCGCATCTCGCGCTCATTCCGCTGGTCATCCTGTGGTTCGGCATCGACGAATCGGCCAAGCTGTTCCTGGTCGCTCTCGGCGTGTTCTTCCCGATCTATATCAATACGCAGCACGGCATCCGCACCGTCGATCCGCAGCTTGTCGAGATGGGCCGCACCTACGGCATGACGCCCGCCGCGTTGTTCTGGCGCGTCTATCTCCCCGGCGCGCTGCCTTCGATCTTCGTGGGCTTGCGTTATGCGCTCGGCATCATGTGGCTGACGCTGATCGTTGCGGAGACCATCGCGGCCTCATCGGGCATCGGCTACATGGCGATGCAGGCGCGCGAATTCCTGCTGGTGGACGTGGTCGTGCTGAGCATCCTGATCTACGCGCTGCTCGGAAAGCTCGCCGATAGCGCGGCCCGGCTGCTCGAGCGGCTCTGCCTGTCATGGCACCCCGCCTTCCAGAAATCGTGAGGCCCTTCGCGTGAACACGCTCGTTCTGCCGCCGAAAGCTCTGACCGCTTATTCGCCCGTGGCCGCGCCGCAGGCGCGGTCCGGCGCCGGTCTGCCGATCAAGATCGATAGCATCAGGAAATCGTTCGGCGCGAACGAGGTCCTGCGCGGCGTTAGCTTCGACGTCGATGCGGGTGAGTTTGTCGCCATCGTCGGCCGCAGCGGCTGCGGCAAGAGCACGCTGTTGCGGTTGCTGGTCGGACTGGATCAGCCGACCGGCGGAACGTTCCAGATCGGCGCGTCGACAGGAGATGCGGCTAGGCGCCAGGACGTGCGGGTGATGTTCCAGGAGCCGAGGCTGCTTCCCTGGGCCTCGGTGCTGTCGAATGTTGAGGTCGGGCTGGGCGCCGAGCGCCGCTCCGCCGGCGCACGGGAGCGCGCGCTGCAGACGCTGCGTGAGGTTGGCCTCGAAGAAAAGCGCGACAACTGGCCGTCGGTGCTCTCCGGCGGGCAACGTCAGCGCGTGGCGCTTGCTCGGGCGCTGGTCAGCCATCCCCGGGTCCTAGCCCTGGACGAGCCCCTCGGCGCGCTCGATGCGTTGACGCGCATCTCAATGCAGAAATTGCTGGAGCGCGTCTGGCTGGATCAAGGCTTCACCGCCTTGCTGGTGACGCATGATGTTGCCGAAGCGGTCACGCTGGCCGACCGCGTGCTCATCATCGAAGGGGGCGAGATCGCGCTCGATCTCAAGATCGATCTCCCGCGCCCGCGCGAGCGGGGTTCGGCGGAGGTCGCCGCGCTCGAAGGCCAGATCTTGCGCGAGCTCTTCAAGAACGCGAAGGCCGGCGACGACGCCTGAGCAACCGCCCGCTGTCTCAATGGA
>DATDMA010000195.1:0-7763 GCA_036519015.1 Pseudolabrys sp. | reverse complement strand
TCGCGCTAAGCGCGCGGCGATGTCAGGACGCGAAGATGGCCGCGGCTCTTGGTTTTGGCGCGGGTAGGCCGATGCAATGAGCGCTTGTCGGATTCCTGCGCGAAAGCGGCGATCACGGCCTCGGCGATCGAAATGAAATGCGCGCAGGGGCCTTCGGCGCCGGCGCTTTGCCGGCTGACGCGGGCGCCTTCGATCAGTAACGACAGCGTGTCGGCGAGCAGGTCGGCCTTTACGATGCCGGCTTCGCGGCAGAGCTTGGCCAGACGATCGCGCTGCCCCGTCTTGAATTCCTCGATGACGTGGCGGGCCGGATGATCGCTCTCGGCGAGTTCCACAGCGGCATTGGCCATGTCGCATCCGCGTGCATCGCCGACCGCGCATTCGGCGCCGACACGAACCCAGGCGTGGAGCTGCGCCATCGGATCGCCGGCGTGGGCGGTCTCGAAGCCGGCCCAGATCGCATCCGCGTCGCCGGCGACGTCGCGCAGGCAGGCGATAATCAGATCGTCCTTCGAGCCGAAGTGACGATAAAGTGTCATTTTATTGGTGCCGGCCTGCTCGGCGATCGTATCGACGCCGACGCCGCGAATGCCGTGCTTGCGGAAGAGTTCCCGCGCCGTCCGGATGATGCGGTCCCGAGGGCGCATCGGCACAAAGCCACATGTCTCCATGATGCTTCCCGCCTCCCCAGATAAAAAAACTTTTACTTGCCACTTGACCGGATGTTACCGATCTGTAACATTATTGAGGTTACTTACCGGTAACACCTGTCCCGGGAACCGTCAAGTCGGTCGACGGGGGAGACTGAAGAAAAGGGCGGCGATCATGGCTCTACTGACGAACGAGATGGCCGAGACGGAGGCGCCGCGGTCATGATTAGCTTTTTCACGCAACGCCCGGTCTTCGCGTCGGCGATCGCCGTCATCATGGTGCTCGCCGGCTCCATTTGTTATTTCCTGCTGCCGGTCTCGCAGTTTCCGGAAATCACGCCGCCGCAGGTCGTCGTCAGCGCCGTATATCCCGGCGCCAGCGCGCAAGTCGTTGCTGATACAGTGACGACGCCGCTGGAGCAGCAGATTAATGGCGTCCAAGGGATGACGTACATGTCATCCTCGAGCTCCAACGACGGCTCCTCGACCATCACTGTCACATTCGACGTCGGCTATCCGCTCGCCATCGCGGCGGTCGACGTGCAGAACCGCGTCTCGCAGGCGGCGTCTTCGCTGCCGCCGATCGTCAACCAGGCCGGCGTGACGATCAAGAAGCAGAACCCGAACTTCGTCCTCATCGTCAACCTCACCTCGCCGGACGGCTCCGTCGATCCGGTGAAGCTCAGCAACTACGCCTATTTGCAGATCGTCGATCCCATCAAGCGGCTCGAGGGCGTCGGTGACGTGCAAATCTTCGGCGAGCGGCGCTATTCGATGCGCGTCTGGCTCGACCCGGACAAGCTCTCCAATCTCGGCATCACCGCCGTCGACGTGCAGAACGCGATCGCCGAACAGAACGTGCAGGTCGCTGCCGGCAAGATCGGCCAGTCTCCGGCGCCGCCGGGCACGTCGTTCGAGATGCAGGTGAATGCGGTCGGCCGATTGAGCGATCCCGCGCAGTTCGGCGACATCGTCGTACGCGCCGACCCAGCCGCGGGCTCGGTCGTGCGGCTCCGCGATGTCGCGCGGATCGAACTCGGCGCGCTGCAATACACCTCGTCCGCCTTCTTCGGCAAGGAGCCGACAGTCGTTCTCGCCATCTACCAGATGCCGGGTTCGAACGCGCTGCAGCTCCAGCAGCGCGTCAAGGACAAGATGGAGGATCTGAAGAAGCGATTCCCCAAGGGCATCGACTACGCCATGCATTACGACACGACGCGTTTCGTGTCGGCGTCGATGCATGACGTGGTTGTCACTTTAGTGGAGGCGCTGGTCCTCGTTGTTTTCGTCGTCTTCATCTTCCTGCAAAGCTGGCGCACGACGATCATCCCCACCATTGCCATTCCGGTGTCGTTGATCGCGACGCTGGCGGTGATGGAGATCTTCGGCTTCTCCCTCAACATGCTCAGTCTTTTGGGCATGGTGCTGGCGATCGGCTTGGTCGTGGACGACGCCATCGTCGTCGTGGAGAACGTAGAGCGCCAGCTGGAAGCCGGCCTGCCGCCGCTGCAAGCAACCCGTGTGGCGATGAAGGAAGTGACCGGCCCGATCATCGCCACCACGGCGGTGCTGATGGCGGTCTTCGTCCCGGTGGCCTTCATCCCCGGGGTCGCCGGCCATCTCTACAATCAGTTCGCACTCACGGTGGCAATCTCCGTCGGCATCTCGGCCTTCAATTCGCTGACGCTCAGTCCGGCGCTGAGCGCGGCCTTCCTGCGTCACCGCGGGGAGACCACGTTCGCGCCGTTCCGGCTGTTCAATGCCGGCTTTCACCGGCTCTCGCATGCCTATGCCGGCTTCGTGCGGACACTGATCCGCGTGCGCTGGATCATGCTCGGCCTGTTCGTGGCCGGGCTCGGCGCCACTTACCTCGTCTCGCTGCGTATCCCGTCGACCTTTCTGCCGGTCGAAGACCAGGGCTATTTCTTCGTCGTGGTCCAGTTGCCGGATGGCGCTTCGCTGGAACGGACCGATGCCGTCGCCCAGAAGGTGCGCGATGTTCTGCAGGGCACGCCTGGTGTGGACATCGTCGGTTCGATCAGCGGGCTGAACTTCCTTACCAACGCGGCGCAATCGAACTCGGCGGTGGAGTTCGCGATCCTCAAGCCTTGGGATCAGCGCCCGCCGGAGCAGAGCGCGTCGAACCTCGTCGCAACGCTGCGGCCGAAGCTGCTGGGTATTCCGGAAGCTATTGTGCTGAGCTTCGATCCGCCCTCGATTCCCGGCCTCGGCACCACCGGCGGCTTCGAGTTCCAGCTCGAGGATCTCAGCGGCCGCGGCAGCGTCGCGCTCAACGATGTCGCCCAGGCGCTCATCGCGGAAGCGCGCAAGCAGCCAGAGCTGAGCGCACAGCAGCTCTTCACCTCGTTCAGCACCTCGACGCCGCAGTTCAACTACGACCTCGACCGCAACAAGGCGAAGCTCTTGGGGCTGAGCCTGCCCGACGTGTTCAACACGCTGCAGATTTATCTGGGCTCGCTGTACGTCAACGACTTCAACCTGTTCGGACGCACCTTCCGCGTCACGCTTCAGGCCGACAAGGAAGCCCGCGCGGCCGCATCCGACCTTTCGCGCCTTTACGTGCGCAATGGCACCGGCGGAATGGTGCCACTAAGCACGTTGGGCGATCTCAAGCCGATCGTCGGACCGGAGACGGTTCCGCACTACAACAACTATGCTTCGGCGCTGATCAATGGCGGTCCGGCGCCGGGCTATAGCTCCGGCCAGGCGGTCGCGGCGATGGAGCGAGCGGCGGCGATTGCGCTGCCGCGTGATTTCGGCTTCGAATGGACGGGCATCACCTTCCAGGAGCTCAAGGCCGGATCCATCGCGAGCATCGTGTTCTCGCTGGCGATCGTCTTCGTCTTCCTCATCCTGGCGGCGCAATACGAGAGCTGGTCCATGCCGTTCATGGTCCTGCTCGCCGTGCCGCTGGCGCTGTTCGGCGCGCTATTGGCGCTGTGGTTGCGAGGCAAGCAGATCGACGTCTACTCGCAGATCGGCTTCGTCATGCTGATCGGCCTCGCCGCCAAGAACGCGATTCTGATCGTGGAGTTCGCCAAGCGGCGGCGCGAAGAAGGTCTCGACGTCGTCGAAGCGGCGATGGAGGCGGCGCGTCTGCGCCTGCGTCCGATCCTCATGACGGCCTTCGCCTTCATCCTCGGCGTCGTGCCGCTGATGATCGCCACCGGCGCGGGCGCGGCAAGCCGCCAGTCGATCGGCACAACCGTGTTCGGCGGCATGCTGGCGGCGACGATTTTGACGCTTATCTTCGTGCCGGTCTTCTACGTGGTCATCGAACGCATGCGCGAACGTAAGCCACAGGCTGAGCATGCGCCTAAGCCTCATCATGGTCAGGCCGAGCCGGCCGAATAGAAATTGGGAGTGATCATCATGCACAAGTGGAAGCTCGGATTTGGCGCGGCGGTCATCGCGGTCGGTGTCGTGACCGCCGTCTTTGTGGTCCAGCGCGAAGAGACCGCGGGAGCGGCGACGCCCAACCCGGCGATGATGGCCATGCCGGTCCCGGTGACGAAGATCGTCCGCAAGACGATCCCGATCTATCTCGAGTATTCGGCGCGCACCGAGGCGATCAGCCAGGTTGCCTTGCAGGCGAAAGTCGCGGGCTTCGTAGGGCAGCAGCACGTTCCGGACGGAACCGACGTCAACAAGGGCGACCTGCTTTACACGATCGATCCGCGCGACTTTCAGGCGGCGCTCGATTCGGCGAAAGCGCAGCTCGAGCGCAACACCGCCGCGCTCGAATACGCGCGTGCGAATCTCGAGCGCGGCAGCAGCTTGGTGAAAAGCGGATATCTCGATAAGGACACGTACGACCAGCGCACCAGTAATACGAGACAGGCTCAGGCTGCGCTGGCGATCGACCAGGCCACCGTGCACACAGCCGAGATCAACCTCAGCTATACCGAGATCCGCGCTCCGTTTTCGGGCCGCCTCGGCCGGAACCAGGCGTCGCCTGGCACGCTCGTGACGACCGGAAGCGCCACGCTGAATACGCTGGTTCAGCTCAGCCCGATCTACGTGACGTTCAATCCGAGCGAAACGGACCTCGCGGCCATCGAGCAAGCGCGTGCCAAAGGCAAGATCCAGGCTGAGGTCTTCCTGCCGGGCCAGACGGACTCGCGTTACAGCGGCGAACTCACCTTCCTCGACAACGCCGTCGACCGCTCGACCGGGACCATCATCGCGCGTGCGACCATTGCCAATGCGGACCGGACACTTCTTCCCGGCCAATATGTCCGCATCCGCCTGGCGATCAGCGAACAGCCGGACGCACTGATGGTACCGCAGGCTGCGCTTGGCTCGAGCCAGCTCGGCAAGTACCTCTACGTCGTCGGCAAGGGCAACAAGGCCGATATGCGCCTTGTTTCTCTCGGTCCCACCGACGGCGCCTTAGTCGCCGTGGAGAAGGGCGTCTCGGAAGACGACCACGTGATCAGCGGCAATCTCCAGAAGATCGGTCCCGGATCGCCGGTGCAGCCCTTACCGTAGTAAGGCGCCAGCAAGTCGCAGATGATTCGATTGCTATGGCCCGCTTCGTCAACCGAAGCGGGCCATAGCGCAATACGGTCTTCGGATGGTACCGCTTTTGGCCCAGATCGAGCGGTTAGAAGGCCTTTGGAGGTGCTGCGGTATGCTTTGGGCATCTCTACCGCACTAGGCCGCAGTAATCACAAATAGCGTCTGTCGCGTACCGAACTTGGGACGCATCTTGGTGTTGTTCTGGATATCGACAACACGTCGGTGTTTGGAGCGCGCGCGACCGGCTTTGACATGTCGAATGCGCCTGTGAGCGCGGCCACCGTAAGGTCCGCTAACATCGCGCCCGGCACGCCCTGCACTGTTGTGCGCTTCCCTCCTCACACGACGGGAGCCCTGATTGTCGATAGCTCCACAATGGGACCATCTCGATAATCGTCTGCTCGCCGCGCTCCCGCCGGACATATTCGCCGTGTTGGAGCGCGACCTGACGGATGTGACGCTCGAACAAGGGACGGTCCTCTTCGAACCGGGTGCCCCGATCGAGCGCGTCTATTTTCCGCAAACCGGCATGATCTCGCTGCTGATCATTACCGGCGGGAACATGCTCGAGATTACCGCGATCGGGCATGAAGGCGCCGTCGGGTTTCAGCGCGGGCTGGGCGAGCGCCTGTCTTTCACGCGTGCCACGGTTCAGGTCACCGGCCGGTTTTCGGTGATCGGCGCCACGCGCTTCGAACAGGTCGTAGGCGGCAGCGCTCCGGTCCGCGATCTCATCGCGCAGTACTCGGAATTGCTCTGCGCGGAGGCGCAGCAGACAGCGGCCTGCAACGCTCTCCATGATGCCTCGTCGCGGCTGTGCCGCTGGCTCTTGCAGACAGCCGATCGTCTCGATTCCGACCTCGTTCCGCTGACGCAGGAATTCATGTCGCACATGCTGGGTGTGCGGCGCACGACGCTGACGCTGCTGGCGCGAACGCTTCAGAACAAGAGGGCGATCAGATACACCCGCGGCCGGATTAGAATCGTCGATCGCGCGCTGTTGGAATCCTATGCCTGCGAATGCTATCGCGTCATCCAGCATGACGCGCTTCCGGGGAGAATCGGCGTGAAGCTGTGATGGCGGCGATGGGCTCAGGAGCTCTTGCGCGGCGCTTCGCCGATCCCGGCGAGATGGCGTGCGCGCGACTTCTTGTCCTCGATGCGCATGCCGCGGGCGATCTGGATGCGCTGCGCCTGCGGCGAGCCTGCGCCGTGCAGGCTCTCGGTCAGATAGCCGACGGCATTGCGGCCGATCGTCATGTTCTCGATCAGCCGTAAAATGCGCATGCGGTCCACGGTGTCCACGCCGCTCCTGCCTTGCAGGAATTTGCGGATCAGCGGTCCGATCTCGTTGTTCTGCAGGTCCTTCTCCGACGGCATGGTGACGACAAGCCCGCCCGCGATGTCCTGTGCCAGCCGCGCAATCTCGAAGGGGAAGCGCGTCACATTATGCTTGGCAACGTTGGAGAGCATCTCGTCGTTGAGATAGGCGCCGGAGGCCATCGGCTTCGACCGGTAGGCAGCGGCCATGCAGCTCGAATAGATGGTCTCGTTGAGATGCGTCATCTCGACGAGCTTGTCCTTGATGTGCGAGACCTGCTCAACGCCGTTGTGCGAGGCAGCTTCCGCCGCGGCACCGATGAGGACGTCGCCCAGGCCGGTTTTGCAGACATAAGACGAGCGGTGATAGGTGGTGAAGCGCTCCACCAGCGTGGCTGCGTATTGCCACTCGCCGTCCATGAACACGTGCTCGTGCGGCACGAACACGTTGTCGAACACGATCAGCGACTCCTGGCCGGCGAACTGCGCGTTGCCCGCATCGAGCGCGCCGCCATCGACCGCGCGCGTGTCGTTGGTCTGGCGGCCGACGACATAAGTCAGCCCCGGCGCATCGACGCGCACCGCGCCGACCACGGACCAGTCGCGGTCAGCCTCGGTCATGCGCATGGTCGGCATGAAGATCAGCCAATGCGAGTTCACCGCGCCGGTCTGGTGCATCTTCGCGCCGGACACATAGATGCCTTCGTCGTCGCGTTTGACGACGCGCAGGAACAGATCGAGGTCGGCTTGGCTGTGGGGCGGCTTGGAGCGGTCGCCCTTGGGATCGGTCATCGCGCCCCCGATGACGATGTTGGCGGTCTGCGCGCGCGTGAGGAAAGCGAGGAAGCGCTTGTGATAGTCGGTGCCGCGCTCGGCATCGATATCGAAGGTCACCGAGTGACATGAGCCGATAGCGTCCAAGCCCACGCAGCGCTGGAAGCAGGTGCCGGTGCGCCGCCCAAGTTCGCGTTGCATCTCGTGCTTGCTGACGAGCTCGTCCGGTCTCGTAGGAACATGCAGGAAACGGTTGGTCTGCACGCCGGCAATCTCGCTCCTCGCGCCGCCGAGCTCGGGCCGTTCGGTGGCAAGGCGGTAGGTTTCCGCCATCGCGTTGACCGAGGGAAAAATGACCGGATGATCGACCGGTTCGGGCACGCGCTCGCCCATGAAGAAGACGTTCATGCGGCGACCGCGCAACGAGGCGATGTAATCGTCGGCAGTGACGATCGGGCGGGTGAAGTCGGCCCACAG
>DATDMA010000194.1:0-4971 GCA_036519015.1 Pseudolabrys sp. | reverse complement strand
AATCGACCTCCGCGCCGGGCCCATCGAGCTCGACGATCAGCAGCGCCTCGACATCGAGCGGATAGCCGGCGTGGACGAACTCCTCCACAGCGTGGATCGCCGGTTTGTCCATCATCTCCATGCCGCCCGGGATGATGCCGGCGCCGATGATGCGCGAGACGCATTCGCCGGCATCTTCCGAGCTTGGAAAGCCGACCAGCACCGCGCGTGCGGTCTCCGGCTTCTTGAGGATGCGCACGGTCACTTCCGTAACCACGCCGAGCAAGCCTTCCGAACCGGTGATCAGCCCGAGCAAGTCGTAGCCCGCCGCGTCGAGCTCCTTGCCCCCAATGCGCAGGACCTCGCCGGTGATCAGCACGATCTCGCAGCCGAGCACGTTGTTGGTGGTCATGCCGTATTTCAGGCAATGCACGCCGCCGGAATTCTCCGAGATGTTGCCGCCTATGGTGCAGGCGATCTGCGAGGACGGGTCGGGCGCATAGTAGAAACCCGCGTCTGCCACCGCGTTCGACACCGCCAGGTTGGTGACGCCGGGCTCCACCACGACGACGCGGTTCTCGTAATCGATCTCGCGGATGCGGTTGAACTTGGCCATGCCGAGAAGCACGCCATCGGCGAGCGGCAGCGCCCCGCCCGACAGCGAGGTACCGGCGCCGCGCGGCACCACCTTGATGCCTTCGTCGTGACAATAGCGCAGCACCTGCGACACCTGCTGGGTCGTCTCCGGGAGCACCACGACCATCGGAAGCTGCCGATAGGCGGTGAGCCCGTCGCTCTCATAGGGGCGCATTTCGCGCTCGCCGGCGATGACGCCCTCCCCCCGGACGATCGTGCGTAACGCCGAAACGATGCGGGCGCGGCGGCCGAGCACCGCGCTGTCCGGCTCCGGCATCGTTACAGACATAGGGTCACTCCGGGCTGTTCCTTCCATGCAACGATACCAGCCATTTGACGGTTGGTACAAAGGGCTGGCAAAACCTGTGCGGAACTTGGCAGCGCGGACCGGGTTCTAGGGCGGCGGCGGAATACACCCAAGGAACGGGAGATCGTATATGAAATCGACATTGGCGATGGCGGCTCTAGCCGTGGCCGCGATGGCGCAGGCGGCTCAAGCGCAGGATGTCGCCGCCGGCGAACAGTCCTTCAAGAAGTGCCTCCCCTGCCATGCCATCGGCGAAGGCGCGAAGAACAAGGTCGGCCCCGAGCTCAACGGCCTCGACGGCCGCCATTCCGGCACTGCCGCCGGCTTTAGTTATTCCGAGGCCAACAAGAATTCCGGCATCACCTGGAGCGAAGAGACGTTCAAGGAATACATCAAGGACCCGAAGGCCAAGATCCCGGGGACCAAGATGATCTTCCCCGGCATCAAGAACGAGACCGAAGTCAACAACCTCTGGTCCTACCTCAAGCAGTTCGACGCCGAGGGCAAGAAGAAGGGGAGCTGACCCCGTCAGGCGAAATCTTCAAAAACAGACCGACGCCGTGCCTTTGACCTCTGTCAAAGGCACGGCACAGGCAATCAGTATCTTGGTACTGCGAGCCCGGCCGCTCAGTGGAGGAGATTTGCAGTCATGATCAAGGACATCGTCGTCAACCTCGGGCTGGGCGCACACGACCCGGCCGGCGATTTTGCTGTTTCGATTGCGGAGGCCTTCGAGGCGCACATCCTCGGCGTCGCCGTTGCCTATGAGCCGGTGATCCCCGGCACAGTGATGGGCGGCATTCCGCCGGAATTCATTGAATCCCAGCGCTCCGAAGCCGAAGAGAAGGCGCGCGCGGCCATCGCCCGCTTCGATCAGCGCACCAAGCGCGCCGGCCTCTCGGCCGAGACGCGTGTTCTCTCCACCAGCATTGCCGGGGCCGCTGACCAGATCGGCCGTATTGGCCGCCGCTTCGACCTCGTCGTCGTCGGCCAGCCCGACCGCAACACGGCGGGGCCCGAGGAAATCGTCGACGAGGGCGTGCTGTTCGAGAGCGGCCGGCCGGTGCTCTTCGTGCCCTACATCCAGAAGACCGGGCTCAAGCTCGACCGCGTGATAGTCTGCTGGGACGGCGGCCGCGCGGCCGCCCGCGCCATCGGAGACGCCATGCCGTTTCTGCATAAGGCCAATCAGGTCGAGGTCGTGACCATCGCCACCGGCCGCCCGAAAAGCGATGAAGTGCCCGGCGCCGATCTCGGCCAGCATCTCGCCCGCCATGGGCTGAAGGTGGAGGTCAAGCGCATCACCTCGCCGGACATCGACGTGCCCTCCACCATCCTGTCCTATGCGGCGGATTCCTCGGCGGATATGATCGTAATGGGCGGCTACGGCCACTCGCGCCTGCGCGAATTCGTGCTCGGCGGCGCGACACGCGGCCTGCTCGAGTCGATGACCGTGCCGGTGCTGATGTCGCATTAATATGACGTCGTCCCGGGCGAGGAAGGGCATTCCCTTTGCAGGAACGCCACGTCGCACTGTTGGATGGAACGCCCATCTTCATCCGGCCGCTCAAGCCGGACGACGGCGCGCTCTATCCTGACTTCCTTGCCGACGTGACATCGGACGATCTGCGGCTGCGCTTCTTTGCGCCGATGCGCGAAGTCAATCCCAAGCTGATCGACAAGCTCATCCACTACGATCCGGCCAAGGCCATGGCCTTCGTCGCCATCGAAGAGGCAACCGGCCGCCTGCTCGGCGTCGTGCGCCTGCACGATGACCCTGACGGAGACACGGGCGAATTCGCCATCCTGCTGCGCACGCATCTGAAAGGACGCGGGCTCGGCTGGCTTTTGATGAAGCACATGATCGCCAGCGCGAAGGCCAAGGGCCTTCACACCGTGCGCGGCCAGGTGCTGGACGAGAACTCCACCATGTTGCAGATGTGCGAGGAACTCGGCTTCCACATCGCCGACGATCCGCTCGAGCGCGGGGTGAAGCAGGTGACCTTGCCGCTCGAGGACGTCCCCAAGCTGACGAATTGACTTAGGGCAGCGCCACCTGAGCCACCAGGCCGCGGGCGCGCGCTTCGAAGATGCCGAGCGCGCGCAGCGCCAAGAGTGTCACCGCCTGCACCGCCTCGCGCGCGGGGCCGTCCGTGTCATAGATTGGCGCTAAGGGCCCGAGCAGCCCCTCCATCAGCGCGCCGACGATGGCCGGTGCGGCGACACGGGCGTCCTGATCCGGCAAGAGGCCGCGGGTGATCGCGGCCTTGATGCGCATCTCAAGTTCGGCGGCGAGCGACTGGCGGAAATCGAGCCGCATGGAATCGACCTCGGCGTCGACCGGCTCGGCGATCACGGCCCAGGCGAGCTTACGCTCGGCGAGCGAGCGCGCGGCAAAGGTGACGATGCAGGCCGCAAGCGCCGACAGCGGCCCCGGCGCCGCATCGGCGGCCGCCGCCATGGCCTTGAGCTCGCGGTCGCCGACGGTGGTCATCACGTCGGCGACGAGATCGTTCTTCGACGGGAAGTAACGATAGACCGTGCCGGCGGCGATGCCGGCGCGGTCGGCGACGGCAGCGATCTGCACCGCGGCCATGCCGCCCTCGGCCGCCAGGGCGGTCGCGGCGGCGAGGATCGCGTGCTCACGCGCGGCCAGACGGCGAACGACGTTTTCGGTGCGGCGATACGGCATGCAATGAGTGAATGATGATTCAGACGCGAAAGGCAAGGTGGTCGGCGGCAGAGGTTATGCACCGGCGAGGCAACACACCCCGCTCATTCCTCCCCTGAAACGGGAGGGTCGCCGCCAAAGGCGGCGGCGTGGGGTCGCTTTGCAAACGCCCCCACCCGGCCGCTTCGCGGCCACCCTCCCCCTCAAGCCGGGGAGGGATAAGAAAAACACCTACCGTCGCGCACTTCCAGCCAACGCCTTCTCACGAATGGCGCTGAGCGATTGTCCCGGCGTGATCGCTTCCGGGTCGATCTTGAGGTGGATGATCGACGGTTTGCCTGAGGCTTGTGCCGCGGCGAAGGCCGCGGGGAAATCCGCCGTCTTCTCCACCAGCGCGCCGTAGCCGCCGAAGGCCAGCGCGTAGGCGACGAAGTCCGGATTGCGCAGGTGCGTGGCGATGACGCGGCCCGGATATTCGCGTTCCTGATGCATGCGGATGGTGCCGTAGGTGGCGTTGTCGGCGATGACGATGATGATCGGCAACTCGTATTGCACGGCGGTCGCGAAATCCTGACCGGTCATCAGGAAGTCGCCGTCGCCGGCGACACACACCACGGTGCGCTCGCGATGCAGCGTCTGCATACCCAGGGCCGCCGGAAAGCCGTAGCCCATCGAACCCGAGGTCGGCCCCACCAGACTGCCGAATTGGCGGTTACGATAGAAGCGATGCACCCAGGCGGTGAAATTGCCCGCGCCGACGGTGATGATCGCATCCTCCGGCAGGGTCGCGCGCAGCCACACGACCGCCTCGCCGAGATTGACCGCGCCCGGCTGCGGCGTCGCCTTCTCGGTCCAGGCCAGGAAGTCGGCATGCGCCGTGTCGCTTTCGCCGCGCCAGGCGATCTCGTTCGGAGGCTGCAAGCCCTCGAGCGCCGAGCAGAAGGCGGTGGGCGAGGCATTGATGCCGAGCGTGGGATGATAGACGCGCCCCAGTTCCTCGGCGCCCGGATGCACATGCACCAGCTTCATCTGCGGCTCGGGGATATCGAACAGCGTGTAGCTCTGCGACGGCATCTCGCTCATGCGGCTGCCGATCAGCAGCACAAGGTCCGCGCCCTTCACCCGCGCCAGCAACTTCGGGTTCGGTCCGATGCCGAAGTCGCCCGCGTAGCAGGGATGCAGCGCATCGAACAGATGTCCGCGCCGGAACGTGGTGGCAACAGGCAGCGCGAAGCGTTCCGCGAAGCGCATCAGCGCGGCGCAGGCCGCCTCGGACCAGCGGCTGCCACCGACGAGCGCGATCGGACGCTTCGCCGCCCACAGCATCTTCTGCAGCCTGCTCATGTCGGTGAGACCCGGCCAGGTCTCGATCGGCTCG
>DATDMA010000193.1:0-3588 GCA_036519015.1 Pseudolabrys sp. | reverse complement strand
CGGCAAGTTCGACTACGATCTCTACGGCCACACCTATTACATCTACGCTTTGGTGGTGTTGGCGGTGGTGTTCTATCTCGTGCGCCGCATCGTCTATTCGCCGTTCGGGGCGGCGCTCACCGGCATCCGCGAGAACGTGCGTCGCATGCATGCCATCGGCTCGCCGGTGCACCTGCGGCTGGTGACGGTCTACACCATCGCCGCCGGCATTGCCGGGGTCGCCGGCGCGCTGTTTACCCAGACCAATGCCTACGTGACGCTGACGGTGTTCGACTTCGACAACTCCGCCAAGGTGATGGTGATGCTGATCCTCGGCGGCACCGGGCGGCTCTATGGAGCCTTCGTCGGCGCCGCCGTCTACATGATCCTCGAGGACCATCTGTCGAAGATGAGCCCGACTTTCTGGCAGTTCGGCATCGGCCTGCTGCTGGTGCTGGCCGTGCTGTTCGCGCGCCGGGGCCTGCTCGGGCTGATCGAGGACGCCGGGAAATATTTCTCGAAGAGGCAGCAGCCGTGACCGCCGCCTTGCAAGTCGAAGGGCTGGACCGGAGCTTCGGCGCGCTGCATGTCACGCGCGACGTCAACCTCACCCTCGAGCGCGGCGCGCGCCGCGCGCTGATCGGCCCGAACGGTGCGGGCAAGACCACGCTGGTCAACCTGATCACCGGCGTGCTCAGGCCGTCCTCGGGCCGCGTGCTGCTCAACGGCGACGACATCACCGCCACCAGCCAAGCCGCGCGGGCGCGGCGCGGGCTCGCGCGCACCTTTCAGATCAATCAGCTCTTCCGCGGGCTGACGGTGCTGGAAAACATCTGCATGGCGATCGGCGAGCGCGACGGCGAGAACAACAATCTCTGGCGCCCGGCGGGCGCCAAGCGTTCGGTGATCGACGAGGCGCTCGATCATCTGGAATCGCTGCGGCTGGTGGATGACGCGCTCAAGTTCGTGCGCGAATTGCCCTATGGCCGCCAGCGCCTGGTCGAGATCGCCATCGCGCTGGCGCAAAAGCCGCGCGTACTGCTGCTCGACGAGCCGGCGGCGGGGGTGCCGTCCTCGGAAAGCCATCTCATCCTCGACGTGGTCGCCGGGCTCGATCCCGACATCGCCGTGCTGATCATCGAGCACGACATGGACGTGGTGTTCCGCTTCGCCAAGGAGATCACCGTGCTGGTGCAGGGCGCCGTGTTCACGCAAGGCACACCGCAAGAGATCATGGCCAACGCGCAGGTGCGCGCGGTCTATCTCGGCGAGGAAGGCCACGCGGCCGCTCAAAAGGCGGGCCAGCGGGGAGGGCACCATGGCTGACCAGGCGCTTTCGCTCGACAATGTGCGCGCCGGCTATGGCGAGACGGTGGTGCTGGAGGACCTGCGCTTTTCCATCGCGCCGGGCGAGACCGTGTCGATCATAGGCCGCAATGGCGTGGGCAAGACCACGCTGCTCGCCACCATCATGGGTCACACCACGTTGCACAGCGGCCGTGTGCTGCTGCACGGCGCGGAGATTTCCAAGGTCGCCACGTACAAGCGGGTGGTCTCGGGGCTGGGCTACGTGCCGCAGGAGCGCGAGATTTTCCCCTCGCTCACCGTACGGGAGAATCTCGATGTTGCGGCGCGGCCGGGCCGCTGGACCTACAAGACGGTCTGCGAAATGTTCCCACGCCTCGCCGAGCGCGCCGATAACCGCGGCAATCAATTGTCCGGCGGCGAGCAGCAGATGCTCGCCATCGGCCGCGCGCTGATCGGCAATCCGACCGTGCTCCTGATGGACGAGCCATCGGAGGGCCTGGCACCGGTCATCGTCGAGGAACTGACGCGGGCGGTGAAGAAGCTCACCCAGGCCGGCGGGCTCGCGACGATCCTGGTCGAGCAGAATTCGCGGGTTGCGCTCGATATTTCTCCGCGCGCGGTCGTCATGGACCGCGGCCGCATCGTCTATGACGGGGCGAGCGAGACGCTGCGCAACGATCCCGACAAGCTCGAGCAATTCATCGGTGTAATGAAGGCTTAGGCGCGCGCGAAGCCCGCGTGATGGGTTGCTGCCCACGCTCGGATGTATACTTCCCACGCATTGCGTTTGGCGTGCGCCGCAGGCATAGCGGTGCAAACAAACGAAAGTGAGTAGGGACCCGATGAAGCGCAGCACCAACCGAATCCTCACCACCCACGTCGGCAGCCTGATCCGCCCCGCCGCCTTGCAGGACTTCCTGCGGCTGAAGCAGGGCGGCAAACCCTACGACGAGAAGGCCTATCAGAAGTGCCTCGTCGACTCGGTCGGCGAGGTCGTGAACGAGCAGGCCGACGCCGGCATCGACGTGGTGAGCGACGGCGAGTTCGGCAAGTCGATCAGCTGGGCACAATATGCGCTGGAGCGCCTCGCCGGTTTCGAGCGGCGGCCGATCAAGCAGGACAAGGCGAACCCGTTCAAGCGCGGCGCCGATCGCACCAAGTTCGCCGAGTTCTATGCCGAGCTCGACTCCAAGGAGGCCGTCTCGACCACGACAGAGGCGATCTGCGTCGGCCCGATCAAATACACTGGCCAGGCCGAGACGCAGCGCGACATCGACAACTTCAAGGCGGCGCTGAAGGGCGCCAAGGTGGAGGAAGGCTTCCTGCCGGTGGCCGCGCCCGCGAGCGTGATCCCGGACCGCAAGAACGAATACTACAAGACCGACGAGGAATTGCAGGCGGCGATCGCCGAGGCGATGCGCACCGAGTACAAGATGATCGTCGATGCCGGCCTGGTGGTGCAACTCGACGACGCGCGCAGCGCGGTCACCTATGACCGCATGGTGCCGCCGGGAACCTTCGCCGACTACAAGCGCTGGCTCGAGACGCAGATCGAGATCCTCAACCACGCCATCGAAGGCCTGCCGGCCGACCGCATCCGCTATCATGTGTGCTGGGGAAGCTGGCCGGGTCCGCACACCACCGACGTGCCGCTCAAGGACATCGTCGATGTGATCCTTAAGGCCAAGGTGGGAGCCTTCGTGATCGAGGGCGCCAATCCGCGCCATGAGCATGAGTGGAAGGTGTGGGCGAACGCCAAGCTCGGCCCGGGGCAGGTGCTGGTGCCCGGCGTCATCAGCCACGCGACCAACGTGGTGGAGCACCCGGAACTGGTGGCCGAGCGCATTGTTCGCCTGGCGAAAATCGTCGGCCGTGAGAACGTCATCGCCGGCACCGATTGCGGCTTCGCGCAGGGGCCGTTCTACCGCCGCGTCCATCCCTCGATCATGTGGGCGAAGCTGGAGGCCCTTTCCGAAGGCGCCAAGCTTGCGAGCAAGGAACTGTGGTCCTAGTCTCTCGTTGACGGGTCGACGGGCGCCGCCTGTCGACCCTGCCGGGAGCAGGACCTATGAACGTCAACGTCCAGACTTCGCGTTCGCTCGCTATTCCTTTCGACCACACCCGCCTCGACCGTCTGATGGACGAGGCCGGCATCGACGTCGTCATCGCGACGTCGAAGCACAATGTGCAGTATCTGCTCGGCGGACACCGCGCGCATTTCTTCGACTACATGGATGCGACGGGCGTCACCCGTTATCTCCCGGTCTTCGTCTACCCGAAGGGCCAGCCGGAGAAGGCCGC
>DATDMA010000192.1:0-3761 GCA_036519015.1 Pseudolabrys sp. | reverse complement strand
GGCGGATGCATGCCTCCCGGCCAGCCAAAAAACGCTGTTGCCCGCCGTCCGGAATTTGCTAGCTAAGTTTTTGGAAACGGCCAATTTTGCGCATCTCGCCGGGGGGCGGGTTCCGTGCGGGGACAGATTTCCTTTAGAATGGGCCGGCGAGTCGGCTGAAAGGTGACGCGTGAACTATCCCTCAGCGAAGGCGGTTCCCGCCGCCAAAAGCGACTTAATAGACGCCGACCTGACGATCGTCGGGGGCGCCGGCCATGTCGGCATTCCACTGGTGCTGGCATTCGCCGAGGCGGGGTTGACGGTCAACGTCAATGACCTCAATGAATCCACCCTGGCGACCCTGGCGGCCGGTCAACTTCCGTTCATCGAATATGGCGCGGCGCCGCTGCTGACCAAGGCGCTGGCGGAGAAGCGGCTGATCTTTACGTCATCTCCCGACAAGATCAGCCGGCGCGGACCCGTCATTGTCACCATCGGCACGCCGGTCGACGAATTCCTCAATCCGGTGCACACCGTCGTGCAGCGCTGCATCGACGACCTGCTGCCGCATATTTCCGACGAGCAACTGCTGGTGCTGCGCTCAACCGTCTATCCGGGCTCGACCGATTGGCTCGACGAGTATCTCAAGCGGCGCGGGCGCAAGATCAAAGTCGCCTTCTGTCCCGAGCGTGTCGTGCAGGGCTACGGCATCAAGGAACTGCGCTCGATGCCGCAGATCGTCTCCGGTACCACGCCGGAGGCGGAGCAGGAGGCGCACGATCTCTTCAGCCGCATCGTGCCGGAACTCGTCACGGTCAAGCCGCTCGAGGCCGAATTCGCCAAGCTGTTCAGCAACGCCTATCGCTACATAGAATTCGCCGCCACCAACCAGTTTTACATGATCACGAAGTCGGCCGGCGCCGACTACCAGGCGGTCATGCGCGCGATGAAGCAGAATTATCCGCGTCTCAAGAGCCTTCCCGGACCCGGATTTTCCGCCGGCCCCTGCCTGTTCAAGGATACGATGCAACTCGCCGCCTATGCGCGCAATCAGTTCGGCCTTGGTCACGCCGCAATGCAGGTCAACGAAGGCTTGGTGTTGCAGCTCGTCGACGATCTGCGGCGTTCCTATGATATTTCGACGATGACCATCGGCCTCCTCGGGATGGCGTTCAAGGCCGAGATCGACGACACGCGGGCGTCGCTGAGCTACAAGCTCAAGCGCATCCTGCAGATGTCCGCGCGCCACGTGCTCACCACCGATCCCTTCGTCACCATCGATCCGACGATCCTGCCGCTCGAGCAGGTGGTCGATCGCAGCGATATCCTGATCCTTTGCACGCCGCATTCGGCTTACGCGGAGGCCGACCTCAAGGGCAAACCGGTGGTCGACGTGTGGGGCTTTCTTAAGTCCGGGAATATCGTCAATTGAGCATCACGCCGCGGCTCGACATCATCATCCCCGTCTACAACGAGGGGCGCATCATCCTTGCGACCCTGGCGGAGCTGCGCCGGCGCGTGACGACGCCGTCGCGCATCCTCATCTGCTACGACAAGCCGGAAGACGACACGCTGTCCACGATCAAGGCGAATCCCGATCGTGTCGAAGGCCTGGAGATCGAGTTCGTCCGAAACCGGACGCGCGGCGCCCACGGCGCGGTGATGAGCGGCTTCGCCGCCAGCCGCGCGCCCTTCGTGCTGGTGTTTCCCGCCGACGACGATTTCAACGCCGGCATGATCGATGCGATGGTGGCCAAGGCCGAGCAGGGCGCCGACATCGTCTGCGCCAGCCGCTTCATCCCGGGCGGATGCATGGAAGGCTGCCGCTGGCTCAAGGCAGCGCTGGTCCGCACCGCGGCGTTCACGCTCTTTTATGTCGCGCGCCTGCCGACCCGCGACGCGACCAATGGGTTCCGGTTGTTTTCGCGCCGGGTGCTCGACAATGTCGAGATCGAATCCGACAGCGGATTCTGCTACAGCTTGGAAATGCTGGTAAAAGCCCATCGGCTCGGCTGGCCGGTCGCCGACGTGCCCGCCAAGTGGTTCGAGCGCACGCAAGGCGCCAGCCGCTTCAAGGTGTTGTCCTGGGTGCCGGCCTATCTGCGCTGGTATCTGTACGCCTTTGCCACCACGTATTTGCGCCTCCCGGCCCGTAGCGTGAAGCAGCGTTCCGACTGGAAGACCGCGAAATGACACGGCTGAAAAAGCTGACGCCGCGCCAGATCCTGATCGTGCTGCACGATCTGCTCGCCACGGTCGCGGCGCTCTTCCTGACCTTTATCGTGCGCTTCCCCGAGCCGGAGCTTTCCAACAAGATTCCCGGCCTGGTGATGTTCACGCCGGTGCTCGTGGTCTATGCGGCGGTGGTCTATTTCAGCTTCGGGCTGGACCGCAACAAATGGCGGTTCACGTCGGTCCCCGATCTCTTCAACATCTTCCGCGCATCGACCGTGTTGGCCGTCTCGATGCTCGCGCTCGATTATCTTCTGCTCACGCCCGGCCTCTACGGCACGTTCTTCTTCGGCAAGATCACCATCCTGCTGTACTGGTTCTTCCAGATATTCCTGCTCGGTGCGACGCGCGTCGCCTACCGCTATTTCCACTACGCGCAGATGCTCCAGCGCATCAAGGTCGCGGACGCGACGCCGACGCTGGTGCTCGGCCGCGCCGCCGACGCGGAAGTGCTGTTGCGCGCGATCGAGAGCGGCGCGGTTAAGAAGATCTGGCCGGTCGGCGTGCTGTCGCCGTCGCCGACCGACCGAGGCCAGTCGATCCGCGGCATTCCGGTCCTCGGCGATATCGATGACCTGGAAACCGTGGTTGCCGACCTCGCGGCGCGCAGCAATCGCGTCACGCGTCTCGTGTTGACGCAGTCCGCGCTGTCGCCGGAGGCGCGGCCGGAGGCGCTGCTCATCCGCTCGCGCAAGCTCGGACTGAGCATGAGCCAGCTGCCGGCGCTCGACGGCGACGGGCCCGCGGTGCAGCTCGCGCCGGTGGCGGTGGAGGATCTGCTGCTGCGGCCCAGCGTGAAGATCGACTATCGGCGGCTCGAGGATTTCGTCAGCGGCAAGTCGATCGTCGTCACCGGCGGCGGCGGATCGATCGGTTCCGAGATCTGCGACCGCATCGTCACCTTCGGCGCCGCGCGGTTGCTGGTGGTCGAGAATTCCGAGCCGGCCTTGCATGCGGTGCTGGAGCAGCTCAAGGCCAACCAAGCCAACGCCGAGGTCGTCGGCCGCATCGCCGATATTCGCGACCGGCAGCGCATCATGAGTCTGATCGCGCAGTTCAAGCCCGACATCGTGTTCCACGCGGCGGCGCTGAAGCACGTGCCGATTTTGGAAGTGGATTGGGACGAAGGCATCAAGACCAACGTGTTCGGCTCGATCAATGTCGCCGATGCGGCGGTGGCGGCCGGCGCGTCCGCCATGGTGATGATCTCGACCGACAAGGCGATCGAGCCAGTGTCGGTGCTCGGCGCGACCAAGCGCCTGGCCGAGATGTATTGCGAGGGCCTCAATGACGACCTCGCGCGCCGCGCCGCGAATGGCGAGGGTGCCACGCGGCTGATCTCGGTGCGCTTCGGCAATGTGTTGGCCTCGAACGGATCGGTGGTGCCGAAGTTCAAGGCGCAGATCGAGGCGGGCGGTCCGGTCACCGTCACGCACCCGGACATGGTGCGTTACTTCATGACCATCCGCGAGGCGTGCAACCTGGTCATCACCGCGGCGAGCCACGCGCTCAGCCCGGCGAGCGATGAGGTGTCGGTCTATGTGCTCAAT
>DATDMA010000191.1:0-8027 GCA_036519015.1 Pseudolabrys sp. | reverse complement strand
CTGATCGATCCGGCGAGCGGACACTATAATGTGCATCTGGTCACGCCGGGCCTGTCGCTTGTGCCCGGCTGGCGGCGTATGCAGGGTATTCTTTTCCGTTCGGGCGACGCGCGCTTCGAAGGCCGCGACGCAGAGGAAGCACTGAAGGCCGCGCTCGCCGACACGACTGCGCTGATGGTCAACCGCAATGCCGGCTCCGGCACGCGCGTGCTGGTCGACAAATTGCTCGGTGGTGCCAAGCCGTCCGGCTACGCCAACCAGCCGAAGTCGCATAACGCTGTGGCGGCCGCGATCGCGCAGAACCGCGCCGACTGGGGCTTGGCCATCGCGCCGGTGGCGAAGATGTACGGCCTCGGCTTCATTCCGGTGGCGCCGGAACATTACGATTTCCTCGTGGTGGAGAGCCGCCGCGAACGCCCCGCCGTGAAAGCTTTCTTCGCGGCTCTGCGCGACGAGACCACGCGTGCGCGCATTCGCGCTCTCGGCATGCAGCCGGCGGATGGCTAAATTCTGCCGCGTCGCCCGTGTACCGGACGCCGTCATGTCGTTGTTGGTGAGAAGCCTGTGCGCTGTGCTCGTGCTGTTGCCGCTCGGCATGGGCGTGGCGCATGCGCAATTGCGCGGACATGGCGGGCCGGTGCGTGCGGTGGCGATTTCGCCGGACGGTAAGGAGGCCGTCTCCGGCAGTTTCGACACATCGGCGATCCGCTGGTCGCTCGATCGCAACGTGGCCGAGCAGGTGATGCGCTTCCACGACGGCGCGGTGAATGCGGTCGCCTGGCTCAAGGACGGACGCATCGCCACCGCCGGCGCCGATGGCCATATCGCACTGTGGAAGGCGGGTGAGCCACAGCCCGACCGCGTGCTCGACGGACACAAGGGCCCGGTCGTCGGCTTGGCCGTGTCGCCCGACGGCGCGACGCTCGCGTCCGCGTCATGGGATCACACGGTGCGCCTGTGGCCGCTTGCCGGCGGTGACTCGCGCGTGCTCGAAGGCCATGCGCAGAACGTTAATGGCGTCGCCTTCACGCCGGACGGCAAAGCCGTCGTCAGCGCCGGCTACGATGGCACGCTCCGCATCTGGTCGTTGTCGGGCGGGTCCGACATCGTGCGCAATCTGCCGACGCCGCTCAACACCGTGGCGGTCGCCGCCGACGGCGAGATCGTCACCGCCGGTGCCGACGGCAAAATCTATTTCCTGTCGCCGAAGGGCGAAGTGCTCGGCAATGTCGAAGCCGCGCCGACGCCTATCATCGATGTCGCCATCTCGCCGGACGGCATGCTCATCGCCGCCGCCGGGATCCGCGGCTCGGTCTCGGTGATCGACCGTAACAGGCGCACGCTCGCGCGCACGCTGGTCGGCCCCGGCCTGCCGGTGTGGTCAGTGACGTTCTTTCCCGACAGCCGCACATTGATGACCGGCGGCGCGGATCGCATGATCCGCCGTTGGAACGCCGTCACAGGCGAGCCGTTCGATTCCGTCGTCGTCGGTGCGCCGGAAGATCCGCTCGCAGCGTATAATGGTGAACACGGTGCCGAAGTGTTCCGCGCCTGCGTCGCCTGCCACACGCTCTCGCCCGGGGAGGGCAACAAGGCCGGCCCGACGTTGGCCGGCATTTTCGGACGGCGCATTGCGACGCTGCCGGGTTATAATTTTTCGCCCGCGCTCAAGAAGCTCGACATCGTTTGGACGCCGGAAACCGTCGCGAAGCTGTTCGAGGTTGGCCCCGAGCACTACACGCCGGGCACCAAGATGCCGGAGCAGACGATAGGCTCGGCCGATGACCGCAAGGCGCTGGTGGAGTTTTTGCAGAAGGTGACGGCGAGCAAGTGAGCGGCGTGGCACCGCCACATTCGTCATGCCCGGCTTTATGCCGGGCATCCACGTCTTTCTTCTCTTCGGCAAAGCAAGACGTGGATGGCCGGGACAAGCCCGGCCATGACGAACTACTTCTCCCCGTCCCGCTCGCGCTGCTCCCGCTCGCGCAGATAATCATCCGTCGTTCGCACGCGCGGCCGCGCCGGCCCGCTGAAGGGATCGAACCGCTCCTCTGCCATCACATTGACGCGGCAGTCGTCGCACATGCGGATGACGTCGAGGCGCTTCTTGGAGTCCTTGTACATCCAGTGCTTGCCTTCGAGCTTGGCAATCACGCGCTCGACCGTGCTCTTCACGCCGAACGGCTTGCCGCAGCGGATGCACTCGGCCGGCTCTTCCTGCTTGATGACGCGGCGCATCGCCGTCGCCGCGCGGAAATCGATCTGCGGCTTCAGTTCGATCACCTTCTCCGGGCAGGTCGCCTTGCACAGGCCGCACTGCACGCAGGCATCCTCGGCGAAGCGCAGCGTCGGCCGGTCGGGATCGTCCGACAGCGCGCCGGTCGGGCAGGCCGACACGCAGGACAGGCACAACGTGCAGCCTTCGACATTGACCTCGATGGTGCCGAAAGGCGCGCCCTCCGGCAGCGGCACCACATCGACCGGCGAAGGCGCGGCTGCATGCAGTTCGCGCAAAGCCAGCCGCACCACGTCGCGCTTGGCGCCCACCGCTGAGAAGCTGGCGGGCTTGGCCACGCCTTGCATCGGAGCGACGGCGCGCAAAGCCTCGCCCAGCACATCCGGATCGTCGGTCTCGATCGTCGCGACACGCGTGCCGGTAAAGCCTAAGGCCGCAAGCACCGGCTCGGCCAGTGCGATGGTCTTATGGAGACCGGCAATGTCATGCTTCGGCTTGCCGCGCGTGAGGAAGCGCGTCGCCACGGCGCCATAGGCGAACGCCGCCGCAATCGCCTCGAGGCCGACTTGCGTTACTTCGTTGACTTCGACCGGCAATGCGTTCGCCGGCAGGCCATCGCCGAAGCGTGCCAGCGCGTCGATCAGATCGCGGCCATGCTCGCCGTCATGAAAGAGAATCACCGGCTGTTTGCCCCCAGCCTGCGCATAGGCACCGAGCAAGGTGCGCAGCTTGCGCAGCAGCGCGTCCGCGGGCGGCAGCGCATAAGCTGCTGCGCCGGTCGGGCAGGCGGCAGCGCATTGGCCGCAGCCGGCGCAAATGAGCGGATCGATCGCGACATGATCGCCGGCCGGTGTGATCGCGCCGGTCGGGCAGAGGTCGAGGCAGCGGCGGCAGCCGACGATGCGCGAGCGCGAATGCGCGCACAGATCCTCGGTAAATGTGATGTAACGCGGCTTGTCGAAACTGCCGGTGAGGTCGCGCGCTTTGAGCACTGCGCGCAGCACCGCCGCGGGATCACCGGGATCGGCGCGCAGATAGCCATCGCGCAGATCGGCGCTCGGGAACAGCGGCGCGCCGCCGGACAGATCGATCAGGATATCGCAGCGCGACACCGCGCCGTTGCGTGCCGCACCAAACTTGAGCGCCCCGCGCGACGAAGGGCTCGGCACGGCATAGTCGTCGACTGTCACCTCGAAGCCGCCGAGCTGGCCTTTCGCCGCGCTGATCGTGCCCTGGACCACCGGGAATTCGGTGACGCGCAAGGGTGCGACATCGGCGCGCGGCTTGATCAGCACGGTGATGTCGAGCTGGTCCTTCAACAGATTGGCCGCTTCCAGCACGCGCTCGTCCGCGCCGTAGAGCAGCGTCACGCCCTCGCTCTCGAGCTGGGCGAAGCCAATCGGCGGCATCGGCTCAGCGGCGGCTGCGAGCAGGGCCGCCATCTTCGGCCCGGCGGCGTCGGCGTCCTTCGACCAGCCTGCGGTCTCGCGGATATTGACGAATGTCAGCGCGCCGTGGTTCTCGATCTCGCCGGCGACCTCCTCGAACAGAGGCGCTTCCTGCGTGCAGGCGACGGTCACCGCCTCGCCGGACGCCGCTGCCTTTTGGAAGCGCGCGAGCTCGGCGCGGCAGAGCTGCCGCCCCTCGACGACTTGCGCTCCGCGACAGGCGCTCCGAATCGCCTCGCCATCGAGCGGCATCGTGTCTTCACACGAACAGATGAGGATGTTACGCGGCCGTTCGGCCATCGGGCTTATTCACCTTTTGGTTGGCCCGCCTATCTACACGGCGAAGGCCGTCTGCGGCTTCGCCCGTAACCTTCACCCGGGCGCGGGACTGGCCTCGGGGCCCCTTCAGCCTATAATTATAGTTATTCGAACAAGAAAGGTAGAGTGAGCGGACATGCCGCTGGAGACAGCCCGGCAGAAGATGCAAAGCGCGCCGGATATGCTGCTGCCGCCGCCGTTCACGCTGGTGCGCCTGCGTGAATTGGGCGATGCCTTCGCGCATGCAATATCCATTGCCAGTGAGCAGGGCGCCGGCACATTGGTCTATGTCGGCCGCTTCGATCTCGCCGAGTTCGCCGTGGTGCTGGAACCGGAGGAGCCGCTCGTCCGCGCGCGGCGCGCCTTCTATGCCGGCATGGTGGCGCTGGCCGATGCGCTGATCTCTTCCGCTCAGCCAGAAACGGCGATCACGATTGCGTGGCCGGACGCGATCTCGGTCAACCAGGGCCTGGTCGGCGGCGGCCGGCTCGCCTGGCCGCAAGGCACGGCCGAGGATGAGGTACCGGACTGGCTGGTGTTCGGCGGCATGATTCGCACCGTATCGATGACCGGCACGGAGCCCGGCTTGAATCCGTTAGTCACCGCGCTCGAAGAGGAAGGCTTCACCGACCTGATGTCCAACCAGGTGGTGGAAGGCTTTGCACGGCATCTCATGGTGGCACTCGATAGTTGGCAGGAAAACGGCTTCGACGCGGTGGCGAAGAACTACTTCGAACTGCTGGCGCGCGAGAGCGGCGTGCGCCGCGCCATCGACGAGAATGGCGATCTCATGATCCGCCGCACTGGCAAGGTCGATGTCGCGCGCACGAAGCTCGTGCCGCTGCTGGCCGCGCCCTCCTGGTACGATCCAGTGAGCAAGGGGCCGCGCACGTGAAGCTCCTGCGCACCATAAGGCTCGATCCCTCCGACACCTTCATCTTCGAGAAGGCGGCTGAGCCCGGCGAATGGGCGGTATCCGGCGCTTTCATGTTCTGGGACGGCGACCCCGCGGCGCTCGAAGGCAAGGCGCGCTCGGCCTTTCGCGGCGGCTTCCTCGGCGTCGGCTCGCTCGGCTGGTCGACCCTGGCGCAGATCGTCGATGCGAATGAGGAAGACTGCCGCACTGTCGTCGATATGCTGGCGCAGCAATTGCTGCGCAATTTGGGCGCGCCCGATTTGGAAGCGGCACGCGGCGCCGCCGCCGAGGAGGTCGCCTTTGCCGAGTCGCTGTGCACGCATCCACAGGACACGCTGATCGCCGTGCACCGCAGTTCCGAGGGCGGTGAGGTGCGCGAAGCCTTTCGAACCCTGCGTCCGCGCAACGGCCCGAAGCCGCTGCGCGCCTTTTCTTTCTTAGAAGTGGAGGGCGAGGACGAACAGCCGGCCGATGCGGTCGATCTCATCGCTATGGCCCAACGGGAGCATAAATGAACGATTTCTGGATCTCCTGCGGCCATCACCTGCTCGACCGCGCTGAAGGCGGCGGGCTCAAGGTGACCGACGAATTCCTCAAGGTCTACCTGGCGCGGCCGGAGCTGATCCCGCCGCCGGAGGCGTGTGCGGTCGAGCGCACGCTGCATGGCGCGCTGCTCGCCGATCCGCGCATGCCGGTGTCGGCCACTGACATCGCCGCCATTGCCGACGCGGACGCGCGCGAGAACTGGGAGTTGCTGATCGGCTTCCGCGACCACCTGCTGCGCCACAAGACGCTGGAAGCCTCCTATGCCGATCTGGTGCGCAACGGCACCGGCAATTTCCCGCCGCTGTTCGTCAACCAGCTTGTGCACGTGATCATGCGCAATGCGCTGGACGGCATCGCCGATGCGCGCGTGCTCCGCGCGGCCGAGATGTTCTTCCGCACGCAGCGCGTGACGCTGCACGACGGATCGCTGATCGCGGCCGACGAGGAAACCATCGGCGGCGTCAATACCGCGCCGGTGACGCCGCTCGTCTCGATGCTGGGCATCCCGGCGGAGGCGGCGATCGACATCATCAATGACGGCAACGCCGAAAGCTATTGGCAGCGCAGCGACCAGTTCGACATGGCGCTCGATCTGACCGCGGGCCGCGATGGCCTCGAGGCGCTGGCGCAGGCGATGCAGTTTTGGATCGCGCACGTGATCGGAATCGACGTGACTATCAAGGCGCTCAAGGAGCTGCGCGAGGTCAACCTCGCCTGGTATGTCGGGCTCGACGCCGACTCAAGCAAGATCGGCGACATGTTGTGGCACGGCGAGGAACTCGACGACGCCACGATGGCGCGCGTGGTCGGCCTGTTCCGGCTCACCTTCAGCGATCCGTCGCTGATGCTCGACACGGTGAGGGGCGAGCCCGTCTACATGATCCTGGCGATGTCACCGGAGAAGACCATCCGCATGAAGCCGCAGAATCTGGTGGCCGGCTTGCCGGTCCGGCATCTGGAGGCCGTCAGTTGAGCATCGCACCGCCGCTTGCGGTCATTCCGGTCGGTGTTCTGGTCGAGCGCAGCAAAAGCGCGAGCCAGTGGGTGGACTTCCTCTGGCGTCCGGTCGGCGTGCTGACCGGCGTGCCGGAGACGCCGGAATGGACCAAGCTGTCCGACGACAGCGAGCGTGCGCAATTCTATGCCGGCGCGGCCAACATCGAGCTGCATCGCAGTGAAACCGCGAACTATCGCGACAATTTGGCGAGCGGCGAGCCGCATCTGTGGGTGGTCTTACGCGTGCGCGAAGCCGATCCGCCTTATGCGCTGTTCACCGTCACCGCCGATCCGGCCGAAGGCGAAGGCATGACTGAAGCCGGCAACGATCTGGTCGAGGCGGTGCCGATGCCGGTGCCGATCCAGGAGGTGGTTGCGGGCTTCGTTGCCGAGCACCATGTGGAGAGGGCATTCGTCAAACGCAAACGCGACCGCGCCGATCCCGATACGCTGGGGCGGCGTGGGCCGTTGCAGGACGACGACAAGCGATGAGCGAAGCGGACGATTTCCTGTCGCGTTGGGCACGGCGCAAACGCGCCGTCGCGGCCGAGCGCGCCGAGGAGTTCAAGCCACCCGCGGCCGAGGCTCTGCCTGCGCCGGAAGCTCCGCCGCCGGTGACGAGCGGGGTTGCCCCTGCGCCTGCCGCACGCGCGCCGGAGGCGCCAGGGTCTGCCGCGCCTGAGTTCGACGTTGAGAGTCTTCCGCCGATCGAGTCGATCGGCGGCGACACCGACATCAGCGCGTTCTTAAAACCGGGCGTGCCGTCGGCGTTGCGGCATGCGGCGCTTCGTCGCGCGTGGACCTCCGATCCGGTGATCCGTGCATTCAAGGGACTGGCTGAGAACGACTGGGACTTCAACTCGCCGGAAACGCCAGGCTTCGGTCCGCTCGATCCGGGCTTCGACGTCAAGAAGATGGTGGCGCAATTGTTCGGCGATGCACAACCGGCCGAGACTGAGGCCGGGCCCGACTTGCAAGCGATTGACGACGCGCAAGCGGTTAGCCCATCGCGCGAATCGGATGCGGCGGACACATCTTGCGCAAGCGAGGACTCTCCGAAGGTTGAAACGCAAACGCCCGTAGAGGTGGTTATGGAGCAGAAAATTGTGCAGCGCGACGAGAATATTGCGTCGCAGCAAGATGAGGCGAACAATTATTCAACCCAGGCAAGTATTCGGCGGCACGGCAGCGCACTTCCTCGTGTGTTGCCAGATTGTTGATCGCCTCTCATAGCCCCAGGCTATTGCCCGCTCCTTGAGTGCGCGCTAGTTTTTCTTTGGAACTATTCGGAAGAGAAACTTTATTCGATGCGCGAACCGGGTCTTTCGGAGGCGATACGCGCCGCAGGCGGCGTGAGTGAGCTTGCGCGTCAAATCGGTATTTCCCAGCCGTCAGTTTCCAACTGGATCCGTATTCCCGCAGAACGTGTGATCGCCGTCGAAGCCGTCACCGGCGTTGATCGCGCCACTTTGCGTCCAGACCTTTACGGCGGCGACATGACGGTCGACATTGACGAGATCGACGCCGCGCGCGCGCAGGAATACACGCTGATCGCCACGCTGCTGAT
>DATDMA010000190.1:0-5655 GCA_036519015.1 Pseudolabrys sp. | reverse complement strand
GGCCATGAGGAGGGTGACGAGCTCTTCACGATGCGCTTTGACATTCTCGATCGCCCTCTCGAGGATCGATCGTCGCGCCTCCCAGGTCAGTTTGCTCCACGAGGAAAAGGCTCGGCGCGCGGCCGCGAACGCTGCATCCATTCCGTCGCGCTCAATGTCGGGCACTTTGGCGAGCAGCTCACCGGTGGCGGGATCAAGAACATCCAGGGTGTTGCGAGCACCGACACTCTTTCCGTCGATCAGGTTTTTAAAAATGCCGCGGACGCCGGCGGCGGCGAGAGCACTCTCGCGAAGCGCTGACACGGAGTCAGCCGGAACGGATTGTTCGACCATGAGTCGGTTTCCTTCAAATAAAAGCCAGGACTCCGCAAACTCTAGGCAATGGCTAGAAGTCGCGATCGAGGTCGGGGAAGAACTCGGTAAGCAAATTGCCGATGTACTGTGTGAGGTTCGGGAGGCTTCGGGCGTAGTCGGTCAGCCTGGGATGCATCTCGCGGAGCTGATAGACCAGGATGGTCATTCCGAAGACGACCGCGTCAAAAGACGTCGGCCGGTCGGTCCCGAGAAGATATCGATTTTCGCCCAGAATTTCGGCGACGGCCGCGAGGTCCTTGGACGCCTTGTCCACGATTTCGTCGGGCGTATAACGCGCGATGCCCTGCTTGTAGGTGCGGTCTTCCATGTCGTCCCGCAGCCCCTGAAGGCCGGGGCCTATTCCGCCGAAGGCATGCTCGAAGAACCAGTCCGAACCTTCTTGATCATAGAACTCGTAGATCAGCGCGATCCAATAGAGGTGGTCCTCCAGCGTACGCTGGACGAGGTGGCCGACAGCGCGCTGATGGTCGCTCAAACCGGCGTCGGGATCTGGAAAGGCGGTCTTCAGAAAGCCGATGACCAGGTCGGAATCGGCGACTTTCACGCCATCGACCGTGATGAAAGGCACCTTTCCACGCGGCGCATTGCCAACGCCCTGCTCGGCGACGGGTTCGAAGGGGATTCCTTGGAAACGAAGATGAGCTGTCAGCTTCGCAGAAAAAGGCGACAGCGTCGGGACCCTGCGCGCGACGTCGGGATCGAAAATGCCGAAGCGGTGCAGAGTCATGACAGTCGACGGTCCAAAATGGACCTTATCGTACGGGTTCACATAGACGGGGATCTTCTTCATCACGGGCGTCCTTCATCTCGATTCACGCTCACAGCCGTGAGCAGACCAGACCGAAGGCAGCGGCTCCGCCCGTCGTTTCTGGTGCACGTGGGATATCGGGCATTGTCGAGACGATGATAATCGGATGAATGTCGACAGGACTTTTCGGGATTTGCGAGCAATGTCGTTAAAGCGGCACCGGAAAGGTCAGTCCGCGACCAGATTCTTCGCCAGGAAATCGATGAACGTTCGCACACGCTGACTGGAGACGCTGCCTGCGGTGACAGCGTACAGATTGGCGTTGGAAGTCACGAACGTGTCGAGAGCGGTGACAAGTGCGCCAGAGGCAAGCTCCTTGCGGATATCCAAATCGTTTCGCATGACGACGCCGTGGCCGTCGAGCGCCCATTGGCGAAGAACGCCGCCATCGTTGGCAACGCGATTGCCCGCAACACGAACCGTAACCGGTCGTCCCTCAACGGTGAAAGACCACGAAGAAAAGGTCGATCCAGGGCGCGGGTGGACGAGGCAATTGTGCGCGGCCAGGTCATCTGGGTGATTGGGTGCAGCATGGTTTGCCCAATAGGATGGCGCGGCGCACACCACGCGGCGCCCTCGAAGCATCAGTCGAGCCTTGAGAGCCGAATCCGCCAAGGGGCCATTGCGGAGTGCTAGGTCAATGTCCTGCTCCACGAGATCGACGACACCATCGGACAAGTGCAGCGCAATTTGTACGGCGGGGTGTAAGTCGAGGAAGCGATCGATCAGCGGCGCTACTTCGGTCCGGCCAAAATCTTGCGTGGCCGTCATCCGGATTGGGCCGCGCAAGGGCCCATCCTGAACCCCGGCGATGGATGCGTCCCAGTCTGCCAAGAGCTTTCTAGCATCGGCGAGAAAACGTCGCCCTTCGAACGTGAAGCTCAATCTGCGGGTCGATCGCGTGATCAGACTAACACGCGCCTGCTCTTCCAACTGCTGAAGCGCGACCGTCACCGTTGAGGTCGAAACAGACACTTGGCGGGCGGCGGCTGAAAAGCTGCCGGTCTCAGCTATAGTTACGTACAGGCGGAGGGCTTCCAGGGTGTCCATTTCTCGCAAATCCCGAAAGGTCCAATTGAGAATAGCCTAATTATCGACGAGACAAATACAACCGATATTGGCTTCAACAATCAGGAGAAGCCCATGTCCACCTCATCGACGACATCCGACAGCAGTGCCCCCTCTGCCAACCGCCCGATGATCCGCGTCGGTTTGATCGGCGTGGGGAACTGGGCTTTGAACGGCCCCGTTCGCGTGCTCAGCCTTATGCCGCAATATGAAATGGCGGCTGTCTACAGCCAGCGTCGCGACGCCGCGCAGTCTGCTGCGGACACCTTCGGTATCAGGCATGTCGTCGGATCGATCGATGAATTGGTTCGCCATCCAGACGTCGACATCGTCCTCGTGCTCACGACAGGTCCGCAGCACGAGGAAGCGGTACGCGCAGCGATCGCTGCGGGGAAGACCGTGTACTGCGAGTGGCCCTTGACGCCGGACTCGAAGACCTCGGCTGAACTGGTCGACCTTGCGGCAAAAGCTGGTGTGCAAACCATTCTCGGCACCCAACGCCGGTTCGCGCCAGGGCTGCGCTATCTGAAGGATCTTCTCGGCGATGGCTACGTCGGTCGTGTGCGCTCGGTCAGGATGCATGTGACGGTGAGCAGTTTCGGCAAAAATCGCAGCAAGGCGCTTCGTTGGAGCGCCTTCCCCGAAAATTTCATGGGCGTTACCTCAATTTTCGGCGCGCACTTGATGGACCCGCTCTTCTCGATCGTAGGCCGTCCGACTGAGATCTCGGCCGTTTCTGTCAACCAGTGGCCGGAAATCACAATCGTCGAAACGGGCGAGGAGATCAGCACGAAGGTTCCGGATCAATTGCTGCTGCAAGGCATCCTCGCAAGCGGAGCCGTGTTCGCCGTTCATATCGAGGGCGGGAAGCATCATGGCACCGGCGTTCAGATCGATATCACGGGTGATGATGGTGACTTGCAGATCACCAACACCTCGGCGTTCGGGGACGTGGGCGAAGAATATAATCTATTCGGTGCCCGCGTAGCGGACACCAAGATGGCGCCACTCGCAGTGCCCGCATCGTACAACTGGTTGCCACCCTCTGATCTTCCTAGCGGCGTGCTGGAGCTCGCCGATCTCTTCGAGGTTCATGCCCGCGATCTCGCAAGCGGCTCGCGAACCGTGCCCAGCTTCGAGGACGCCCTCTTCATGCAGCGGCTGCTTGAACAGGCAGCGGTCTCGTCAGCCAGCGGACATCGCATCACGCTTTAGACGCTGCCGCGGCCGGTCCTCCGCCTTGGGGCAAATCACACCGGCCGCGACCATCCTCCACCAACTGCCAAGTAACATTCGCGCCGCTCTGCGAGCAGGCGAACGATGATCGCTGGCGCTTTGAAGGCGAAATGTCATGCCAACCACCGCGAGAGTCGCCCGTATTCACGAATATGGTCCTCCCGAAGTCCTGAGGTTCGAGGACATCGTCGTGGGTGAGCCGGGCGACGATGAAGCATTGATCCGCAACACCGTCATAGGTCTCAACTTCGTCGACGTTTATTATCGTAGAGGTTCTCTTCCGGTCCCTGCCTTTCCAGCGATCATCGGCGACGAGGCCGCCGGGGTAGTCGAAGCCGTTGGCAAAAACGTCAAGAACGTCAGCGTGGGTGACCGCGTCGTCTATGGCGATATCGCATTTGGCGCCTACGCTACGGCCCGCTTGCATCCCGCAGACCGGCTTGTCCGCATTCCGGCAGGTGTTTCTGACGACCAGGCAGCTAGTGCCTTTCTAAAGGGGCTCACCGCTCGCTATCTGCTCAAAGAGGTGCTCGAGCTCCGACCCGGTGACACCGTTCTGTATCATGCAGCAGCGGGCGGTGTAGGCCAGATTTTCGTTCAATGGGCGAAAGCACTTGGCCTAAAGGTGATCGGCACAGTGTCCAGCGACGCTAAGGCGAAGCTTGCACGTCATGCCGGCTGCGACCACGTCATCAATTATTCCTCCGAAGACTTCGTCGCCGAAGCGCTCGCGTTCACCGCAGGCAATGGCGTGGCAGCTGTTTTCGACTCCGTCGGGGCGGACACGTTCCGTGGGTCGCTGGCAGTTCTCAGGCCGCGCGGAACGCTTGTGCAATTCGGGAAGGCGTCTGGGTTCCCGGAACCGGTGGACCCATTCGAGTTGGCACCACGCGCGCTTTATCTGACGTGGCCCATTCTCCCTCACTATACGTCCACTGCAGAAGATCTGGCGATCGCCGCAGCCGACCTATTCGACGCAATCGCGACGGGAATTCTCAAGGTCGATCCGAGCAATCTTTATCCGTTTAGCCAGCTAATCGAAGCTCACCATGATCTCGAAGAGCGCCGAACCACCGGCGCGGCAGTGCTGCGTGTGACGGCCGCCGATCTCCCTTGATCAAATTTCATGCGCTGCAACGTCCGAAGACGCCCGCGGCCCCGATCCACGAAACAATGCTCAACTAAAGGAATATTGCGATGAATACTTCTGTGATTGAAGCGATCGAGCGCCAGAAAACCACCAACCTTTACGATGCGTCGAAAAGCATTCCCGACGATGAAATTCGTGAGCTGGTGCGCCTGGCGACATTCTCCCCGACCGCGTTCCACCTGCAGAATTGGCGCTTTATAGCGGTGCGGTCGCCGGAAGCCAAAGCAAGGCTGCGGGCGGTTGCGGCTGATCAGCCCAAGGTTACCGAAGCTGCCGTCACTTTCATCATGGTCGGTGAACTGGCCGTGGCTGACGTGATGGCTGATCGACTGGCGGGCTCGGTTGCGGCAGGTTTCATGCCTGTCGAGATGGTGCCGGGCTGGGAAGCCGCAGCAAAATCGCTTTACTTCGAGAAGCCTCAGACCCAGCGCGATGAGGCAATTCGATCGGCGACCTTTGGCGCAAGCGGACTGATTCACGCCGCGCAGGCGATGGGTCTGGGCACTACGCCGATGATCGGGTTTGATCCGGTCGGCGTGTCACGTGAGTTTAGTCTCAGCGATAATGAGGTCCCGGCACTCCTCGTTGCCGTCGGCTATCCGACGGAGGCGAATTGGCCGCAGAAGCCGCGTCGGCCGATTTCGGACGTGCTCGCGTTCGCGTAACTCTTCTAACCAGCGCCGGTCGCGTTTCACACCAGCCTCGTCGAACTCTCGGGAGATCGGTTGTGTGGTGAAGGCGGCCGGCCTGTCGCGCACGAGCGCCAGGAGCGCATCCATCGCTGCGACCGACAACCGACAAATACGTGATGGCAATCGTACGACCTTTAAATCGGTTCTGATGAGGCAAAAATGCACCTCAACCCAGAGTCCCTCAGCTTTGCGCTGTTGATTTCAGATCTCGGCAGCATCGCCCATGCCGCCAATATCCTTGGCATGAAACGAGCGACTCTGAGCCGAAAACTCACGGCCCTTGAAAGTCGGGTCGGGGTTCGCCTCTTCGACCGATCGACTCGCGG
>DATDMA010000189.1:0-5021 GCA_036519015.1 Pseudolabrys sp. | reverse complement strand
ACCCGGCTCAATTATGCCCGCGTCATCCCGATGGTCGACTACACGGCACGGGTGGTGAGCCGGCTGCTGGCGCCGTAAATTTCTTAGCCCGTGGGCGCCCTCTGGTACCTAATTTATACTAGGTATCTACGTGGATGTGGGCTGCCGGCGGCAGACGGCGCAAGATCGCCACGATCGCGCCGTCCAAAATTCTTGATTTTTCGGGTCGCAGGCCTGATATGCCGAGCATCCGACCAATGATGAGGATGGAAATACGATGACGGATACCACCGCTCGTCAGGCCGAAGCCATGGACACCGGGGCCGAGCAGGCCGCTGACAAGACGCAGACGCAGAGCGCTGCCCCTTCGGCCGATGCCGCGGCACTCGCCGCGGCCCAGCGCGACGCCGCCGAATTCAAGGACAAGCTGCTGCGCACGCTCGCCGAGATGGAGAACTTGCGCCGGCGCACCGAGCGCGAGGTCACCGATGCGCGCGTCTACGCCATCGCCAGCTTCGCCCGGGATGTGCTTGCGGTCGCCGACAATATGCACCGCGCGCTCGAGACCGCCGGGCCGGAATTGCGCGAGCAGGCGGACGCCAAGGTGAAGGCGCTGATCGAGGGCGTCGAGCTCACCCAGCGCGAACTGCTCAAGAGCCTGGAGAAGAACGGCGTGCGCAAGTTCTCGCCGGAGGGTGAGAAGTTCGATCCCAACGTGCATCAGGCGATGTACGAGATCCAGAATTCCGATCTGCCACCGGGCAGCGTCGGCCAGGTGATCCAGTCTGGCTACATGATCGGCGATCGCGTGCTGCGTCCGGCCCTCGTCGGCGTCGTCAAGGCGCCGCCGAAGCAGACCGCCAATGACAATCCGCAGCCGGACAACAGCCCGGCGAAGTAGCGCTTTTCCGATCGGAATGCGTCAATTGCGTCATGGCCGGGCTTGTCCCGGCCATCCACGTCTTGCTTGCAGAACGTAAGAAAGACGTGGATGCCCGGCATAAAGCCGGGCATGACGGCTGAGAAACTGACGCAAATGGGTTGGAAAATGCTCCAGCCCTCACTTCGGATCGACGCCATCGCGCACGGCGCGGAAGCGCGGAAACAACGTATCCCACTGATCGGTGCCGGCGACGCCGATGACGCGTATGAAGCCGCCGCCGCCGAAGCGCAGCCACTGCACCAGCGAGATCGCCTCGCCGTTGAGGTTTTTGGCCGTGGCCCTGATCTCGTGGCCGGGGAAGCCGCCGACGCGCATCGGCTCCGCTGATTGCACCGAGAGATCGCGCACCGGCGCTGACGCGATGAGATCGCGGGCGAAACGGGCGCGATCGTCGGGTTCGCTCGGGCTGCCGCGGCCGACCGAGACGATCATGTAAGGCTGCCGGTTGACGTCGTTGCCCGGGCCGTCGATGAGGATGACGCCGCCTTCCTGCAGCACCTGAACCACACGAAATCCCGCCATGTCGCCGAGCTTGAACGGCAACATTCCGAGCTGCTCCTGGACCGGAGTCGGCCGGAACGTGACGGTGGAGAGCGCCTTGCGGATCACTTCGTCGGTGTAGATCGCGCGCGCGCTCTCCGGCACCTCGACGTTGATCAGCGCGGTGAGGTTCTGCACTTTGCTGCCGGCGAACGTGGTGGCCAGGAAAAACCACTTGTGCAGCGCCACGCCGTCCTGCTGCGCGCGGCCACTGAGCAGAAAGGCCATGCCGTTCTCGAACGGGAACGCTTCGCGTTTCACGTCTTCGAGGCCTGTCTGATTGGCTCCGAACATCGATGCCTGGATGCTCGGATAGGCGCCGCCCGGCAGGTCGAGGATGCCGATGGCGACCTTGCGGTCGAGATCGTCGAAGCCGGAAATGCGCGTGCTGACCTTGGCGTCGCCCGGGGGGGCCAGGCCGATGCGTAGGCCCGGCGGATAGACGACCTCGGCCGCCGCGCCGGAAGCGGTGAGGGTGAGAAAAAGCAGCGCGGAGGCGCAGAGGCTACGAAAGAGAACCATGATCGCGTGACCTGACGGCTGGAGCTGGGAGGGCCTTACCATCGCCCAGCATTGACGGGAAATCCCGGCGGGAAAGACCCCGTTAACGCCGGACCGCTACTTTTTCAGGGCAGCCCCCTTCGCCAAAGCGTCGCCCCAGGCAACCCTGACATGTCGGCCTCACAGCCAGTCGCCAGCGACTTTCCGGCTCCGGCAACCGCTGCCGAGGAACTCTATAGCAAGCTGACGGTGGCTGCGGCTGCATTCTTCCTCGTGCTCGAAGGCTGCTATCTCGTCACCTCCGCCCTGCACGACGGCGGCTTTCACCCGCCGATCGACGTCAGCGGCTACGCAATTGGCCGCGACTTCATCAACGTCTGGATGGGCGGGAAATCGGCGTTCGCCGGCGGCCCGGCGCCATGGTTCGATCTCGCGGCTTACAACGACGCGATCACGGCACTCTTCGGCACGCAACTTCCCCCGCATTACTGGTCCTACCCGCCGCATCTCATCCTGTTCACGTGGCCGTTCGGGCTCATGCCCTATCTCGCGGCCTATGCGCTGTGGTGTATCGCGGGCGTCGCGCTCTACGTGGTGGCTGCGGCGGGCGGCAATTTCCGCCGCGATCATCTTCTGTTCCTCGCAATGGCGCCGGGAGTCGCGGTTTGCGTCTTCTTCGGCCAGAACGGCTTTTTCACCGCGGCGCTCTTGATCGCCGGTCTCGTCAGTCTCGACCGGCGCCCGCTTTTCGCGGGAGTGATGTTCGGCATCCTCACGGTGAAGCCGCAGCTCGGCCTGCTGCTGCCGCTGATGCTGATCATGACCGGGCGCTGGCGCACCATCGCCGCGGCTGCTGTCACGACGGCGGTCCTGGTTGCGCTGACCTCCGCGCTCTTTGGCGCCGACGTTTGGATGGCCTACCTGGACAAGGTGACGCCGCAGCAGCATTGGCTGCTCACGGAGGGCGGGGGACTCCTGCAGGCGATGGTTTGCTCCGCTTTTGCCGCGGCGCGGCTGGTCGGCCTGCCAATTGCGGCAGCCTGGGGCGTTCAGGCGGTCGTCTCCGCCGCAGCGGTCATGGCCGTGGTGTGGACCTATTGGCGCCGGCGCGATCCGGTGCTTTCGACCGCGGTGCTGGTCGCCGCGACGTTTTTGGCGACGCCCTGGTCGTTAACCTATGACCTGGTGGTTCTCGGGTGGGTTGTTGATCTGCTTCGCCGGCGCTTCGACAATGAGGTTGTGGACCATCGCCTGGCAATTGCGGTATGGACCCTGCCGGTGACGGCGATGCTCGCCGGCGCCGTTCATATCCCACTGGCGCCTTTGGTGCTCGTGCTGTTCATGGGCCGGCATCTGTGGCGGCTGTCCCAGGAACAGACGTCTGTGCCCTCGGGCCGAAAAAGCGAACGCCTACTTACACATCTTGCGGGCCCCTAGGGCCCTCCTATATGACCCACTGAGCCGCGCAGGTGCGGCGAATCGCGTATCCAGGGGGCTGGATCGGGGATCAGCGGATGAGCCGCGGACGTTTCCCTTCGGGCGCCAAAAGGCCCGGCCGGCCCGCCGCAAAACGAGAGGAAATACCATGGGCAAGGTCATCGGCATCGACCTCGGCACTACCAATTCGTGCGTCGCCGTCATGGAAGGCAAGACGCCGAAGGTGATCGAAAACGCCGAAGGCATGCGGACGACGCCGTCAATTGTCGCGTTCACGGACGACGGCGAGCGGCTGGTGGGGCAGCCGGCCAAGCGCCAGGCGGTCACCAATCCGGAAAAGACCATCTTCGCGGTCAAGCGCCTCGTCGGACGGCGCTACGACGACCCGATGGTGGAGAAGGACAAGAAGCTCGTCCCCTACAAGATCACCAAGGCGTCGAATGGCGACGCTTGGGTCGAGGAGGACGGCAAGACTTATTCGCCCTCGCAGATCTCCGCTTTCATCTTGCAGAAGATGAAGGAGACCGCAGAGGCCTATCTCGGCGCCAAGGTCGATCAGGCGGTCATCACCGTTCCGGCCTATTTCAACGACGCCCAGCGCCAAGCCACCAAGGATGCCGGCAAGATCGCCGGCCTTGAAGTGCTGCGCATCATCAACGAGCCGACCGCGGCCGCGCTTGCTTACGGTCTCGACAAGCAGAAGACCGGTCTGATCGCGGTCTACGATCTCGGCGGTGGCACCTTCGACGTGTCGGTGCTGGAGATCGGCGACGGCGTGTTCGAGGTGAAGTCCACGAACGGCGACACGTTCCTGGGCGGCGAAGACTTCGACATGCGGCTGGTGAATTACCTGGCCGACGAATTCCAGAAGGAGCAGGGCATCGACCTGCGCCGCGACAAGCTCGCTCTGCAGCGGCTGAAGGAATCCGCCGAGAAGGCCAAGATCGAGCTTTCCTCCACCACGCAGACCGAAATCAACCTGCCGTTCATCACGGCGGATGCCTCCGGTCCCAAGCACCTGACGATGAAGCTCACCCGCGCCAAGTTCGAGGCGCTGGTCGACGATCTCATCCAGAAGACCGTCGAGCCGTGCCGCAAGGCGCTCAAGGACGCGGGCGTCACCGCTGGCGAGATCAATGAAGTAGTCCTGGTCGGCGGCATGACGCGCATGCCGAAGGTCCAGGAGGTCGTGAAGCAGTTCTTCGGCAAGGAGCCGCACAAGGGCGTCAACCCGGACGAGGTGGTCGCCATCGGCGCCGCCATCCAGGCCGGCGTGCTGGCCGGCGACGTCAAGGACGTACTGCTGCTCGACGTGACCCCGCTGTCGCTCGGCATCGAGACGCTGGGCGGCGTGTTCACGCGCATTATTGACCGCAACACCACGATCCCGACCAAGAAGAGCCAGGTCTTCTCCACCGCCGAGGATAACCAGAACGCGGTGACCATCCGCGTCTTCCAGGGCGAGCGCGAGATGGCGGCTGACAACAAGATGCTCGGCCAGTTCGATCTGGTCGGTATCCCGCCGTCGCCGCGCGGCGTGCCGCAGATCGAGGTCGCCTTCGACATCGACGCCAACGGCATCGTCAACGTCAACGCCAAGGACAAGGCGACCGGCAAGGAG
>DATDMA010000188.1:0-2742 GCA_036519015.1 Pseudolabrys sp. | reverse complement strand
TCGGACTCGAGCCGCTCCAGCCGGGCCATCGTCGCCATCATGGAGCAGGCGCTGGGCGAGGCGGGCCTGCCCACCGCCGCGATCCAGCTCGTGCCGACCCGCGACCGCGCCGCCGTCGGCATCATGCTCGGCGGCGTCAGCGGCAACATCGACGTGATCGTGCCCCGCGGCGGCAAGGGCCTCGTCGCCCGCGTGCAGGCGGAAGCCCGCGTGCCGGTATTTGCGCACCTCGAGGGCGTCTGCCATGTCTATATCGACAAAGCAGCCTCACTCGACATGGCCAAGACCATTGTACTCAACGCGAAAATGCGGCGCGTCGGCGTCTGCGGCGCCGCGGAGACCCTGCTGGTCGACCGCGCCTGCGCGGCGACGCATCTCAAGCCGCTGGTTGAGATGTTGCTCGACACCGGCTGCGAGATCCGCGGCGACAAGGCGGTGCAGGCGGTCGATCCCCGCGTGAAGCCGGCGACTGAGGACGAATGGGGGGCTGAATACCTTGACGCGATAATTGCAGCCAAAGTTGTTGACGGCGTTGACGCCGCTATCGCCCATATCGAGCGTTACGGCTCGCACCACACCGACGCCATCATCACCAATGACGCGGCCACGGCGGAGAAATTCTTGGCGGAAGTCGACTCGGCCATCGTCCTGCACAATGCCTCGACCCAGTTCGCCGACGGCGGCGAGTTCGGCTTCGGCGCCGAGATCGGCATCGCCACCGGCCGCCTGCATGCGCGCGGCCCGGTGGGCGCCGAGCAGCTCACCACCTTCAAATACCGCATCCACGGAAGCGGTCAGACCAGGCCGTGAACCCGCAAGAACTCGCCCGCACCGAGCGCGTCCTGCCCCCGCACGCGCCCGGATTGAGAATCGGCCTGTTCGGCGGGACATTCGATCCCCCGCATGAGGCGCATCGCGCCGCCACCATGCTCGCGCTCAAGCGGCTCAAGCTCGACCGTGTCTGGTGGCTGGTCACGCCGGGCAACCCGCTCAAGAACACCAGCGGCCTCACCCCGCTCGGCGAGCGCATCGCCGCCGCCCGCGCCCTGATCAATGACCCGCGCGTCGACGTCACCGGGCTCGAGGCTGTCATCAAGACGCGATACACCTACGACACCATCTCCTGGCTGCGGGCCCGCTGCCCCGGCGTCCAGTTCGTCTGGATCATGGGCGCGGACAATCTGCGGAGCTTCCACCGCTGGCAGAAATGGCGCGACATCGCGAAGCTTGTGCCCATCGTGGTGATCGATCGCCTGGGACCGAGCCTTTACGCCGGCGCCAGTGCGGCGGCTCAGGCGTTCCGCTACGCGCGCATCCCGGAAAACAATGTGTCGAGTCTGCCCGGCCGCCATCCCCCGGCCTGGGCTTTCCTGCACGGGCTGAAATCGCCGCTGTCGTCCACCGCCCTGCGGGCCCTGCGCGACACCAAGGAACCCACCGTCGAAGAGCCGATTGCGGCTCGCGAGGGTGGCAAGAAGGCTTCCAAGTAGCTATCTTGGTTGTGTTCCCGGTCTTTAAACGGGTCCAAGTACGACACCAGAAGAGCGACAAACGGAAAGGATCAGGCCCCCTGTCGACACCTGCACTGTCTCGGGCGCAGCGTATGCCCGAACCCGTCTCCCGGCGCCCCAGTGCGAAGGAGACACTCCGCACCGTCCTCGCGTGTTTGGAAGACAGTAAAGCCGAGGACCTCGTAACCATCGATCTCACCAGCAAATCTTCGATTGGCGACTTTATGGTCGTGGCCACCGGCCGCTCCCAGCGTCATGTCGCGTCGATCGCGGATCGCGTGGTCAAGGACATCCACGCGGCTGGCGTCTCCGGCGTGCGCGTCGAGGGCATGCGCCAAGGAGACTGGGTGCTGATCGACGCGGGTGACATCATCGTCCACGTCTTCCGGCCCGAGATCCGAGCCTTTTACAATCTGGAAAAGATGTGGTCGGCCGGCACAGCGGACGAACCGCGTCCGAGCTGATACACTTCCCGGCACGATGCGTATCGTCGTTGCCGCCGTCGGACGTCTGAAGCAGGGCCCGGAAACAGAGCTTTCCGAGCGCTATCGCAAGCGCGCGGCACAGACCGGCCGCAGCCTCGGCCTGCGCGACGTCGAAATCATCGAAATCAGGGAAAGCCGCGCCGAGGATCCGGGCAAGCGCATGCTCGAGGAATCGATCGCGCTCGCCAATATCATCCCGCAAAACGCCGTGGTCGTGCTGCTCGATGGACGCGGCGACAATCTCGACAGCGGCACCTTGGCGGCACAGATCAGCCAATGGCGCGGCAACGACAAGCCCGCCGTCGTGTTCGTGATCGGCGGCGCGGATGGACTGAGCCCCAGCCTGCACGACAAGGCCACGCTGCGGCTCGCCTTCGGCGCCACGACCTGGCCGCATCAACTCGTGCGCATCATGCTGCTGGAGCAGCTCTATCGCGCGACCACGATCCTCACCGGCCACCCGTATCATCGGGCGTAGGCATCGCAATCCGACATGACAAGGTTGTAATGAGCCATCATCGCTCGCTTGCGATAAGGCTTATCGCGTTAACGGGGGTACGGAGAATGCGGGCAAGTGTGCCGGCTGTCGCATGGACGCGGCTGAGTGTCGGTCTGCTCCAGGGCATAGCGCTATCACTGCTCTATCAAGCAGCGCAGCAGAAGGCCTGGCCGGCGACTGACGGCACCGTCTTCGCACCGCTGGTGGTGATCGTCGCCTTCATCCCGACACTCGTGATCTCGAGCCT
>DATDMA010000187.1:0-13706 GCA_036519015.1 Pseudolabrys sp. | reverse complement strand
TGAAATGGCCGCGCGCGGCGGCGCAGATCGTCGATGCCAATTTGACCTACCACGAGGAGAAAACGCGCGACGTCCGGCGGCCGGACCACTGGAATACGTTCGCCGTCCATTATCTCTATAGCGTCGACGGCAAAACCTATCTCGGCGGCGGTATCGAGCCCTACGACTTCAACATGCAGAATTCGGCGGGCGCGGCGAAAATGGCGGACACCTACAAGGCGGGCTCGACCGTTCAGATCGCCTACGATCCGAAAAATCCGGCGGAGTCTTATCTCATTCCGGGGCCGAGCTCGATTTCGCTGATGCTGCTCGGTCTCGGCGCAGCCTTCGTCCTGTTCGGCTTGCTCGCGCGGCGCATGATCCGCATCGGGCCCGGTCCGGACGATGACGATGCCGGCGACACCAAAAAGACAAAGCCGATGCGCAAGCCGGTCGAACTCGATCCGGACATCGCGTCCTTCTATCCTAAACCGGGAGTGCAGCCGCAGCCATGATCGGCAAGCTCAAGGGCATCATCGACAGCTACGGCGAGGATTACGTCATCCTCGACGTGAACGGTGTCGGCTATCAGGTGCATTGCTCGGCGCGCACGCTGCAGGCGCTGCCCGGCCCAAACGAAGCTGCCACGCTGTCGATTGAAACTTATGTGCGCGAGGACCAGATCAAGCTGTTCGGTTTCGCCAGCGATGCCGAGCGCGCATGGTTCCGCCTGTTGCAGACGGTGCAGGGCGTCGGCGCCAAAGTCGCGCTGTCGGTGCTCGGCACGTTGAGGCTGTCGGAGCTCGCCGATGCGGTGGCGATGCGCGACAAGGCGATTGTCGCGCGCACGCCGGGCGTCGGGCCGAAGGTCGCCGAACGGATCGTCACGGAGTTGAAGGATAAGGTGCCGGCGCTGACCAATCTCGATCCCGCGGTGGTGCATCTTGCCGGCGCGCTCGACGAGAAGCGCGCGCCGAAGCCCGTGGCCGATGCCGTGTCGGCTTTGGTAAATCTCGGCTACGGTCAGCCGCAGGCGGCCGCGGCCATCGCCGCAGCGGCACGCAACGCAGGCGAGGGGGCCGACACTGCGACGTTGATACGCCAGGGCCTGAAGGAACTGGCGAAATGAGGAACGGTACGCGTACATGACGACGAAGCTGAGCGACAAAGACAAAGAACTGATCACGGCCGCGACCGCGGCGATCAAATCGCGTTATCGCGTTGAATGGCAAGAGGTGGGCGCGGCCATGCGCACGCGCGACGGCCGCGTGGTGACCGCCGTCAATCTCGACGCCTATGTCGGGCGCGGCGCGGTCTGTGCCGAAGCGATCGCCATCGGCACCGCACTGACCGACAAGGGCGACAACGGCATCGAGACCATCGTCGCCGTGCGTCACCCCAAGCCAGGCGAGAAGGGTGAGATCAGCGTGGTGTCGCCCTGCGGCACCTGCCGTGAGCTGATCCACGATTACGATCCCAAGGCGCGCGTGATCGTGCCGAACGGCAAAGTGGGACCGACGGTGACCACCATCAGCGAGTTGCTGCCGAACAAATATCGGCGGGGAATGGATTAGGGATGACCACCGCACCCCGCCGACTTGTGACCGCCGACAAGCGCGAGGACGACGTCGACGCGAGCTTGCGTCCGCAGCGGCTGGCCGACTTCATCGGCCAAGAGAAGGCGCGCGCGAACATGAGCGTGTTCATCGAGGCCGCGCGGTCTCGCAACGAGGCGCTCGACCACGTGCTGTTCGTCGGGCCGCCGGGCTTGGGGAAAACCACGCTGGCGCAGATCGTGTCGCGCGAATTGGCCGTGAACTTCCGCGCCACCTCCGGTCCGGTGATCGCCAAGGCCGGCGATCTCGCCGCGCTGTTGACCAACCTCGAGCCGCGCGATGTGCTGTTCATCGACGAGATCCACCGGCTCAATCCGGCGGTGGAAGAAATCCTCTATCCGGCGATGGAGGACTTTCAGCTCGATCTCATCATCGGCGAGGGGCCGGCGGCGCGGTCCGTGAAGATCGATCTCGCGCCCTTCACGCTGGTCGGTGCGACGACGCGCGCGGGGCTGCTCACCAATCCGCTGCGCGACCGTTTCGGCATTCCGATCCGGCTGAACTTCTACACCGAAGCAGAGCTGGAGCTGATCGTGTCGCGCGGCGCGCGCGTGCTCGGCATCGGCATGACGCCGGACGGCGCCAACGAGATCGCGCGGCGCGCGCGCGGGACGCCGCGCATCGCCGGGCGCCTGCTGCGCCGCGTGCGCGACTTCGCGCATGTCGACGGCGCCGCGCAGATCGATCGCAAGATTGCTGACGGCGCGCTGTCCGCACTCGAAGTGGATGCCGCCGGCTTGGATGCGATGGACCGGCGCTATCTCTCGACCATCGCGCTCAACTACGGCGGCGGGCCGGTCGGCGTGGAGACGATCGCGGCGGCGCTGTCGGAACCGCGCGACGCCATCGAGGACATCATTGAGCCTTATCTGATCCAGAAGGGCTTCATCCAGCGCACGCCGCGCGGACGGCTGCTGACGTCCGCCGCCTTCAAGCATCTCGGCCTCGCCGAGCCGCAGCGCGATCCGGCGCAGTTCGGGTTGTTCGGCGGGGATGAGGAAGAGTGATGGCCTCCGACCTGCTGGAGCGTATGAAACGCAATCCGGCGGGTGATTGGACTATTCGCGACGTCGAGGCCATATGTCGGGAGTACGGGTTGTTGTTCCGGCCCGGGAAAGGAACGTCGCACTGCCATGCGAAGCATCCTTCAGCGCGCGAAATCTTGACGATTCCGGCGCGCCGCCCGATCAAGCCGGTCTACATTCGCAAGCTCGTGCGCTATATTGAGACCCACGGAGACGGGCCATGAAACTCGAATATGCAGTCCGCATCGAGCGGCTGGCGGAGAGCGACGGCGGCGGTTATCTCGCGACTGTCCCCGATCTGCCGGGCTGTATATCCGATGGCGAGACTCCGGAAGAGGCCTTGAAGAACGTGCAGGAGGCGATCGAGTCCTGGATTGCCGCCGCCAAGGAATGGAAGCAGGACGTTCCCAAACCGACGCCCCCGTTGGCACGGGCCGGCTAGCTCATTTTCATTCGTGGGTTTTGGAGGTGCCGCTCGCGCGGTGCCTGACATCTGAGAGCGTAGCGCGCATGAATTCCCTCGACGGCGAAATCCGTGACGGCAAGCACCATCAGCTGGTGCGCATCTATTACGAGGACACGGATTTTTCCGGCATCGTCTATCACGCCAACTATCTGCGCTTCATGGAGCGCGGGCGGACCAATTATTTGCGCCTGATCGGCGCCGATCATCGCGCGCTGTTCGCGCAGGCGGCGGCGGAAGCGCCGGGCTTCGCCTTCGTGGTGCGGCACATGACGCTCGACTTCAAGAAGCCGGCGCATATGGACGACCTCCTGGAGATTGTCACCACGCCGGAGGAGGTGAAAGGCGCCTCAGTCATGCTCTATCAGCAAGTGCGCCGCGGCGAAGACCTGCTAGTGGAAGCGCGCGTGCAGGTCGCGTTCGTGTCGGGCGGCCGCGCGCGGCCGATCCCGAAACCGCTGCGCATCGCTATGAAAGCCGATCAGGAATCGGGCGGCGTCGTCTGACGCGGCGTGTTAGCTTCACCGCATGATGACAGAGCGGAACTTTGCACTGTTCGACACGGCCATCGGCGTCGCCGGCATCGTCTGGAGCGAACGCGGCATTGCCGGCGTGCAGCTTCCCGAGGCAAGCGGGAGTGCGACCCGCGCGCGATTGCTGCGTCGATTTGCCGGCGCGCAGGAAGCGCCGCCTCCGCAAGACGTGCAGCATGCGATCGACGGCATGGTTGCGCTGCTGCGCGGCGAGCAGGCCGATCTGACCGGCATCGCGCTCGATGCCGAGGACCGGCCCGCGTTCAATCGGCGCGTCCACGACATCGCCCGTACGATCCCGGCCGGCAAGACGCTGACGTATGGCGAGGTCGCCGAGCGGCTAGGCGACCGCACGCTTGCGCGCGAGGTCGGCCAGGCGCTCGGGCAAAATCCGACCCCGCTGATCGTGCCGTGCCATCGCGTGCTCGCCGCCGGCGGCAAGACCGGCGGCTTTTCGGCCAGCGGCGGCGTGGTCACCAAACTGCGCCTTTTGACCATCGAGGGTGCGCAACCGACCGGTCCCACGCTGTTTGACGATCTCCCGCTCGCCGCCCGGCCGCGCCGGCACGCCTGATCGCAGCAAGGTTTATCGGCGAATACATCGACGCGGCCCCCGGACTCATGTAAAGGCCCTTCACATGAAGGTTTTCACATGAGCTGGGGCAAAGGCGACGGGCCGCGCGGCTATCACCACGGCAACCTCAAGGAAGCCCTGGTGCGGGCCGCGCTCGCGCTGATCGCGGAGAAGGGGCCGGCCGGCTTCACGTTCGCCGATGCGGCGCGCTGGGCGGGTGTGAGCCCGGCCGCGCCCTATCGGCATTTCCGCGACCGCGACGCACTCATCGCCGATGTCGCGCGGCGGGGCTTCGAGGAATTCACCGGCGTGCTGCAGGCGGCCTGGAACGATGGCCGCCCCGACGCGATGACCGCCCTCGATCGGCTCGGCAAGGCCTATCTCGATTTCGCCAAGCGCGAGCAGGCCTATTACTCGGCCATGTTCGAGGCGGGCGTTGCGCCGGACAGCGATCCGCAATTGCGCGAGGCGAGCGAGCGCGCCTTCGGCGTGCTGCGCACGGCGGCGGAAAAGCTCGTGGCGTTGATGCCGCCGCAGGGGAGACCGCCGGCGCTGATGGTGGCGTTGCACATCTGGTCGGTGACGCACGGCATCGCCTCGCTGTTCGGCCGCGGCGATGCCGCGCGGCGCGTGCTGCCGATGCCGCCGGAAGAACTGCTCGAGGCGGCGGTGCTGATCTATCTGCGCGGCCTCGGGCTCGGGCCCGACGCGACAAGCGGCCGCAGCTAATTTCCTCCGTCCATCGTCTTCCCCCGGACCTCGGCGACCCTATGTGAAGGGTCTTGACATTGAGCTGTCATGACCCTATCAATGTAAATGTTATTTACATTCACGCGAGGCCGACAATGACCATCACGGCGAAACTGGATGAATTCGGCAAACCCGCCTGGATCGCACTGATCGTTCTGGGCTTCATGGCTTGGTGGCCGCTCGGTCTGGCGGCCCTGGCCTACACGATAGGGAGCGGACGCATGGGATGCGGATATCACGGCGGCCAAGACCGCTGGCAGCACAAGATGGAGCGCATGCAGCGCAAGATGGATTGGATGCGCACGAAGGTGAGCGGCGGCCCGTGGAGCGGTAGCAATCCGTGGACGGGCGCGCCCTCGAGCGGCAACCGCGCCTTCGACGAATATCGCAGCGAGACGCTGAAGCGCCTGGAAGACGAGCAGCGCGAATTCCGCGAGTTCCTCGAACGCCTGCGCTTCGCCAAGGACAAGACCGAATTCGACCAGTTCATGGCTGAACGCCGCAACCGCCCCGCCCAAGACGCCCCCCAACAGCAGGGCTGACGGTTCTCCCCAAGCGAACTGCCATGCGAGGCCGCCCTTTCCCTTGAGGGCGGCCTTTGCATTTGGGTCCCCCCCAACCCCTCCCCACCACGCGCAAACGCGCGCGGGGGGAGGGGAGCAGGTCCAAGCGCCCATCGAATCTTTTCAAGTCCGCGTTGACACGGCCCGGGTAACCAGTTCTTAACCATAATCAGCGCTGTTAAGGGGGCTGGTGTAGGGTTCGGAAGGCGATGTCCGCGTTCCGACGGCGACCCTGCGCCGGTCAGATGAACCCGCTTCCGCGCCCTAGTTTGGCCAAGTTTCGCGGGGATTCCGTGGGTCTGCCGGCGGTAGACACTCAGGTTTTCGCGAAACTTTCAGGTTTGGTCGGGTGCGCGAGCGGATTCGCCAGGCGCGCTCACGGGTTTCTTGCATTGTGCGCCGCGCCGGTCTGACCGACGGAGCCGGAGAGCGGAAAGGGACGTGCCCATGAATCCTGCCGATGTGGCACAATCGGCTTTGCCGCTGACGTCCTCCGACCTCTCGCTGTTCACGCTGTTCTGGCACGCGCATTGGATCGTGAAGACGGTCATGCTCGGGCTTCTGGTGTGCTCGGTCTGGGTCTGGGCCATCGCCATCGACAAGACGGTGCTTTTTGCGCGCACGCGGCGCGCCATGGACCGTTTCGAGCAGGCTTTCTGGTCCGGCGAGTCGCTGGAGGAGCTTTATCGCTCGCTATCCACGCGCCCCAACGATTCCATGGCGGCGCTATTCGTGGCCGCCATGCGTGAATGGAAGCGCAGCTTCGAGGGCGGGGCGAAAGCGATCGGCGGGTTGCAGATGCGCATCGAGAAGGTGATGGACGTGAGCATCGCTCGCGAGGTCGAGCGGCTGGAACGCCGCCTGCTGGTGCTCGCCACGGTCGGCTCGGCCGGCCCCTTCGTCGGCCTGTTCGGCACCGTCTGGGGCATCATGACCAGCTTCCAATCCATTGCGGCGTCGAAGAATACCTCGCTGGCGGTGGTGGCCCCGGGCATCGCCGAGGCGCTGTTTGCGACAGCAATCGGCCTTGTCGCTGCCATACCGGCGACCATTTTCTATAACAAGTTCGCGTCCGAGGTGAATAAACAGGCCCAGCGGCTCGAAGGCTTCGCCGACGAATTCGCCGCGATCCTGTCGCGTCAGATCGACGAGCGGGGGTAAGGGGACCATGGCAGCAGCCAACGCCGGCACGCCAGCGGTTGGAGGCGGCGGCAAGCGCCGTCATCGCCGACGCGGCGTGATGGCCGAAATCAACGTCACCCCGATGGTCGACGTGATGCTGGTGCTGCTCATCATCTTCATGGTGTCGGCGCCGCTCCTGACCGTCGGCGTGCCGATCGACCTGCCGCAGAGCCAGGCCAAAAGCCTCGACCAGGACAAGGAACCGCTCACCATCTCGGTGAACGAGCAGGGGAAGGTCTATCTCCAGAATTCCGAAACCGACGTCAACGAATTGATCGCCAAGCTGCAGGCCGTGGCGCAGGCGCGTGGCGGCAACGACGCGCGCATCTATGTGCGCGGCGACAAGAAAGTGGACTACGGGACGATGATGAGGGTGATGGGCCAGCTGTCGTCGGCCGGCTTTCACCGGGTAGCCTTGGTGACCGAATTCGAGCAGGGCTCGAAATAGATAGATGCAGATGAAGACCGCATCGGTGATTTCGACCGGGCTCCACGCAGCGGTGCTGGTGTGGGCCATGGTTTCGTTCTCCGGCAAGACGCTGGAGGCGACGCCGGTGGATTCGCTGCCCGTTGACATGATCAGCGAGAAGGATTTCTCGCAAATCACGAAGGGCCAGAAGGACGCGCCGAAAGCCGAGAAGCCCAAGCCGCTGGTGGAGAAAAAAGCGGACGAGGTGAAGCCGGTCGAGGACAGCAAGCCGAAGATCACCGACAAGCCGGAGATCAAGGCGACGGCCGAGAAGCCGCCGGAGCCGCCGCCGACTCCCGAGCAGAAGCCGGTCGAGAAGAAGGACGCCAAGCCGCCGGCCGCCCAGAAGCCGCCGGAGCAGATGGCGCAGGCCAAGGCCGATCCGATCGCTGACAAGCTCAAGAAGGACGAGAAGCAGGACGCCAAGGCCGAGCCGAAGCCGCTGCCGCCGAAGAAGCCGCCGCAAAAGAAAGAGCCGCAGTTCGATCCCAACAAGATCGCCGCGCTGCTCGACAAGCGCGAGCCGCAGCGCCATGCCGCCGCCGGCGACGAGCTCAGCTCCTCGCCCTCGCTCGGCACGGCGCTGGGCAATGCCTCGCAGCTCTCGCAGTCCGAGCTCGATGCGCTGCGCGCGCGGCTGATGGCGCTGTGGAATCCGCCGGTCGGCATCCAAAATCCGGAAGACTACGTGGTCCGCATTCGCATCCGGCTCGGCCGCGACGGACGCCTCAGCGGTCCACCGACGGTGCTCTCGAGCGGCAACGGGCAGCTATACGTCACCGCGCGTGACAGCGCCGTGCGCGCCGTGTTCCGCGGCCAGCCCTTCGACATGCTCAAGCCCGAGCACTACGACACTTGGCAAGACATCGAAGTGACATTCGATCCACGTGACATGTTCCGCGGCTGACACCCCAAAAGGCATTTGTTGAAACCTATGACTCATTCGTTTTTTGATCTGAGCGCGATCCGCAACCGCCCGCTGATCAATCGCCGCCAATGGATGGCCGGCGCCGGCGCGGGCACACTCGCGGCCATCGCCGCGCGGCCGGCCAACGCCGTGCTGCGTCTCGACGTCACGCAGGGCAATCCGCAGCCGATGCCGATCGCGCTGCCCGACTTTGTCGGCGGCGCGCAGGCCGAGGCGGACACGGCACGCAACGTCACGGCGGTCATCACCAACAATCTGCAACGCAGCGGCTTGTTCGCGCCGATCAATCCGCAGGCCTTTGTCGAAAAGATCAGCAACACCGATGCGGTGCCGCGCTTCGCCGACTGGCGCGTGATCAATGCGCAGGCGCTGGTCACCGGCCGCATGACGCGGCAGAGCGACGGCCGGCTCAAAGCCGAATTCCGCCTGTGGGACGTGTTCGCCGGCCAGCAGCTCGACGGCAAACAGTATTTCACCACGCAGGACAATTGGCGCCGCATTGCGCACATCATCTCCGACGCGATCTACGAGCGCCTCACCGGCGAGAAGGGCTATTTCGACAGCCGCGTCGTCTTCATCGACGAGACGGGCTCGAAGGAGCGGCGCGTCAAGCGCCTCGCCATCATGGACCAGGACGGCGCCGGCGTGCGCTATCTCACGCGCGGCGACGACCTCGTGCTTACGCCGCGCTTCAATCCGTCGACGCAAGAGATCACCTACATGTCCTACGGACAGGGCGATCCGCGCGTCTACCTGCTCAACATCGAGACCGGCCAGCGCGAGACCGTCGGCAATTTCCCGGGCATGTCATTTGCCCCGCGGTTCTCGCCGGATGGCCAGCGCGTCATCATGAGCCTGCAGCAGGGCGGCAATGCCAATCTGTTCGTGATGGACCTGCGCTCGAAGCAGACAACGCGCCTCACCGACACCCCGGCGATCGACACCGCGCCGTGCTATTCGCCGGACGGCTCGCGCATTTGTTTCGAGAGCGACCGCGGCGGCACGCAGCAGATCTATGTGATGGCGGCGACCGGCGGCCCGGCGCAGCGCATCAGCTTCGGCGAGGGGCATCACTCGACGCCCGTGTGGTCGCCGCGCGGTGACTTCATCTCCTTCACCGGCCAGGCGCAGGGCATGTTCTCGATCGGCATCCTCAAGCCGGACGGCTCGGGCGAGCGCATCCTCACGCAGGGCTATCACAACGAGGGGCCGACCTTCGCGCCGAACGGGCGGGTGATCATGTTCTTCCGCGATATCGGTGCCGGCCCCAACCTGTTCACGATTGATGTCACAGGCCGCAACGAATTGAAGGTGCCAACGCCCAGCTTTGCGTCGGACCCGGCCTGGTCGCCACTTTTGTCCTGATCCCGCCTTTATTTCACCGTCTCTTAACCATGAGGAATGGTTTACGCGGTTCCGACAGCTTTGATGGCCAAATAAAGGTTCCGTCAAGGTTGATGGAACGTTCGCTTAACGAAGGGGCTGCTACGAACGCGTATGCGCATGCTCCCGAATGTTGGCTACCGGTTCGGGTAGGTCATGCAGGACGTATCCCCGGTCAGTGCGAGAATGGAGTCACCGGTATGATCGATATCAAGCAAGTGCTACGCGGCGCGCGGCTGGCGGCAGTTTTGGCCGCGGCCCTGGCAATTTCGGCCTGCGCGAAGAACGCGACTGAAGATTCGCAGGCGAATGCGGCCGGCATGGCAACGCCAGGCAGCCAGCAGGACTTCGTGGTCAATGTCGGCGACCGCGTCTTCTTCGAGACGGACCAGACCGATCTCACGCCGCAGGCGCGCGCCACGCTCGACAAGCAGGCGCAGTGGCTGACCAACTATGCGCAATATTCTCAGTTCACCATCGAGGGTCACGCCGACGAGCGCGGCACGCGCGAATACAACATCGCGCTCGGCGCCCGGCGCGCGCAGTCGGTGCGGGACTACCTCATATCGCGCGGCATCCAGGCCAACCGCATGCGCACCATCTCTTACGGCAAGGAGCGGCCGGTGGCGGTGTGTAACGACATCTCCTGCTGGTCGCAGAACCGCCGCGCGGTCACGGTGCTGGGCGCCAGCTCCTGAGGCGTCCACTCCTGAGGCCTGCCTGAGTTGAAGGATCGGGGACGGCGCGGCCGCCCCGGTCCTTTCATTTTTTACACCTTGCAAATGTGTTGAATTCGCGGAACCCTTGTCGCCTACGCGGGCGGCGTGGATGACTGACCTGTATGCTTCGCCCGGGCATCATATTTGCGCGGGGGCGACGATATGGGCGGATCATCGGCATTCACACGGCGTTGGGGCGCCCGACGTTGGGGCGCCGCGGCGGCATCGTGTCTGATCGTGGCCGCGCTCGCCGGCTGCGGCGAACGCAACACTTACGTCGCGCCGCCGCCGCCCAAGGTGACGGTCGAGACGCCGGTGAAGAGGGCCGTCACGATCTACCTCGATGCGACGGGCAGCACCGCGGCGGTTAACACCGCCAACCTGGTGGCGCGCGTTCCCGGCTTCATCCAGACCATCAATTACAACGACGGCGATCTGGTGAAGAAGGGCACCGTGCTCTTCACCATCGAGCCGGAATCCTACGAGCTCAAATGGAAGCAGGCGCAGGCGGCGCAGGACAGCACCAATGCCTTGCTCACTCAGGCGCAGCTCGAATACCAGCGGCAGGCTGATCTCCGCAAAACCAGCACGAACACTCAGGCGCAGCTCGATAACGCCACCGCGAGCCGCGACAATGCGCAGGCCAATGTCAGCCAGGCGGACATCAACACCAGGCTCGCCCAGATCAATTTCGGCTACACCAGCGTGACCGCGCCGTTCGACGGCGTCGTCACCGCGCGCACGGTGTCGATCGGCGATTATGTCGGCGGCAATTCGCAGCCGACGGTGCTGGCGACCATCGTGCAGCAGGATCCGATCTACGTGAACTTCAGCGTCAATGAGCGTGACGTGCTGCGCATCCGCGCCGAGATGCGCAAGCGCGGACTGACGCCGCAGGACCTCAAAAAGGTGCCGATCAACGTCGGTCTACAGACCGAGCAGGGCTATCCGCACACCGGAACGCTCGACTACGCCTCGCCCACGGTTGATTCCTCGACCGGCACGTTGGCGGTGCGCGGCATTCTGCAGAATGCCGACCGCGCGTTGCTGCCCGGCCTGTTCGTGCGCGTGCGCGTGCCGACCGGAACCGAGGACGACGCGCTGCTCGTGCCCGACGTCGCGCTCGGCAGCGACCAGAGCGGCCGCTATCTGCTCACCGTCAACAAGGACAATGTGGTCGAGCAGCGCAATGTCGAGGTCGGCGCGCTCGACGGCACCATGCGCGTGATCGGCAAGGGCATCGGCGCGGACGACCGCGTCATCGTCGCCGGGCTCCTGCGCGCGATCCCGGGCCAGAAAGTGGAGCCGCAGACGGTCACGGCCGCCGCGGCGTCGCCTTCCACGGCGAAGAACTGAGCGGCCGCCATGATCTCGAAATTCTTCATCGAGCGGCCGGTTCTCGCCAACGTCATCGCCATCCTCACCGTCGTGATCGGTCTGGTGGCCCTGTTGACGCTGCCCGTCGCGCAATATCCCGACGTGGTGCCGCCGACGGTGCAGGTGACGACGCGCTATCCGGGCGCCAGCGCCCGCACCCTCATCGATACGGTGGCGCTCCCGATCGAGCAGCAGGTCAACGGCGTGGAAGGCATGATCTACATGCAGTCCTACTCCACCGCCGACGGCTCCTATACGCTGACGGTGACCTTCAAGATCGGCACCGACCTGAATTTCGCGCAGGTGCTGGTGCAGAACCGCGTCTCGGCGGCGTTGTCCTCGCTGCCGCAAGCTGTGCAGGCGCAGGGCGTGACGGTGCAGAAGAAGTCCACGTCGATCCTGCAGATCGTCACGCTGAGCTCGCCGGATGCGCGCTACGACAGCCTCTATCTCGCGAACTATGCGACGATCAGCCTCAAGGACGACATTTCCAGATTGCCCGGCGTCGGCAACGTGACCGTATTCGGCGCCGGCCAATACGCCATGCGCGTCTGGCTCGATCCGGAGAAGATGAAGGCGCGCGGGCTGGTCGTGCAGGATGTGATCAACGCGCTGCAGCAGCAGAACACCGAGGTCACCGCGGGACAGGTCGGCATGCCGCCGGGCCCGAACACCGTGGCCTTCCAATACACGCTCAACGTCGCCGGTCGCCTCGACAATCCCGATCAGTTCAACGACGTCATCGTCAAGACCGGCACGTCCGGGGAGATCACGCGCATACGCGACATCGGCAGCGTCGAGCTTGGCGCGCAAACCTACGGGCAGGTGTTCACCTTCAACGGCAAGCCGTCGGCCGGTCTCGCCATCTTCCAGTCGCCGGGCGCCAATGCGCTCAACGTCGGCGACGAAGTCAAGAAGCGCATGGCGGTGCTGTCGAAGGCGTTCCCGCAGGGGCTCGTCTATGACGTGCCGTTCGACACCACCATCTTCGTGAACGCCTCGATCCACGAGGTCTACAAGACGCTGATCGAAGCGGCGCTGCTGGTGCTCGTCGTCATCCTGGTGTTCCTGCAGGACTGGCGCGCGATGCTGGTGCCGGCGACGACGGTGCCGGTCACGATCATCGGCGCCTTCGCGGCGATGGCAGCGATGGGCTTCACGGTGAACTTTGCGACACTGTTCGCCATCGTGCTGGCGATCGGCATCGTCGTCGACGACGCCATCATTGTGGTGGAGGGCGCCGCCCACAATGTCGACCGCGGCATGACCGGGCCGCAGGCTGCGATCGAGGCCATGAAGGTGCTGCTCGGGCCGATCATCGGCATCACGCTGGTGCTGCTGGCGGTGTTCTTGCCGGCGTCCTTCCTGCCCGGGCTGACCGGGCAGATGTATGCGCAGTTCGCGCTGGTGATCGCGGCGACCGCGCTGATTAGCGCCGTCAACGCGGTGACGCTGAAGCCGACGCAGTGCGCGCTGTGGCTGCGGCCGTCAGTGCCGATGGAGCGGCGCAACGTCTTCTATCGCGGCTTCAACAATGTCTACGGCAAGATCGAGCACGGCTATACCGGCATGATGCGGCGGCTGGTCGGCCACGCACATCTGATGGTGATCGTCGCGCTTGTGCTCACCGGCCTTGCGCTCTACGGCTTCTCGCGGATCCCGACCGGCTTCATCCCGATCGAGGACCAGGGCTACATGATCGCGACCGTACAGTTGCCGGACGGCGCATCCTTGCCGCGGACGCAGGCCGTGCTCGACCGCGTCGGCGCGCTCGCGCAGAAGACGCCGGGCGTCGACAAAGTCGTCACCATCGCCGGCATCTCGGCGCTCGACAACAACGCCTCGCTCGCCAACAGCGGCGTCGCCTACATCATTCTCAAGGACTGGGATGTGCGCGGCAAGGCGCAAAGCCTGCTGCCGATGCTCAACAGCCTCAACGCCGCCATGAGCGGCATCGAGGAGGCGACCGTGCGCGTGCTGCCGCCGCCGCCGATCCAGGGCATCGGCTTCGCCGCCGGCTTCACCATGCAGGTGGAGTTGCAGGACAACAGCCTCGACTTCACCAAGCTCGGCAATGTGGTCGACACGACGCTCGCCAACGCCGGGTCGCAGTCGGGCATCGGGCTGATACTGTCATCGTTCCGC
>DATDMA010000186.1:0-11527 GCA_036519015.1 Pseudolabrys sp. | reverse complement strand
GCAAAAATGCGCCAGGTCAGCCCGCCACCGATCGGCGGCGCCTGTTTGCCGAAGCGTGCGCTGAGCGAGAGCGCCACCTGCCCGGCCGGGACCATCGGCATCTGCGCGCTGTTCGGCGTAATCGGCGTCTGCACCGGCGGGTCCAGCGCGCCGCCCGGTCCGAAGACGTTGCCGCGCGTGACAGGACCGGGCGAGATCAGGCCGGTGGCTGGCGCCGTCGAAAACAGGGAATTGCCGCCCGGCGTCTGCGCCAAGGCAGTCTGAGAGACGAGCAGGCAGAGCGCGAGCGCATAGACCGGCCCCAGCCGGCCGACCATGGCGGCGATTGCATTTGCCTTACTCATCACTCGGTGCTTTTCGGTCTAAATCGCGGCGATTTCAAGCCAATTACCCCCTTTGTCAGCCTCTCGACGCTATGCTACCGCCGCAAATCGCATGAAACGAGGTTGAAATGCCAGATGCTTTAGACCTGCTGAAGACCCGCCGCTCGATCAAGCCGATGGAATTGGCCGGGCCTGGGCCGAGTGCAGCCGAGATCGACACGCTGCTCACCATAGCCTCGCGCGTGCCCGATCATGGCAAGCTCGCCCCGTGGCGCTTCATCGTGTTCGAGGGTCCGGCGCGCGAGGCCGCCGGCGAGATCATTGCCGATGTTTTCCGCGCCGACCGCGCCGACGCGACGCCGGACCAGCTCGACTTCGAGCGCAAGCGGCTCGCCCGGGCGCCGCTGGTGATCGCGGTTGTGTGCCGCGCCGCACCGCATGTGAAGATTCCCGAGTGGGAGCAGCAATTGTCGGTCGGCGCCTCGGCCATGACTTTGGTGATCGCCGCCCATGCCATAGGCTATGCGGCGACCTGGATCACCGAGTGGTATGCCTATGACCGGCGCGTGCTGGAGCGGCTGGGGCTTGGCCCCAATGAGCGCATCGCCGGCTTCGTGCATATCGGAAAGATGAAGAACCCACCCGAGGACCGCGACCGCCCGAAGCTCGAGGCCATCGTCACCCGTTTTCAGGCCTGAGGGTTGGATGTTCTACGAGCCCGACAAGCGCGACAAGGCGGTGCTGCCGCACGACCCCTTCAAGGCCATCGTGGCGCCCCGCCCGATCGGCTGGATCACCTCTATCAGCATGAAGGGTGAGGTGAATCTGGCGCCCTACTCGTTCTTCAACGGGGTTAACAGCCGGCCCAATATCGTGATGTTCGCCAGCGAGGGGCGCAAAGACAGCGTCTCCAACATCGCCGCGACGGGCGAATTCGTCTGCAATCTTGCGACCTTAGCTCTGCGCGACCCGATGAATGAGACATCGGCACCGCTGGCACACGGCGCGAACGAGATGGCTCGCGCTGAGCTCGAGCCTGCGCCGTCACGCCTCGTGAAGCCGCCGCGCGTGGCGAGTTCGCCCTGTGCGCTCGAATGCAAGCTCATCAAGATCGTCCCCATGGAGACTTTCGATGGTCAGCCGGTCGATGCGCATGTCGTCTTCGGCCAAGTGGTCGGCGTGCATATCGACGACCGGTTCATCGTTAACGGTCGTCTGGACACCGCGGCGATGAAGCCCATCGCCCGCTGCGGCTATGACGAATACGCGGTGGTGGAAAGCCTGTTCGCCATGCAGCGGCCGGCAACTTAATCGGGCCTCACGCATTTACCTTACCCTTGTCACACTGGCACACCTCCGTGTCACTATTCGGTCACAGGCATAGGTCAGCAGTCTTCACCATGTTGGCGTGAAGCCCTTGTCCCTTGGCTCTGCCCGGTCGGAAGATCGGGAAGGGAGAAAAAGGTTTTGGTGTTCGAAGGTTTATTCGCGCGAACGCGCAACGGTGACCGTGCCGCCGAAGCCACCACGCAGCCGCAGCCGGCCGCGACCCGTCCGACCATCGGGCTCGCGCTCGGCGGAGGCGCGGCGCGCGGCTTTGCTCACATTGGTGTGATGCGGACACTTGCCGCGCACGGCATCGTGCCGGACGTCATCGTCGGCACGTCGATCGGCGCCGTGGTCGGCGGCTGCTACGCCGCACGCGAACTCGACAATCTCGAAGCCTGGGCGCGCGGGCTCAACGTGCGCAGCGTGCTCAGCTATCTCGACGTTAACTTCTCCGGCTCCGGGCTCATCCGCGGCGGTCATCTCTCCAGGCGCATGGAAGCCGCGCTGAAAGACACGCGCATCGACGACTTGCCGATCCGCTTCGCGGCGATCGCCACCGAGTTCAACACCGGCCACGAGATCTGGCTCACCCGCGGGCGTCTGGCCGAAGCCATGCGGGCCTCATACTCGCTGCCGGGCATCTTCCCGCCGGTGCTGATCGGCGGCCGCTGGCTGGTGGACGGCGCGCTGGTCAATCCGGTGCCGGTGTCGGCCGCGCGCGCGCTCGGCGCGCGGCTCGTGATCGCGGTCAATCTCAACTCCGATTTGTTCGGCCGCGGCACCATCATCGCCAGCCACGGCTCCGACGATCAAGACGAAGTGCTGCACACGCCGCCCAAGCACACTGGATTGCGCGGCATGTTCTCGCGCGAGCGCTCGATACGCCGGCAAGTGCTCGGCCGGCGCGGCCGTCCCGGCATTCCGACGGTGATGGTGGAAGCCTTCAACGTGATGCAGGACCGCATCACCCGCGCGCGGCTCGCCGGCGACCCGCCAGACGTGCTGATCAGCCCGCGCCTTGGCAGCGTGGGCTGGTTCGACTTCCATCGCGGCGCCGACGCCATTGCGATCGGTGCGGAGGCCGCGGAAAGATCAATCGAGGCGGTGACCGAAGCGATCACCGCCCTCTCGCAGCCCTATGACGGGAACGGTAACGGCGTTGCCAAATAGCCGTTACGCCGTGCGGATGTAATCGCGCATCGCTTCGGATTCTTGCTCGATCTCGACGACGCGTTGCTTGACGACGTCACCGATCGAGATCAGCCCGACCATCTCGCCTCTATTCATCACCGGCAGGTGTCGGAATTTCCGTTGCGTCATCTGCTCCATGATCGAGGCGCAGGTGTCGTCCTCGCCGCAGGTCGCGACCTCGCGCGTCATCACCTGCCCAACCGGGAGCGACAGTGCCGCGGCGCCATGCTCGGCCACCGCACGCACGATGTCACGCTCCGACAAGATGCCGGCGAGCCGAGCCCCCGCGCCGCGGATCACGACCACGCCGATGCGATGTGTGCTTAAGAGCTTTGCCGCAGCAGCCAAGTCGGCCGATGGTTCAATACAAATGATACCGCCGCCTTTGGCAGCCAGGATCGCCTTGACCTTCATGGCAGCCTCCGTGTCCGAACGGCTCACGGAAAGGACCCCGCGAGTCCGATCTATGCAGAGAACGATCCCGCTGAACTCCAGTTCCGTCAAGCGATTCAGTTGCTGCACTGCGTGCGCTATTGTCGCGGCGCACTAACATCGTCTGGCTGCGGCGAATTTCGTGCCGGATCGAACCAGGAGAACAGAAGCAGGCCGGCGAGGAAGCCGCCGATATGCGCCTGCCAGGCCACCGGCTGATCATTGCCGGCGATCGGAAGCGAGCTCAGCCCGAACACGATGTTCATGCCGAACCAGACGAGAAGAAAGAGAAACACGCGCGAATCGCGCAGCACGCCGGTGAGCGGCAGCGCAGGCACGCGATAGGCCTCATCGTCGTCGCCGCGCAACATGCCGAGCGGACCGCCGTGCTGAAATGCGAAGCGCATCGCGCCGGCCATCGTGCCTGAGATCGCAGCCGATGCACCGATCATCGGATATTGCTCGCCGGCATGAGTCGCCAAATGCAGGGCCGCGCCGGCCGCCGCCGTCACCGCAAAGAAAAGAAGAAAGCGCGTGGTGCCGAAGCGGCGCGCGACGGCACTGCCGAATGGCAGCAACCAGATCGCGTTGACGATGAGATGCGTCCAGCTGGCATGGAGCAGCGAGTAGGTGACGAAAGTCCACACCTCAGCGCCGAAGCCGCCGGGCAGCGCGCCGCCGAGCACGACCGATGTGTCGTAGCGCACCGGGATGAAAGCGAAGGTGAGAAGGACCTCGATGTCCTGGTCGGTGGTCAAGAAATAGATGCGGACCACGTGAATGATCGCGAGCACGGCCAGAAGGACCGTCACGACGGGAGGAATATTGAAGAGGGGTTCGCGTTTCACGAAGACGATCCAATGGAACGAACGAGTTACGCCCTTGGCCGCCTCACCGCAAGCATGAGGTTCCCGCGCCACTTGCGGTTGCCGCCCAACCTCGGAGGTTAGGCAGCACCGCGGCCGCCGATCGCTGTTTTATCGGCCCTGCTCGCACGTCTTCGCGGTCACCCCTTCGGCGGCGACGGAAGCCTGGCGCTGTTGACCGAGACCGGCCGCGAGAAAAGCGCCGCCGAGATGGCAGGCAGCGATCCCAAGGAGCGTGATCGAAAAGGCGTGCGTCACCGCTCCGGCGCCAGTGCTCGTGCCGATGACCGTATAGAACAGCCCGCCCAACACGGCGATGGCGACTGCGGCACTGACTTGCAGCGTCGAATTGACGAGCCCGCTGACCAGACCGGCGTGACGCGGCTCGACGCGCTCGACAATCGCCCGCATCATGGTCGGGATGGACGTTCCCATGCCGAGCCCGATGACCATGACCGCCGGTCCCATTAACGTCCACGGAGGAATGACTCCGATGGGGAAATGGCCGGCGATCAACGCGGTGGCGATCGCGCCGATCGCCGAGAAACAAAAGCCCAGCGACGTCGCCGCCCTGCCCAGCACGCGGCCGAACAGCGGCATGAAGGTCGATCCCGTCACGAAGCCGATCGAGAAGGGGATGATCCCAAGCCCGGCGTGCAAGGCGTCGAAACCGAGCGCCGTCTGGAGATAGATCGAATAGACCAGAAAGAAGGTCGCGATGGCGTAGAGGAACATGATGGCGCTCAAGCCGCGCAGCAGACCACGCGATTGAAAAATCTCGATGGCGACGAGCGGATCGCCGCCTGCCTTCGCGACCCGGATCTCATAGCGCCGGAACGCTTCGACGAAGAACGGCGTGGTCAGCAGCATGACGAGCGACCACCACGGCCAGCCGCGCTCGCGCCCTTCCACCAGCGGCAACACCAAGGCCGTGAGCGCCGCGCACGACAGAACAACGCCGCCCCAGTCCAGGCGCGGGCGACGCTCGCTGCGCGACTCGCGCAGCACCTTGAGCGTGGCGATGAATGCGACGACCACGATCGGTACGTTGATCAGGAAGATCAGACGCCAGCCCAAACCGTCGATGTTGGCGCCAACGAGCGCGCCGCCCAGGAGCTGGCCGATGACCGAGGAGAAACCCAGCGTGATCCCGTAGATGCTCAGCGCGCGTCCGCGCTCGCGCCGCGGAAACAGCGCATGGATCGAGGCCAGCGCCTGCGGCGCCATGGCCGCGGCGGCGAGCGCCTGCAACAGGCGTCCTATGACAAGCGAGAGCGGCGACCAGGCCAGCCCGCAGAATGCGGACGCCAGCGCGAAGCCGACGAGCCCGATAAGGAAGACGACCCTGCGTCCGTAGATGTCGCCGAGCCGTCCGCCAGTGATCAGGAAGACCGCATAGACGACGGCGTAGCCGGAAATGACCAACTGCACGTCGGCCGTGCTGGCCTTGAGACCTGTCGTGATCGCCGGCATGGCGACATTGACGATGAAGAAGTCGAGCGGCGCCAAGAATGAGCCTACCAACAAACAGGCGAGCGCCAACCAGCGCTTCGGATCAATAGGTTCGGCCTCGCCCGGCGCCGTCGCAGCCGAAGTCGTCATCGTCTCATCCTTCACTTTTCTTCTGCAGGTCTTCGGTCAGTCCGAATCGGACAAAGGGACGATCACGCCGTCCGTGAAGCGGAGCCGGTTTGTTTTGTGGGTGGAACGGAATCGGCCCCAAGAATCGGCCCCAATCGGAACCGACGTGAGCCGGCGATCTATGATCGCGGCAAGAACCGTCAAGTCATGACATATCTGAGTTGTCGCGCTTGCGCGGCTCGCAGCGCGAGAGGCGGACACGGCAGGGGCCGATCCAAACGAAATGAGGGAGGGCTCTCGCCCTCCCTCGAGCCGCGTCGCGGGTGAGTGTCACGCCTTGCGGCGCTGGTCACGTCCCCTCGCCTCCCCGGGCTCTTATCCGTTCGCTCGCGGCGCCGGAGTGTGTCGCAAACCGGTGCGCCGTCTGATCGCGCACAACATTTACGCGAGCGCGCAAGCGCCACCAACGCGTTTGCGATTTTAACACTAACCCGAGAGCCGCAGGCGCGATCCGCACGCAAGGCACGCGCCCTGCTCCATTCCCATCGTCGCGGCGAAAAAGCCGGCGCTTTGTCCCGAACGGGGACAGGCAAAGCCGGCACCGTCTCGCGACGGGACAGGTGGCGCATATGAAGCATGAATCGACGCGGACGGTGTTCGAATACTGGAACGAGCGGCGCGGCGAGCGCCCCGCCCCGGAACGGTCCGATATCGATCCGGGCGACATCCGGCATGCGCTCGGCGACACCTTCATGCTGGCGGCGGATTTCGTCGATCAGCTTCGTTTCCGTCTCGCCGGCACACGGGTCTGCGCGCTGTTCTGCCGGGAGATCAAAGGCGAGGCCTTCGACGCGTCGTGGGTCGAGGCGAGCCGCAAATCAATCGAGGAACTCATGAGCGTCGTCACCGGCGAAGCCGTTGGCGCGGTGGCCGGCCTGATCGGCCGCGCCGCCGACGGCGCCGAAGTCGATCTGGAAATGCTGCTGCTGCCACTCGCCCATGTCGGACATGCGCGCATTCGCGCCATGGGCGTGCTGACCCCGGCCGTGCCGCCGTATTGGCTGGGCGAGAAGCCAGTGCGCGAGCTCGAGCTGCGCACGCTGCGCCATGTCGGCGCCGAGGTTGATAGCATCATTACACCGCGCTTCGCGCAGCATCAGGGCACAAGCCATCTCCGGCACGGCTTCGTGGTCTACAGCGGCGGACGCGAAGCGCCGTCCGGCGAGCAGACCGGCTGATGTCGCGCTGCTGTAGATCAGAGTTGTGTTTGCGACCGCACACAGCCGCGCGAAGAATTGCCTAAATGAACTCCTGGCTCTGTTCGTATTCGACAATTTTGCCACACCTGCACAGAAAACAGTGATTACTGTGTTCGGGCGTAGTGACACCGTCCCGAGGCTGACTAAAGTATCACTTGCAGGACTTGTAAAAAGTAATCGCGGCTTTCGGTTTCTAGGCGTCAGTGCGGGGAAACTGATGCTTCGCAAGTCGGGCGAGATCGACGGAAGGTTTAAGTCGTTACGTCTCGATCCCGCTGTGACACGCTGCCGAGAGTCCTCCCAACTTGAGAATTGAACTTCTGGCCGGCCGGCGAGGACTCGTCTTTCCTCGCGACGGTAGTCTGTTGCCTCTCGCGGGGCTGATGTCGCGCGCCGGTACGCCAGCGCTGCGGTGAGGTCTCGCGAGCAACAAGAAACGCAAGTCCTGCGATGTGCGACTTCGCATCCGTAATGGGAGGACATGCAATGACTAGCAGATTGAAGGTTTTTGCCGCAGCAGGTGCACTATGCTTGTGCCTGACTGCTCCGGCGCTCGCCGGATCCGTGACGCAACCCGGCGAAACGGTCGGCATCGCCACCGCCGTCCCGCTGCCGCCGGGCTTCTACTTCGTGAACACTGCCGACTATGGTTGCCGCAACAGCAGTCCCAACAACATTTGCGTGGGCGTCGACATTCCAGTAATTGCCTGGGCCACTCCATGGCAGATCTTGGGCGGCCGCCTGCAATTTCTCGTCGCGACGCCTGTCGTGGAGGTCGGCACGCAAGACGCCGGCTACGCCTCCGGCATGTACAATCCGTTCTTGGCCGGCCAGATCGCTTGGGATCTCGGTAACGGGTTCAACTTCAGTTACGCATTGGGCGCCTACTTCGGCGTGAAGAGCGACGTCGCATTCGACTCGACCTCGCTGAACCAGCGCTTCGGCTTGGCCTATGTGAAAGACGGCTGGAGCGCGGCCGCGAACGTCATCTGGGGCATCCAGCTCGACAATGGCGTGACAACGACGGTCAATCCCGACTTCCTGAACGTCGACTTCTCTTTGACCAAGACGTTCGGAAAATGGGAGCTTGGTCCGGTGGGCTATTATTCGACCGATCTGAATGAGCCCTTTGCGGGCTATGCCAAACAGCAACAGATCTCGGTGGGCGGCCTCATCGGCTACAACTTCGGCCCCGTCATCACGCAGGTCTATGTGACGACCAACGTCTGGGAAGAGAACTACGGCGGCAAGGACACCCGCGTTTGGGGCCGCATCATCGTGCCGCTCGGCAATCCGTTCCAGACGGCGGCCGTGGCACCGCCCTATCCGACCAAGGGCCCGGCGCTCAAATAGCCGAGCCGCCTCGGCTGGACGCATCAAGACGTTGGGCCTCGGCCGCCAGTGCGCAGCCGAGGACTTGGCTTGTGACGTTGCGCGGATCGGCTAACGAGCCGTTAACACTACGCCAATAGGGTCGATTGTAGCGGGATACTGCCGCAAACAACGGCTGCAATGGCACTACCATTGACCAAACCAAGAATACTGCCCCGGGCTGAAGAGCGCCGGCGTCATCAGCGCGTGAGGGTGAACCTGCTCGGCCGCTACATGCTGGCCGACCGGCGTGAATTCCCGTGCCAGGTCATTGATATGTCGCCCGGCGGCATGGCGGTGATCGCGCCCGTGTCGGGCAATCCCGGCGAGCGCGTGATCGCCTACGTCGACCATCTCGGCCGGCTCGAAGGCAAGATCGCCCGCGTCTTCGCCAACGGCTTCGCCATGAGCATCGCAGCGACCTCGCGCAAGCGCGACAAGCTCGCCGCCCAGCTCACCTGGCTCGCAAACCGGCAGATCCTCAATCTGCCGGAAGATCGCCGCCACGGCCGCTTCACCCCGCGCAATCCGCTGGCGCGCCTCATCCTGCCGAACGGCACCAATGTCGCGTGCCGCGTCATCGACCTGTCGGAGTCCGGTGCGGCGATCTCGATCGCGCCCGACTTGCGCCCGGCGGTCGGCGCGATGGTCACCATCGGCAAGACGCAAGGGCGGGTTGTCCGCCATATCGAGGACGGTTTCGCGGTCGAGTTCACCCGGCTGCAACATTCCGACTTCGTCGAAGACAACGTCACCGGCAATTAAGCTGACTACGACGTAAACGAGACGCATCGAATTGCGTCGCGTGACAGGGCGCTTTACGCGCTGCGCCAACTCCTCGCCCGATACGGCCTCCGCTCTTCACAGCCGCCACATATCGTAAACGTCACGTGCGTCAGCGCGTGCGCGAGCGCGCCGATGCAGCGTTTCGGCGGTTAATGTATAAAATTTTATTCAAATTGCTTTGTCTAAGTTTTTAATCAAATTCAATTCGAGGTTTAACAGTATTCGTCTCTTTCTTTAGCTTGGTTCTACTCAAACTGGCTCGTTCTACTTAGCCGCACTTCAAAAGCTCTGTGGCAATTCTAGTCCCAACAAGACGGGACGGGGCCACAGACATGGGCACGGGTTTTCACAAACTACTTCAAGCCGGCGCGGCGTTGCTGATCGCCGGGTCAGCGCTGGCCGCTTCGGCCAGCAACGCGCCCGCCGCCGAGCGGACCGCGTCGATCGGCGCGGGCGCCGCTGCGTTTTCCGAGCGGCCGGTCTATGAGGCGGTTGGGGAGCCGACGCGTTCGCCGATCGGCTGGGTCGAGTTCTGCGTCGAATACAAGCCGGAATGCGAGACCAAGCCGTCGGAGCCGCGCGACGTCGTGATGACGCCGAAGGCCTGGACCGACATGGCCAAGGTCAACGCCTGGGTGAACGAGACCATCCAGCCGGTCACCGATCTCGATCACTGGGGCGTAGTTGAGCGCTGGAATTACCCCGACGACGGCAAAGGCGACTGCGAAGACTATGTGCTGCTCAAGCGGCGCATGCTGATGCAGGCCGGCTGGCCGCGCGAGGCGCTGCTGATCACCGTCGTGCGCGACAAGAAGGGCGACGGCCACGCCGTGCTCACGGTGAAGACCAATCGCGGCGAGTTCATCCTCGACAATCAAGAGATGCAGATCCTGGCCTGGTACAAGACCGGCTATCGCTTCGTGAAGCGCCAGTCGCAGTCCGATCCGAACCTGTGGGTTTCGCTCGGTGAACCGCGCGGTCCCACCACCGTGTCGGCGCGCTAGCGGCACGCGAGCAAACCAACACAACACCCTTACGACCCAAGGAAATCGCGCTCCCGGTCACGTCCCCACCCCTCCCCGTCCCCAGACCGGGTTCGTGAGCGGCCAGGTCCCCCCAGGGCCTGGCCGCACCTTTATGGGGCTGGTGCTGCTCCAGAGTACAGCCGGCAATAATGGCCCGAATTACCGTGGCGCTTTTGCCACAACCGCTAGTTTATCCACGGCTAAGTTGTGCGCTTCCTCGACACTAGACTAAGGTATATGTTACCTCCCTTATAGCTAGGCTTCGGTTGTATTTTTTTGAGGGGGGCGGAATGCGACAGTTGATCGTTGCGTTGTTTGGCGCGGTAGCCATGGGCGTCGCGTGTGCACCCGGCGCGTTCGCCGCGGATATGCCGGTCAAGGCACCACTCTATACCAAGGCGCCGGCGATCATCGCCGACCCCTGGACCGGTTTTTACCTCGGCGCTTCGGCTGGTGGCCGCTGGAACAAGGACACTTGGACCACGACTGACCTGGCGACCCCTTTCTTTTTAACGGGCAGGGACAATCCACATGATTTCACGAAAACGTCTGCCCGATTTGGCCTCTACGGGGGATACAACTGGCGAATACAACAGTCGTGGGTTGTTGGCCTGGAAGCTGACGTCGCGTGGGCTTCCAACAAGACTTCTTCGGCCGGCATTCCCGGTCTCCTCGGCGCCTTCCCGCAAGACGACTCGGTGCAGGTGAAGGATACTTGGGATGGCGGCGTGCGCGGCCGTGTCGGGTACTTGATCACACCGACCGTGCTGCTGTTCGGTACCGGTGGCGCAACGTGGATGCGCAGCCAGGCGAGCATCACTTGCAGCAGCGCGGGGTTTGGCGCTTGGTGCACTGGAACCAACTTCACCACTGGCCGGACCGACAGCATCTCGAAGACTGTGGCGGGCTGGACTGTCGGCGGGGGACTTGAAGCGGTGGTCGCGCCAAACTGGTTGCTTCGCGGTGAATACCGCTACAGCCGTTACGCCGGCTATCACGCGACTCTTCTCCAGGGCGGAGCTTTCGGCGGCGGAAATTTTGACGTCGTCGACGCGGACATCGGTAGCATCCGCACGCAGACCGTTCTCGTCGGCCTAGCCTACAAGTTCGGACAATAATCGGCGGTCCATTTCCACGCGCCAATGCGTGGAGAAGGCCCGACATGTCGCGAGCGGCGCGGCGGCAGTATACGATCAGCCGATCCGCTTGAGGCCTTTGGCGTAGCCCTTCCAGCGCTTCACGTAGATGTCGGCGCCGTTGCGGATCATGGCCGTGCCCTTCTCGTCGAGGCTGCGCACCACCCGCGCGGGCGCGCCGACGATCAGCGAATTGTCGGGAAAGGTCTTGCCTTCGGTGACCACCGC
>DATDMA010000185.1:0-3354 GCA_036519015.1 Pseudolabrys sp. | reverse complement strand
TCCGCCGCATCACCCAGTTCGAAATCGTGGCCGACGATCGCCACCACGTCCTCGAGCTTGGCGCGCGCGTCAGCGACGTAGGACCCGTCGGACTGCCGCACCACGTCGGCCTGCTCGTCCTCGTCGTGCTCGTCGGCGATCTCGCCGACGATCTGCTCGACAATGTCCTCGATCGAGACCAGTCCGTCGGTGCCGCCATATTCGTCGACGACGAGGGCCAGATGAATGCGCGTCGCCTGCATGCGCGCGAGCAGATCGATCACCCGCATCGACGGCGGCACGAACAAGATCTCGCGCACGATCTTGGTCGCCGACAACGGCGTGGCGAGATTGATCGCCTTGAAATCGAGGTCCGCCGGCAGCGGCTTTTTGCGCTTGGCGTTCTTTTCCGGGTCGACGGCGGCGCGCGCGGTCATGAACGCGATCAGGTCGCGGATGTGGACCATGCCGATCGGATCGTCGAGGGTGTCGTTATAGACGACAAGCCGTGAATGGCCGGCGCTCTCGAACACGCGCACCAGTTCGCCGAGCTGGATGTCCTGCTGCACGTCGATGACGTCGGCGCGGGGAATCATGACATCTCCAACCCGCCGCTCGTGCAGGTAGAGGATGTTCTTGAGCATCCGGCTCTCTTCCGGCGAGAAGCCGGATTCGCCGGGGGTCATGTCGTCGAGCACGTCCTTGAGGTCGGCGCGGATTGTGCTCGGTTTCCACCCGAACAACGTGCGGACGGCGCGCGTGAACCAATTGTCGCCGTTTTCGCGCGGCGGCGGCACCGGCACGGGCAGATGGCGCGGCTCGTACGGCGCGCCCTGGGAGCTGGAACTGGTCGGATCGCTGTCGGGCATGGCGGTCAGGCGTCGTCTTGCGCGGTGCCGCGGTAGGGATCGGCGATGCGCAGAACGGTCAGTATCTCCCGCTCGAGCCCTTCCATGGCGTCGGCCTCAGAATCAGTTTCATGATCGTAGCCTAAGAGGTGGAGATAACCATGGACGGCGAGATGGGCCAGATGATGGAGCACCGGCTTCTCCTCCTCGCTGGCCTCCCGCGCCAAAGTTTCATAGGCCACGATCACATCGCCCAGGAGCACCGGAAATCCCTCGATTTTCGGCGCCGAGGCGGGAAATGACAGTACATTTGTGGGCTTATCGACGCCGCGCCAGTCGCGATTGAGGGTTTGGATCGTCGCATCGTCGGCGAGGGCGACGCTGACCTCGCCCGCGGCGGGAACGCGCTTGGCGGCGGCGGCGATGGCCTCGCGCACGGTCTCTTCCGCCGCCGGCTCTGAGTCCCACAGCGGCGATTGCACCTGGATCTCGACCAGCGGCGCAACGGCGCGCCGCCTCTCTCCGGAACTCATTCCCTGCCCTCGCGCTCTTTGCGCGCATCTTTGGGCGCGGCGCGGTCGTAGGCCGCCACGATCCGCGCCACCAGCTCGTGACGGATCACGTCCTCATGCGAGAAGGCGACATGGCCGATGCCCTCGACGCCGTCGAGCAGCCTGATCGCTTCGGCGAGGCCGGACGTCTGCCCGCTCGGCAGATCGACCTGGCTCGGATCGCCGGTGACGATCATGCGGCTGTTCTCGCCCAGGCGGGTCAAGAACATCTTCATCTGCATCGATGTCGTGTTCTGCGCCTCGTCGAGGATGACGGCGGCGTTTGCCAAGGTGCGTCCGCGCATGAAGGCGAGGGGCGCGATCTCGATCTCGCCGCCTTGCAACGCGCGCTCGACAATGCGCGCATCCATCAGGTCGTAGAGCGCGTCATAGATCGGTCGCAGATAGGGATCGACCTTCTCGCGCATATCGCCGGGCAGGAAGCCGAGCCGCTCGCCCGCTTCCACCGCCGGCCGCGACAGGATGATGCGGTCGACTTCCTTGCGCTCGAACATCTGCACGGCTTGCGCGACCGCGAGCCAGGTCTTGCCGGTGCCGGCGGGGCCGGTGCCGAACACCAAATGATGGCGCTTGAGGGCCCGGATATAGGCGTCCTGCGCCGCCGTGCGCGCACGCACCGGGCGTTTGCGCAGATTGATTTCCTCGAAGCCCTGACGCGCGCTTGCCGGGTCGAAGTCGAACAGCGAGCCTTGCGCGATCGCCTGGCGAATGGCGCCTTCGACATCGCCTTGCGAGAGATCGCGGCCGCGCTTGGTCTGCTCGTAGAGACCTTCGAGCACGCGGCGCGCCTGTTCGCAGGCGCCGCGCGAGCCTTCCAGCGTGACGTGGTTGCCGCGCGAATCCACGACGACCCCGAGACGGCGCTCGATCAGCGCGAGGTTCTGTCCGTATTGGCCGAAGAGAATGGAGGCGAGCTTGTTGTCTTCGAAGGCAAGCACGACCTGCGTGGTGGCCGTCTCTTCCGAGGCGGCGGCGGACGGGATCACGGGATCCGGTGTGCGCAAAGTCAGCTGTCAGCTCCTGCACTGTCCGTCGCCCTCTCCTTGATGGGGAGGGTCGGCGGCGAAACGGCCGGGGCGGGGTGATGGCTGGTGGCATCTCCCAACTCCCCAAACAACGTATTGGTACCGATATTGGTGATGGTCACCGGCACCACCGTCCCGATCAGGGACTGCGACGCCATGACCTGTACCGCTTGCAAATATGGGGACTTGCCGACCAGTTGCCCAGGGAGCTTGCCCGGCTTTTCCAGAAGCACGTCGAGGGTTTTGCCCGCGAAACTGGCGTTGAATCCGTGCCAATGGCGGGTGATCAGGGCCTGGAGCCGTTGCAGACGCTCGGATTTCTCGGCATCGGGAACCTGGGCCACCAGGTCGGCCGCCGGGGTGCCCGGGCGGGGCGAATAGGCGAAAGTATAGGCGCCGGCGAACCCGACCTCCTCGACCAGCGTCAGCGTCTCGCGGAAGTCCGCTTCCGTCTCGCCAGGGAAGCCGACGATGAAATCCGAGGTGAAGGCGAGATCGGGACGCGCGGCGCGCAGACGCGCGATCACGCCGAGATAGTGCGCGCGCGTGTGCCTGCGGTTCATCGCCGCGAGGACACGATCAGAGCCGGACTGAACGGGGAGATGCACATAGGGCATCAGCGCCGGCAGATTGCCATGCGCGGCGATCAGATCGTCATCCATGTCGTTGGGATGGCTGGTGGTGTAGCGCAGACGCGCGATGCCGGGGACGTCGCTGAGCCGCCGCAGCAAGCCGCCGAGCGAGGCGGAAGCGCCGCTGGCGTCCAAGCCATGATAGGCATTCACGTTCTGCCCGATCAGCGTGACTTCGCGCACGCCGGCGGCGGCAAGCCGCTCCACGTCGGCGACGACCTTCATGACCGGACGGCAGGTTTCCGCACCGCGCGTATACGGCACGACGCAGAACGTACAGAATTTGTCGCAGCCTTCC
>DATDMA010000184.1:0-2596 GCA_036519015.1 Pseudolabrys sp. | reverse complement strand
TGAAGCGTCGCGCTATTTGGCGGGTCGCGTTGTTCAGCTGATTTCGGAGGACATCATTAACGTTATCCCCATGCGTGCCGGGGCACCCCGACCGCCCGGATTCTCCGGCATGTCGGCCTTTCGCCTGAGCACCATTTCAAGTGCGGCTGCCCGCTTCTCCAGCGATGCCGGTGCCTCTCTTGTTCTCGCCAACGTGTCCTCACTCGGCAAAGGGTGCCTGATGCAGAAAATCAACCGCTGACGGGCGCGTATATCCTGGAATGTATTTCAGGCCGAAGTCGGCAATGAAATTGTCTCTCGTCGTGTTTGGATGATTCTTGGCAATGCCGCAAAGGCACGTCGTCAGCATGTTCTTCATGCCAAGACGGGGGTAGGCCGACAGGATGGCCTTCTTGTCGTCATCGCCGAGTTCCTGATAGCCGACGCCGCCGTAGTCGCACGCGATGCCGTGCTGACAGCAGGCCACGTCGGTGCCCTTGTAGTGCGCGATCGATGCCGTGGTGTGAAGCGCGATCGCGTCCCAGACGGACTCGGCACGGCGCTCCCCCATGTTGTGCGACAGCGCAAAGGCGCGACCGAGGTCCGCGCCGACGACCTCGAAGCGCCGATCCGGAGAGCCGTCGCGCGCAAGGCCCAGGTCATGCAGGAGCACCGCCACGGCAACCAGCTCGGCATCCGGGGCAAGCGCGCGACGTTGGACCAGCTTGGCGCCGTAGATCCACGAGCGCATCACATGGTTGAAAAGCCAGGGCGGCGATTCAGCCTGTGCCTGGTCGTGGGCGTCGCGGACGGCGCCGCTGTCGGGCAGTTTCAGATCCAGCGTCCGGCCGAGGGTCAGCGCCGCGCTGAAGTCGGGCTTGTCGTTTGTGCTCATTTCCCGCTCCATGACATCAGGCAGCCTGGACGGCACGATGGGCGGCCGCCCAGGCGTCGAAACGCACACGTCGTTCAGCCCGGCCCGCTGCCTGGCGCGCGTTCACCGCTTCCAGCACCTCCGCCGGCGCGGTGTCCGGCCGGCCTGAATCGAAGGGCGGTTGCGGCGCATACTCGAGCCCGAGCTGGACCATCTCCGCCACGCGCGGCCCGCGCAGCTCGGCGATCAGGGCGAGCACGAAGTCGATGCCTGCCGTGACGCCGCCGCCGGACAGGATATTGCCGTCGCGCACGACGCGGCCCTCGTCGACGATGGCGCCGAAGAGAGGAAGCAGTTCCCGCCAGGCCCAGTGGCAGGCCGCGCGGCGGCCGCGCAGGAACCCGGCGGCGCCCAGGATGAGCGACCCGGTGCAGACCGACGTCAGGTAGCGCGCAGTCGCGCCGAGCCGGGCAATCTCTTCGAGAAAGCGGTCATTCTCGATCGCGTTGAGGCAGCCGCCCCCGCCCGGCACCAGCAGCACGTCGCACGCGGCGATGGCGCCGAGGTCCTCCAGATTGGAAAAGGTGAGGCGGTCCGCCGTGACCGGCCGGCCGTCGAGCGAGGCCACCCGGACCTGCACGTCCGGCGTGCGCGAGAGAAACTGGTGCGGGCCGGTGAAGTCGAGCTGGGTGACCCCGTCATACACCGGCACCACCACGCTGATTGTCTGTGCCATCGTCCTGTCCTCCTGTGTGGACAAGGCTACGGCCGAGGCTGTATGACCGAAAGGTCATACTTCCCTAGGATTCGGACATGAAGACGATCGGTTTCTATGTCTCGCCCGGGTTCCAGATGCTCGATCTCGCCGGCCCGGCCGGGGCGTTCGAAGCGGCAAACCGCGAGCTCGGACGTCCCGCCTATCGGATCACCGTCCTGGCGGCCGAAGCGGGCGCCGTGACCAACAGCCTCGGCATGACCATCGCTGCCGCGTCGGTCGACGAGGCCGTGCCTGATACGCTCATGGTCGTCGGCGGACGGCTCGATCCACCGCTGCCCGCCGATACGCTCGGCCGTCTTGCCGAGACCGCGAGCCGAACCAGGCGGGTGGCGAGCGTGTGCGTCGGCGCGTTCACCCTCGCGGCGGCCGGGCTGCTGGACGGGCGTCGGGCGACGACGCACTGGCGCTATGCCGCGCGGCTTCAGCGCGAGTATCCGTCCGTCCGCGTCGAGGCCGATCGCATCTTCTGTCGCGACGGCAACGTCTGGACCTCGGCCGGCATCACCGCCGGCATCGATCTCGCGCTGGCCCTGGTCGAGGAGGACCACGGATTTGCGATCGCCAAGGGCGTGGCCCAGCACCTCGTCGTCTACCATCGTCGCCACGGCGGGCAATCGCAGTTCGCAGCGTCCATTGATCTGGCGCCGAAGAACGACCGGATCGCCGCGGCTCTCGGCTATGCGCGCGACCACATCGCCGAAGCGCTCACCGTCGAACGTCTCGCCGGCTCGGCCGGCATGAGCCTGCGCCAGTTCACCCGGGCCTTCCGGGCGCAGACCGGCACCACGCCGGCGCGTGTGGTGGAACGCCTGCGCACCGATCTCGCCCGCGGGCGGATCGAGACGACGGGCGAACCCGTCGAACGCATCGCCGAGGCGGTGGGATTCGGCGACGCAGAAAACATGAGACGGGCCTTTATCCGCCTCTACGGACAGCCGCCTCAATCGATCAGACGCGCAACTCGA